>NZ_LT607803.1:905532-1207376 GCF_900090195.1 Variovorax sp. HW608
CGACCAGCTCGCGCTGGAGGAAGAAGGCCACGTCGGCGTGATCAGTCCCGGTCATGCTGCCGTTCGCTTTACCCACCCAGGCACAGGGCGCGACGTATTGCCCACCATCCGCTGCGAGATGCACCGCGTGCGCGCGGGCAGCACGACCCGGAGCTGGCGCGAAGTCGGCTCCTCCGTCTATCAGATTTTCGAGGGCACCGGCAAGGTCAGCGTGGGTAGCAAGGAATGGCGTGTGCAGCGCGGCGATATGCTCGTCGTGCCCTCCTGGGTGTCCTTCCAGGCTCGATGCGACGACGATGCCGCGCTCGACCTATTCCGCTTTAGCGATGCGCCCATCTTCGAGGCGCTCCACCAACATCGCGTGCAGATCGATGCCGAGTGACCGATGCCAACCGAACGTCACCCCATCTTCTTTTTGACAGAAATCTTCATGAACCAACCCTCATATCTCTGGACACCTTCCCCGGTTTATTCCCTGCCCGTGCGAGGCAGCGAGAAGCGCCTGCCTATCCATCGACTGTTCTTCGTCGGGCGCAACTACCATGCCCATGCAGTTGAGATGGGCCGTCCGGTGGACAAGAGCGTCGAGCGCCCCTTCTACTTCACGAAGGATCCCTCCACGCTGACGCCCTCCGGCGCCACCGTGGCCTATCCTCCTGAAACCAGCAACTATCACTTCGAGATGGAGTTGCTAGTCGCCATCGGCAAGGAAGGCTTCCGGATTGCCGCCGACCGTGCTCACGAGTACATCTACGGTTACGCCTGCGGTCTGGATATGACGCGGCGCGATCTTCAACTGGTGGCGCGCGATAAGGGCCGGCCCTGGGATCTGGGCAAGGACGTCGAACAATCGTCCGTCGCCAGCGAGATCGTGCCCATGCAGGGGCAGGTGCTCGATGCCGGTGCCATCGAACTGTCGGTCAATGGCCAGGTCAAGCAGCAGTCGGATCTGAACAAGCTAATTTGGAACCTCCGAGAGATCCTTGCCGACCTGTCTCTCTTCTACCACCTGCAGCCGGGCGACCTGATCTACACCGGTACGCCCGAAGGCGTGGGCGCCGTTTCGCCTGGCGACCGTATCACCGGACGCATCGAGGGCGTCGGCGAGATCGCGCTGACCGTCGGCGAACGCTCCTGATCGAGAAGAACAAAGCCATGGAGCTATACAGCTTCTTTCGAAGCGGCACCTCGCACCGTTTGCGCATTGCGCTGAACCTCAAGGGACTAAAGCCTGCCTATCGCGCCATAGATTTGCGCGTAGACGAACAGGCCCAGGCCGAGTACAGGGTCATCAATCCTCAAGGTCTCGTGCCCGCACTGACTCTGGACGACGGTAGCACTCTGATCCAATCGCCAGCCATCATCGAGTGGCTCGAGGAACGCTACCCTACCCCAGCACTGCTGCCTGAAGGACCTGAGGCGCGCGCACAAGTCCGCGCGCTGGCCGCCATGGTGGGCTGCGATATCCACCCCATCAACAACCGCCGCATCCTGCAGTACTTGCGCAAGAACATGGGTGCGGATGAGGCAGCCGTCAACGCCTGGTGCGCCACCTGGATCACGACGGGCTTCGACGCCATCGAAGTGCTACTGCGGCAGGACACGGCTCGTGGCGATTTCTGCTTCGGCGGGGCGCCTTCGCTCGCCGACGTCTATCTGGTTCCTCAAGTCGAAAGTGCGCGCCGCTTTGGTGTCGACATGACCCGTTGGCCGCTGATCAGCGCGGTCGACGCCACCTGTTCTCGCTTGCCCGCCTTCGCGCAGGCGGCGCCCGCCGCGCAGTCGGACGCCCGCTGAATCTCCGGCACTCCGAGTTGGGCGTGCGCACATGCGACCGCCCAGCCAGGACCCAATCACCATGACCCGCACCATTGACGTCCAGCAATTCATCAACGGTCACCGGATCTCACGCACGCAGACTGTCATACTTCTGCTTTGCTTCCTCATCGTGGCAGTAGACGGTTTCGCCCATACCTGCTCACCGACCGACAAACGGATAACGCCTTTCAGAACATGCCGTTTTGGTTGACACGCGGAATGTCCAGTGCAATCCAAGGGGCAGAGTTCTTTGGATTGCCAACCATTTGCAGGACGTCCCAATGCTCCACAGCCTTGCCATCCGCATCCATTCGGTAGATGTCGACCCCCGCAACTCCTGTGTCGGAGGGATCGTCATTGAACAGATTCAGAAAGTTGACGTGCGCCCACACGTACTCGCCGACAGCGATGATGCGATGGACGACAACGCGAGCACCGGCACGCTCGCGTGTGACCTGGCCGAAGTATTTGCCCAGCGCATCCGAGCCGTCTGGGATCAACGGATTGTGCTGGACATATTCTGGGCTCACTAATTTGGCGCTTGCCTCCTGCGATTTCTTCTGATTGATCATCAGATCGTAGAGGGCGAGAACGTTGTCCTTGTTGCGGACGGCGCGGTGGTCATTGGTGTCAACGAGCACGATCATGCGGGGATCCTTTCGCCATATGTGAATTGGTCGGCCTTTGCCCATACCGACGACTTGAAGCCGGAACGCATCCAGGTCTCTGTCGGATTTCTCTTGGGGGATCCGGAGCATTTCTCCTGAGTCCGATCCCACCGGCACAGGATCCGGCGCGAGGAATTGCTCACGCGTCCTCAAGTGCCGGACTCAGGCTCCAGCGGCCACAGCCGCGAGCTTCTGTACTTCGGGCAGATACCACTTGATGACGTCGCGAGCCTTGTCGGAGACAGGCGACTTCCAATCGCGGAATAACTCAGTGACCAGGGCCAATGACGTATTCGGGATTGCGCCAGCTGCGGTCAACCGTTCAATTGCGGTCCGATGCGCAAGCTGGGACATCCCCCCAACCGCATCGACGACGAACATGGCTTCAAAGCCATCTCGCAATGCATCCACCACGGGGAATGCCAGGCAGATTTCCGTGTACAGAGCACCGAAGATCAGACGCTTCTTGCCGGTCTTCTCGATCGCCGCTCTGAATCCTGCGTCTTCCCACGCGTCCATCGAGCTTCGGTCGATCACTGCATGGCCAGGCAGTTCGTCCCGAATCGATGCGCGCGTCGGGCCGTTCACGCCCATCTTGACTCCCACGGTGCTCAGCACGACCGGGACGTCAAAACTCTTGGCCGCCTTGATCAGGAAGCGGACGTTGAGATCAATCAGGTCCGCGCTGGTCTCGGACCTGACGTTCTCGAACATTTCCTTTTGATAGTCGATCAGGACCAGGGCTACGTCCTCAAGGGCCCAGACGCCACGAGAAAGGCTCATCTCACATCTCCAAGTGACAGACACCTCGACTGGTGCCGTTCCAAGTACTCTAGATTTCCTGCTCAAGTTGCGGTAGGACCAGACGACGACATGCTGTGTCGCGCAGAGCGGAACACCCGTGGATCGAAGACGCATCCTGCAGCAGCACCACAGGGACCGCTCCGGCGCGCCGCAGGGATCATGGCGAGCTCATGTGCAGGGGCCGCATCCGGGGATTGTCCAGCAACGCTTCAAAGAGCGTCGGAAAGAGTCGCTACGCACGGTAGCGAGTCAGCAGAATTGGGCGGCGTTGGATGGGTTCTACCAGCGCCTGTTCAACTTCCTGGAATTCCGCAGCTGGCGAGAGGCATCGCTGGCGCCGCGGTCCTCCTTCGTGAACGCGTGACCCCCAAGTCGCAGTACTATCGCACGCTGCGCGTCCGCGTCTTCGCTTCCTGCGGGGCCGCCGGCTTGTCCTTGAGCGCCGCTTCGATGTGAGCCGCGAATCCGGTCGCGGCGGGTGACAGTGATCGGTCGGCCGGACGAAACAGTGACATCTCGCGCAGCAGGACCGGATTTTCGATCTGCCGCATGACCAGGCCGAGCTGCACGGCAAGGGGCTGCACGTATGCAGGCGAGATCGTGTAGTAGATCTCGGTCGCCGCAAGGGCCAGCGCCGTCGAGACATTGTCGACGACCTGCACCGGTACCACGCGCGCGTTGTCCGGCACGTTACGCATCATTCCCGAGAGATGGATCTCATGGTCCCGCCCGGCTGCAACGAGTTCCGCTTTGCCGAGGTCTGCCCAGGTCACCGTGGGCATGCGCGCGAACAAATGCTTTGGCGCGCACCAAACCACCCAGGGGCTGGGATAGAGCAAGACGCGCTCAACCTCCGGCCCGATTGGGCGGTCGGGGCCCACCGCGAGATCGACTTGCCGCGACGCGACCTTGTCGACGAGTGCCTCGACCGGCGAATCGATGAGTCGAACGGTCACTTTCGGCCGAAGGGTCTTATAGCTGGCGATGATGCGCGGAAGCATCACGCTCGCCACCACCATCGGTGCGGCAACACGCACCACCCCCGCGGCCTGATTCCGGATGTCCAGGGCCATCGTCCGTGCCAGATCGACGTGCTTGCTGAGCGCCTGTGCAGCGGGCATGAAGGCGCGGCCCGCCGGTGACAGCACAACCTTGCGCGTGCTGCGGTCGAAGAGCTTGTACCCGAGGACGCCTTCGATCTCGATGATGAGTTGGCTGACCGCCGACGGCGTGAGATGCAGATGGTCTGCGGCGCGCGTAAAGCTCCCGGTGTCCGCGACGGCGATGAAAGCTTCGATCTGGCGGAGGGTGAAGTGCATGTGCGATCCGATGGCACGTCGATCCATTGTACAGACAAGCTTCAAAGTGCCTCAGGAAATGTCGCGACTACCCGGTTCGATCGGGCCAAAAATCGCTTCGGCGATCCATGAATCGCGCGAACCTGCCTCGTATTTCCAGGAGACAAAATGTTCAGGCTTAACACACCCTCACACCGCGCCTTTGGCGCCTCGGTCGCCTCAGCCCTTGCGGCTGCGGTGCTCGCTGCCTGCGGCGGCGGCGGCGGCGGCCCATACACAACCGTAGGAGCCATACCCACGCTCGCGGCGGCCACCGGGCCATTGGGCGTGGTGCCGGACTCCTCGACGGGGTTCACTTCCCCGCCGAAGAGCGCGACTGAATACGACAAACACTTGGCGCTGGCCACTGCCAACGCTGGGACCAAGCCGGCGGCGGACGCAGCGCCTGCGCCCGGCACAGCAGCGCAGTACGACCCCGCCGCGCTTCGCACTCAGTGGTGCTACACCGCTGAGCACACGAGCTTCCCCCCAGAACTGTCGGACCACAACATTGTTCCGCCGACGCAGATGTTCGACAACATGTGGTCCTTCGGCCCGCGGTGGGTCCTGCAGTATGCGTTCAAGGCCGACAACGGGAAGTCATTCCTCATCGATACGCTGAACAACACCGGTGAGGCCCAAAGCATCACCGAGCCCGGCCTCTTGGCCATGGGGTCGAGCGCGAGCCAGCTCGAGGGCGCGATGCCGACGCACGGGCATGGTGATCACTACGGCGGCGCGGGTTACCTGCAGCAAACGTACGGAATCCCCATCTACTTGGGCAGTGCGGACGCGAGTGTCGGAGCAAAGGCAACACCACCGTTCACCGTGACGCAGCTGGATTCCAGCAACCTGCAGCCACAGGCCAAGGATTTCGGCGGCTTGTCGATGACGCTGCTGTCCACACCCGGCCACACCGTCGGGACGTTCTCCGGCGTCGTGCCCGCAAAGCTGAATGGCAAGACATATCACTTGGCGTTCTGGGGCGGCACGGGCATGCCCGGCACGATCTCGCTGGCCCAACAGTACCTCGACGGAAGCGAGCGGCTGTACCGCCTCTCCGCTGCCCAGAAGATTGACGGCACGATTCACACGCACCCCTTCGTAGACGGATCGCTGGCGAAGCTTGACGCATTGAAGGCGAATCCGCAGTCGTACTCGTCGGCGAACCCGTTCCTCATCGGCAATGCGCTCGCGCTGCGCTCGCTGTCCATTCTGCGCGAGTGCGCGGCGGCGAAGGTGGCGCAACTCGACGCGACCGCCAAGATTCCCGGATGGATCACGACAGCTGTACAAGTGACGCAAGCGACTAACTCTCCCGGGATGATGCAAGCTACCGCCGTGGTCACCGATCCGTTCGGATTCGTGCAGAACGGCCACGTCAACTTCACCGCGCAGCCGGCTGGCGAGACCTGCACCTCATACACGAACGCAAAGGGTGTGGCCGGCTGTACGTTCCCGAGCACAGCGACCTCGGTGACCGCCGAATTTGCAGAAGGTACGCTCTCCGACGGCACAGTCGAGCTTGCGTCCGCCACCACCGCACAAGTGAAGTAAATACCGCCCGCGCTGCGCCCGGGCTCGAATCTGCCGACCTGTCCGAAGCCGGCCGCATTGCGTCCGGCTTCGGCAATCCAGGGAGCATCCATCATGACCACTCAAGAGCGTGCACCGACCGTACGCGCCTCTCAAATTTCGGAACAACTCCTGCAGGAGCTTCGAGAGGTCCTCGGTTCTTCTTCGGTCCTGACAGGCGCGGCGATCGAAGAACGCACGACTGCGGACTGGAGCGAGGCCGAGGCGCGATTGCCCATCGCCGTCCTGTTACCGCGCACACCTGAACAAGTGGCAGGCGCACTGCGCGTGTGCAACGCGCATCGCGCGCGCCTCGTGGTTCAAGGCGGACTCACCGGATTGGCCGGCGGCGCCAATCCCCAGGAAGGGGAGATCGCGCTGTCGCTGTCGCGCATGGATGCGATCGAGGACTTAGACCCGGTCGGTGGAACGGCACTCGTCCAGGCCGGCGTCACCCTCGAGAAGCTGCAGGATGCCGTCGCGGAACGCGGATGGTTGTTCCCCCTGGACCTCGGTGCTCGCGGCAGCTGCCAGCTAGGAGGAAACGCCGCAACGAACGCAGGCGGCAACCGGGTCCTGCGGTACGGGATGATGCGCAACCTCGTGCTGGGGCTCGAAGCGGCACTACCCGACGGCACGCTGCTGACGATGCTCGATCGCGTCATCAAGAACAACGCCGGGTTCGACCTCAAGCAGTTGTTCATCGGGACCGAAGGCAGCCTCGGCGTGATCACGCGCCTGTCGCTCGCACTAGTGCCGAAACCATCCTCGCAGATGACGGTGCTTTGCGCGGTGGGAAGTTTCGATGCGGCCCTATCGCTGCTGCGCGAAGCGAAAGCGCGCTTGCCCGGTCTCTCGGCATTCGAGCTGATGTGGCGCGACTTCTTCGACGCGAGCCTTGCTGCGCTTGGGAAGACGTCCCCCTTCCGGGAGCAGCGCCCGCTGTACGTGCTGATCGAAACTTTCGCGGCCTCCCTCGAGCTCGGCACCGGCGCGATGGAAGCGTTCCTCGAGAACGCGATGGAGCGCGAGATCGTCCAGGATGCCATCGTCGCCCAGTCCGTCGCGCAGGCCCAGCAGCTCTGGTCCTATCGCGAAGGTGTCAGCGAGCTGCTGTCGCTCTGCAAGCCATGCGCTGCCTTCGACGTGAGCGTCGCAACGCCTCGAATGGACGACCTCGTCGACGACCTGCGATCCAGGCTGGGCGCGCTGTTCCCGCAGCAGCAACACCTTTTCTTCGGGCATCTGGGCGACGGCAACCTGCACCTGATCAGCGGCCCGTTCGCGTCCGATTCGGACCTCGAGCACGCGGAGAGCCTCGTGTACGAGGCGGTGGGACGTTTCGACGGAAGCATCTCGGCCGAACACGGCGTCGGGACCATCAAGCGTCCCTTTCTCCACCACAGCCGCAGCCAAGAGGAAGTGGCGTTGATGCGGCAGCTCAAAGCCATGCTGGACCCGCACCGCATTCTCAATCGCGACCGGGTATTCGCGTGAGCCACTTTCCCAACATTACCCAGGAAAACCGGCACAGAATCGCCCAACCAAAGGAGACATGATGTTCCGGCTTCTCTCGAGCGGCTTCGCGTCCATCGTGATCGCATCGGTTACGTCTGCCGTCGCCCTGCCTGCTGCGGCTGCGGCGAAGCAGGACGGCTGCACGCCGTCCGCCCATTCAGGAACTGTCGCCCACCCGATGCCGGTCGACGTGCCGGTCGACAAGCTGACGCAGCTTCCCGCCAATTCGTCGCTGGTGACACAGCCGGCCGCGGACTTGCGGAGTGCCGAATGGACGACCGGGGCCAACACGTTTCTCGCGCTGGTGCCCGCGCAGGATGACCAGCCTCGGCGAGCCGCAGGACTCATCGCCAGCGGACCGGACGGTACGCGCGCGACTTGGCTTCCCGCAGGTGCAGACCGAGGCGGCGATTCATGGGACCTGCATGTGCTCGAGCGCCTGTACCAGTTCATCTTGCAGAAGGATCCGGTCCAGGATTTCAGGTTCGATATCGGAGCGCAGCAAGCGCCGCGCACCGGCTCGCGCACACAAGCTGCAATCCTCGCGGCAATTGCCCGCGCGCGCAATTGCGTCGTGCGCAGCGAAGCTGCCTCGGCGACAGCGAATGCCGTTTCGTGGGAAGTCGTCGATGTTTCTCCGCTGCGCAAGCCATCGCTGCCAGTCGAAGTCGCGGTGCGCGCATCAATAGCCGGCCGACCCGTTGCCGATTCGCAAGTCACGTTTGCGCGCGGCTTGCACTTGTTTTGCATCGCAAAGACGGACAGGCGTGGTGTCGCGAAGTGCACGCTCTCGGAGCTCCACGAGGACGACGGCGCAGACGAAGACCAGGCAGCTCCAGTCGTGGCCACGTTCGGAGGAGCAGTCAGTCCCACGAAGATCCAGTTGCCCACCACCGCAGTCTGGTTTCCGCCGCCAGCCAAACGTAGTGAGTCGGTAGCCGTCGAGCCAGGTCGGCCGCGATAGGCTGACGCTCCTTCGTCAGCTCCTTAGCGGTCTTTCGCATCTGCGCCTCGAAATCTTGGATCGCGGCGCGCTCACCTCGCCGCTGCTCCGTGTGGCCGGAGATGTCCGCCAGCGCGCATGCTCTGCTCAAGTGCCCCTCGCCTTGTGTCTGAGCTGTGGAATTCTGCAAACGGGCCGTGCATTCCTGCTTCTTGATTCCCACCGGAGCCGCAACTACTCTCGGCGGTTTCTTTTTGGTCTTGAGTGACCACGAGCGATCCACAGAGTAAATCAGAAAAGATGAGCTACGAAACCATCGAAGTACGGGTCGAAGCCGAGAAAGTCGGCGTCATCACGCTCAACCGCCCCAAGGCGCTCAACGCACTGAACGACCAGCTCATGACCGAACTGGGCCAGGCGCTGAAGGCCTTCGACGCCGACGACGCCATCGGCTGCATCATCGTCACCGGCAGCGAAAAGGCCTTTGCCGCCGGCGCCGACATCGCGGCCATGGCCAAGTACACCTTTCTCGACGCGTACAAGGGCGACTTCATCACCCGCAACTGGGAAACCATCCGCTCCATCCGCAAGCCGGTGATCGCCGCGGTCGCGGGCTTCGCGCTCGGCGGCGGCTGCGAGCTGGCGATGATGTGCGACTTCATCATCGCGGCCGACAACGCGAAGTTCGGCCAGCCCGAGATCAAGATCGGCGTCATCCCCGGCGCCGGCGGCACGCAGCGCCTGCCGCGCGCGGTCGGCAAGTCCAAGGCGATGGACATGGTCCTCACCGCCCGCATGATGGACGCCGCCGAAGCCGAGCGCGCCGGGCTGGTGAGCCGCGTCGTGCCGCTGGACAAGCTGATGGAAGAAACCCTGGGCGCCGCGCTCGTGATTGCCGGCTACTCGCAGCTCTCGGTGATGGCGGCCAAGGAATCGGTCAACCGGGCCTTCGAAAGCGGCCTCGCGGACGGTGTGATGTTCGAGCGGCGCCTCTTCCACTCGCTGTTCGCGACCGCCGACCAGAAGGAAGGCATGGACGCCTTCCTGACCAAGCGGGCGCCGGACTTCAAAAACGCTTGACCTCGCTGCGGAATCCCGCGGCGAGCATGGGCTCCCGGTCTCAGCAGGCCGAGGGAGGTCGAGATCGTCGGGCGACGCCACCAAACGCATCTGGGCAAATTGCTGACGCTCGGAAGCGATCACGGGTATCTGCGGCGATGCCCCATCGAAGTGCGAATGCGCAATGGTCGGATGCGTGATGGTCTGCCGATCGAACAACTGAAACGAATGGAGCGGAAACATGAAGATTGAAGGCAAAGTATTTATCGTCACCGGCGGCGCCTCGGGGCTCGGCGAGGGCACGGCGCGGATGCTGGCGGCCAACGGCGGCAAGGTGGTCATCGCCGACATGCAGGCCGACAAGGGCGAGGCGGTCGCCAAGGAGATCGGCGGCGTCTTCGTCAAATGCGACGTGAGCCAGGAAGCGGACGGCCAGGCCGCCGTCGCCGCCGCCCTCAAGCTGGGCAAGCTGGTGGGCCTCGTCAATTGCGCCGGCATCGCGCCCGCCGAGAAGACCGTCGGCAAGAACGGGGCGCACGGCCTGGCGGTCTTCAGCAAGACGGTCACGGTCAACCTCGTGGGCAGCTTCAACATGATCCGCCTGGCCGCCGACGCGATGAGCAGGAACGAGCCCGAATCGACCGGCGAGCGCGGCGTGCTGATCTCCACCGCCTCCGTCGCCGCCTACGACGGCCAGATCGGCCAGGCCGCCTACAGCGCATCGAAGGGCGGCGTCGTCGGCATGACCTTGCCGATCGCGCGAGATCTGGCGCGCAGCGGCATCCGCAACATGACGATCGCTCCGGGCATCTTCGGCACGCCGATGCTGTTCGGCATGCCCCAGGAAGTACAGGACGCGCTCGCGGCCAGCGTGCCCTTCCCCTCGCGCCTGGGCACGCCCGAGGACTACGCGAAGCTCGCCCGCCACATCATCGAGAACGACATGCTCAACGGCGAGGTGATCCGGCTGGATGGAGCCATTCGACTGCCCCCGAAATAGCCCGCCGTCCTCTCGATGAGGTTACAAACCTCCAAACGAGCACAGATGAATTCGCGCGACATTTTGGTGGTGGGCACTGCGCGAACCGCGATCGGTACCTTCGGGGGTGCGCTCAAGGATGTTCCCAATACCCAACTCGCCACCACCGCGGTCAAGGCCGCCATTGGCGACCTACAGCAGCGACTCCGGAATCACGAACGACTGGATGTAAAGCTTCATTCGGGTCCACAGGTCGGCACCGGGTTCGGTGTCGATCACCTTCGTGCCGTCGCGCTCGTCCGTCCACACCCACTCGAGATCACGCTGCGTGCCTTTCTTCAGCCGCACCTCGTAGGAAGCCCCGCGCTGCAGTAGCTCCATCAGGCCCAGCGCCTCTGCGGCCAGTTCGGGGCTGCGGATGAGCACGCCGAACTCGGTGTTGAGCGCCTCGGAACGCGGATCGAAGTTCACCGAGCCGATGAACATGCGCTCTCTGTCGATCACGGCCGCCTTAGTGTGCAGGCGCAGCGGCGCATTCGCGACCTCCCCGGGCAACAGCAGGCGCTGCCCCAGGCTCGGATGCAGTTCGAAGATTTCGACGCCGGCGCGCAGCATGTTGTCGCGGTAGCGACGGTAACCAGTATGCACCACCGGCTCGTCGGTGGCGGCCAGCGAGTTGGTAATGAGGCGGATGCGCACGCCGCGCCGAACATTGGTGCGCGTGCCTTCCAGTGCTTCGGGACCGGGCACGAGGTAGGGTGAAGACAACCAGACTTCGCGACGCGCGCTTCGGAACTCGGTCGTCAGCAGAAGGCGACTGCTGTCCAGCAGCGCGCCGCTGGGCAGGCGGCCGATTTCCAGTTCGCCCCAGGCCTTGGCCGGCGAGTCAGCGAAAGCCTGGGCGCTGCCGTAGGTCATCTGCACCCGGCCGGCCATCAACTCGTCGACCACCGGCGCGCGCCCCAGGCGGTCCAGCCCGCGATAGGGCGTCGGCTCGGGAGTATCGGCACCATCCACGCGCGCCTCGAAGTCGCGGCGCAAGAGTTCGGGCGCCTGGGTTGGCCGTAGCACCGAGGCGGCGGTGCGCACCTGCTCGGCGTTCCAGTACTCATCGAAAAGGCTGGCCATTTGGGGCACCACCGGGCCTGCGACCAGTACGTCGTAGTCGAAGAAGTTCGACTCGGCGTTGCGCATGAAGTATTCGTCACCCAGGTTACGCCCGCCGGTAACCGCCAGCACGCTGTCTGCTATGAACAGCTTGTTGTGCATGCGGTGGTTAAGCCGCGAAAAATCCAGCAGCGCGGCAGCAAAGCGACTTGGCACGCTGCCGCGCGTGGGGAAGGGATTGAAGAGGCGTATCTCGACGTTGGCGTAGGTGCCCAACCCATCGAGCAACGGCTCGAGACCGTCCGTGTACAGGTCGTCCAGCAAGAGGCGAACCCGCACGCCGCGTTGGGCCGCATTGCGCAATTCGCGCAGCACCAGCCGCCCCGTGGAATCGTTGTGCAGGTGGTAGTACTGCAAGTCAAGCGAACGCTTTGCGCTGCGCAGCAAGGCGAGCCGGACATCCAGGCCTCCAGGACCGAGCAGGAAACGAAAGCCGCTGGCGCCCGGCTCGGCCCCGGCCAGCGAGGCGTGTGCAATGCGGTCCAACGGCGTTGCAGCGTCTTGTGCCGGCATCGACGTGGTGTAGCTGCGCGGTCCCTCGTCAGGCAGCGTGGCGCAGCCTGCGAGCGCGAGTGTGGCAACGACGGTGCAAGCAAGGAGCAATAGGCGGATGGGCCGGCACATGCTGAGGTTGTCACTGGATCCTGGCACCCGCCTGCTGCGTCAACTCCCTGTGCCGCCTGAAGTACATGATCTGCCGCAGATCCATCGTTGGGGCCTCGGATCGGGCGTCACCCTTGGACGACGCGGCTGAACTGGCCCCCCAGGGCTCGCTGGGCGTGCCCGTCGCGCAGCGTCAGGCTCATGGTATCGCCCGGCTGCAGGAAGCTCACCTTCGATTTCAGGTGCTCGCGGAATTCGTCCCGGCGCTTGTCGTCATCCATCATGTTCTGGGTGATGATTTCCAGCATTCGCGCCGGCGAGCCGTGCCCGAGCAGCACCCCGCCGGGCGTGCCCGTGAGGATCATGTCGCCGGCCTTCAGGTCCATGATGGCGGCCAACTGGGTCAGGGTGTCCGCCGGCTTGTGGATCATCTCCGAGGGGCTGGCCGACTGGCGCACCGAGTCCTGGTAGCTGAGCGTGAACTCGAGCTTGTCGAAGGTCGATGCCACCTCGGCGGGCTCCAGCCAATACAGCACCGGCCCCGTCGGGCAGAAGGTGCGGTAGCTCTTGCCCTGATACCACTGCAGGGTCAGCGCCCCGAACATGGTGTCTCGCGCCGAGATGTCGTTGCACAGGACGACGGCGGAGATGAATTCGCCAAGCCGCTCGGGTGTGACCACATCGCCCGCCTTCAGGTCGCGCCGCAGCACGATGCCCACCTCCACCTCATAGTCAAGGAGTTCGACTTCCGGGGGGCGCACGATATCCGAGTAGGGCCCCGTGAGCGAAGAGCTGGCCTTGTTGAAGAACAGGTTGCGCTTGCGCTTGACCGCTCCGGTCTCCTGCGCATGCGTGGCGTAGTTCACACCCTGGCACACGAGCGTTGCATCCGTCGTCACGGGGCTGAGCAGGGACTTGGCGGGCATGCTCTTGCCTTCGCCGCCCGAGGGCAGCTTCAAGCCATTTTCCAGTGCGCTCAGCAGTTGCCCCGTGGTGGTCGCTGTCGTGTCGATCTCCACGACGCGGATCTCGTCCTGCGGCCGCGTCGGCGCCTCGGACACCAGCAGCCCCCAGCGCGCGCCAGCGGCGCTGTCGAAGCGTACGATCATCGATGACATGTTCAGGTCCTTGTCTCTTCAATCCAATTTGGGCCACCAGGCACGCGCGGGTTCGCGCAGCGCCTGGATCAGCTCACGCACGACAGGCGGCGCATCCGGGGGCGCCGGCATCGGCGGGCGCATTGACTGCGGCAGGTCCTGGCCCCAGGCCCAGAGGCCGCCCAGGGTCAAGGGATGGAAGCCCGTGGGGTAGTCGGCGGTCATCACGTCGCCGTCGGCGTAGTGCTCCCACTCGTCGCCCACCGGATCCTTCCAGTAGTCGTAGAACTGGCTGCCCAGCAGGTGCCGCCCCATGCCCCAGAAGTGCTCCCAACCCTTGGACCACAGGAACTGCTGTCCTTGGCCGATCGCGTCCAGATCGACCGTCTCGGTCGACACGTGGAGCATCTTCGGCGCCGGTCCGGCCACCAGCGCAATGGTGTGGTGGTCGGCCGGATCGCTGCCCCGGTCCAGCCTGCAGAACGCGAGGGCCGGGGTCCCGTCGGGCAGCGTCTGCATGTCCGTCGGGATCAGGCCGAAGCGGCTCATGTACCACATCAGCGTCTCACCAAACAGGGGCGTCTGCAGCACCACGTGGCCGAAGCGCAGCACGGGTGACGGCGCCACATCGGTGCGAACCCCGGCGTTGATGCGCCTGTTGACGCCGGGCGAGTTGAACTGGGTGATCGCAGCGCGCGTCGCCACGGGCTGCACCGGCTCGAAGCCGTGAATCAAGTCGACCCGGAATCCGGCAGGATCGAACAGCCGCACACGCACGCCGCCGCCCGGTCCCTCGACCGCTTCGATGGGTTTGTTCTCGGCCGCCGCGAGTCTGTCGAGATCGGAGCGGCTGCGCGCGACGAGCCCGAACCCGACGAAGGCATCGCGCTCAGAAGGGATCAGCTCCACGCCATAAGGCAGGTGGCCATACGAGCGGTAGAAGCGGCTCTTGCTGCCCGCGGATGGACCACAGGGCAGGAGCCCGAAGTCCTGCAGGAACGGCTCCATCTTCGCTGCGTCCTTGCGCTCGAACACGACGTGTGCCAAGGCGTCCGCGCGCACGATGGGCTGCGGCCGCTTGAAGGCCGGTTGCATCTGTTGTGTCTGTTGCTGGCTCATTTCAATTCCTTCACTCAAGCACCGCGCACACGGTCGATGACCGCCAGCGCATCGTCAGGCATCGCGTTGCCGCGCCAGGCGACATGCTGGTCGGGGCGCACCAGCACGAAGTCGCGCTCGTAGATGCGCCTTGCGTTGGCGTCGCGCACGTCGAGCACCTTCAGCGGCACGCCGCGGCGCTGCGCCGCCTCGGCCAGCGCAGTCACGCTCGCGTCGGTGAAGCGCACCAGCGTGAACCCGGGCCCGAACATGTCGAACAGGGCGCTCCCATCCTCGAGGAACACGTGCGGCGCGCGCACACCCGGCCAGGTACTCGGTACGTAGTCCAGGAAGCGCCACTCGGGTTCGTCGTCCTCGGCGCACACGATCGGCGAGCCCCGGTAGCGATAGCCGATCTCGATGCCGAGCGACTCGTTCTCGCCATTGCCCAGATCGACGATCAGCTTGCCCAGGGCTGCCCGCGCGGCCGCGCCTTGCGCGCTATCCTCGTGGATCTGCGGCGTGTAGGCCTGCATGATCTTCAGGCGGATGTCCATGTTCGCGCCGGCCGCTTCGCAATTGCGCAGCCCCACCGGCCGGCGTTCGGTCTCGATCGTCTCCAGCAGCTTGGGACCCCCCCAGCCCTGCAGCACCGCTGCGAACTTCCAGCCCAGATCCACGGCGTCGCAGATGCCGGTGTTCATGCCGTAGCCGCCCGTGGGCATGTACTGGTGAACCGAATCGCCGGCGAGCCACACGCGTTGCTTGCCATAACCCGAGGCGACCACCAGGTGGGGCGTCCATGCATTGGCCTGCAGCACCTCGAGCGGAAACTCCATGCCAAGGCAGTCGTAGACGGTTCGCTTGGGATCGATGTCTTTCGGCTCGACCCCTTCCGGGATCGCACTGTGCAGCGTCCACGTCTCCCGGTCGTCCTGCGCGATCATCGTGCCGTGCACCGGCGCCTGGTAATGCCAGGCCACTCCGAAGCGCTGCATGAGGTCCTTGGCCGGCGTACGGAAGTGGACCATGAAGGCGCGAATGATCGCGAAATGACCCTCCAGGCGGATGCCGCCAAGCTGCTCTCGCACCTTGCTGCTGCCGCCGTCGCAGCCGGCGAGCAACTGGCAGCGCACGGTCTCGCTCTTGCCAGTGGAAACCTCCCGGATCACCGCAGTGACACCGTCGCCATCCTGCTCGAAGCTCTCGAACGCCCAGCCAAACCGGATGTCGACCTTGCGCTCGAGCAGCACCTCATGCAGCGCGGGCTCCAGCACGACCTGGCTCAGCCGCATGTTGGGCTCCAGCGGCATCGAGCCGTCGTTGCGCGCCGCAATGTTCTTGCGCGCGTCGTGCACGTTGGGATAACGGAACCGGGCCAGCTCCCACTCGCCAAGCTTCGTCACCCACGACACGTCCATGACATTCTCGCGCGGCACGGCGATGTCGCGGATGCGCTCGGCCACCCCCAGCCGCCGGAAGTGCTCCATGCTGCGCCCATTGGTGACGTCCATCTTCGGGTGCCGCGTCGTCGTCGCGTTGCGCTCGACAACGAGCGTGCGAACTCCGCGCGCATGCAGCTCCAGGGCGGTGGCCAGGCCCACCGGACCCGCCCCGACAACGAGTACTGGTACCTCGATCATGTGTCTCCTTCTTCGTGCGTTCTTGCCGCAGCAATGCGCTGCTGCTTCTCAAGGACACAGGTGTACCCGCTCGCCGCAAGCCAGTCAACGAAAACTCCACACATGTGGAGTTTTAAATTGCGAGGCACTGTGTTGCAACCCGCGCAACACCCAGACAGCAGCCTTGACCGGACTACCTGAAGACCGAACGTTCGATCACACGCCAGTACTCGGCGACCGCCGCGGGATTGTCGAGAGAGAACTTCATCGTCGCGCGCATCTCGCCTTGCAGCGACGAGGGCACCGACACCATGCCGATCAGCATGTAGTAGATGAGGTCCGGGTCGCCCGCCAGCATGTCGCCGTCGGCTTGCGCCTGGCGGATCTTCGGGACGATCCGCTCCCTCGCCTTCGACAGAATGTTCCTGACAATCCACCGCAACCGCGGACTGGGCGCATGGTTCTCCTGCAGCATGAAGTGGTGGAACTCCCTGTGCTCGACCGTGAACTGCAGGAAGGCCTTCACTTCCAGCCGCACCGCGTCGGCCGCCGACTGCTGCTGCGGTTGCGCCTCGGCCGCCGCCTGCCAGATGGCACCCATCTGCGCGAAAGCCTCCGTCGCCACCGCGCGCCAGAGCGCCGCTTTGTTCTTGAAGTGGTAGGTGATGAGCGTGTACTCGAGACTCGCGCGCTCGCCGATGCGTCGCACGCTCGCCCCCTCGAAGCCCCGCTCGGCAAACTCGCTCAGCGCTGCGTCGAGAATGGCACGACGTGTTTCGATCGCGCGCTTCTGCGGCCGTCTACGGCTTCCCGCCCTCCGTGTGGTTGCGGCTGCCTTGGTGTCTGACTTGGACATGTGCGTTGAAATGGCAAACCGCACGATGGTACTTCCGCCGCCGGGTCTAACCGCTCTCCCTCACCGCCGCCTGCAGTGCTTCGCGAACCAAAAGCGGCCGCTCCAGCGGCAGGAAATGGGTCGTTCCCGGCACGATCTCCGCTCGGGGCGCCAAGGCGCGCGCTTCGGCCCCAACGGTGGATCCCTGCTCCGACGCGAAGATGCGGGTGGGACGGCTCAGCCCACCAAACAGCTCGGCAGGCTCATACTCTTGGTACGCGTACATCAGGACTTCCCACTGGGGCCGACAGGCCAGCGACACCTCGTCGGCCGGCGTATCGCGAAAGCCCGCGGCGGCATAGTCGGCGAGTTGCTCTTCGCTCCAGGTGGCGAAAGCACCACGGCCGCGATAGGACGCCATTGCCGCCGCACGGTCCGGGAACGCCTCCCGCCTGCGCAAGGTGCCCTTCACCATCGGATCGTCCCACAGCGGCGCCGCCCGCAACTCCTGCGGCAGCAGCACCGGCTCGAAGAGGACGAGCGAACGCACGCGCGCCGGGTCTCGTACAGCAGCAATCAGGCTGGTGGTCGCCCCAATCGAATGGCCCCCCAGCACGACCGGCTGGTCCGCAGCCACGTCGAGAAGGGCCAGCAAGTCCTCGGCATAGCCAGCCCACCGGGTCCAGTTGTCCGGGTCCGCGGGAAGTGTGGAAGCGCCGTGCCCGCGCAGGTCCAGCGCCAGGATCCGAATGTCCGACGCCAGCGGCGCCAGAACGCTGCGATAGGTTCGCGCGTTCAGCCCGTTCGCATGCGAGAACACGAGATCGACCGGCCGGTCAGCGGGGCCGAAGTCGAGCGCTGCCATTTCGCCCCCGCGGCCGGGCAAGTGAAAACGCCGCGTGCGCGGCTCATACGAGCTCATAGATTGCGGGCGATGAAGTCCGCGATGGCGGGCCGCGCATAGTGGGACCTGTCGTGATTGCAGTGCCCGCTGTCGTCCCAGATCATCCGCGTCACCGGCCCGGACACGGCATCGGCCAGCTGATGGGCGTTGCGCACGGGCATCGCCTGGTCCAGTCCGCCGTGCATCACCAGAGTCGGGCACTTGATCTTCTGGGCGTGGCCTTCCAGGTCCATGAACCGGTAGAACTCGTCGGCCTCCTCCACGGTATGCGAGTCCCCGAGGAACATCAGGCCCCGCCGATTCGCTTCGTCGTAGCTGGCCATCGGCTCCAGCCTCCACATCCCGGCCCATGCGACCAGCGCCTTGAGGCGATCGTCCACCGCCGCCGCCTTCGGCGCGAAATAGCCGCCCAGGCTGCGCCCCACGATGCCGATGCGCTGCGCGTCGATCTCGGGCCGCTTCTCAAGGTAGTCGATCGCGGCGCTGACGGTTTCCTCGAAATGCGGCGTGAGGCGAAGGAAGAACGCGGTCTCGCCCTGGCCCGGACCATCGAAGGCAAACGTCGCCACACCGCGGGCGAGCAACATGTCGCTGACATTGCGATAGTCGACCTTGGTGGTGTCCAGGCCCCCGATCAGGATCGCCACGGGCGCCTTGTCCACGCCCCGCGGCAACCTCAGATACGCCTTGAACTTGTAGTCCTTGTAGGGGAAGAAGACGGTCTCGACAGGCCGATCCAGAAGCGGCGCCGCCTTCTCGAAGGACTGGTGCTTGCGAATGCTGATCTGCTCCTTCACCGCGACATCGTCGAAGTACAGGTACTGCGCGTAGTGGCGATACAGGGCTGCGCGGAAGAATTCGTCGCCCGCCGACAGCGAGTGGCCTTCAACGAGCTGCACGTCACCCCTGGCCTCCGCCTGGTCGGCGAAGCGGCTCCACACGACGGGCCAACTGGCCCAATCCGTGAGCTGCTCGCCGATCGTGATGAGGTCGCGGTAGTGCACCCCGTCGGCCAGGAAGCGGTCCACGCCGTTGGACACGACCATCTTGGGCGTGCGCGAGTCGGCACCGTCAGCCTTGAGCTGTTCTTCTTTCATACGAATGGCATCCTGATTTCACTGCGAACTGCGCAGCATGATCCGCGATTCCCTGCTCATCCAGAAATAGCGTTTGCGCATGGGCTCGATCAAGCCGCGGCATCGCGGATGCTTGCTAGTGGAAGGCCCTGCCACCATCGACAGCCAGTGCGGTGCCCGTGATGTAGGAAGCCTGCGGCCCCAGCAGGAACAGGATCGCGTTCGCCACCTCCTCCGGCTGGCCGATACGTTTCAACGCGGCGTTGTCCCCGGTAAACGACGGCCGCACCCCATCCTGCCTGGATGCGGACGAGTTGAGCAGCGGAGTGTCGATGGCCCCGGGGCACACGGCGTTCACCCGGATGGCCGGAGCAAGCTCCATTGCCCACACTCGTGTGAGAGCGACCAGGGCACTCTTTGAGGCGGCATACGCACCCGTTCCCGCGTAGGGCCGCAGGCCGATCGCCGACGAAACGTTCACGATGCTGGCGTCCCGCGCTCTCTTCAATGCAGGGAGCGCGGCCTCGGTCACTCGCAGTGCACCCATGGTGTTCACGTCCAGGACCTTGCGCCAAAGACCGCTGTCGCTGGCACCCAGGGCGCCGGTCTTCTCGCTGATGCCCGCGACGTTCGCCAGGCCGTCGATGGGTTCCGATCGCTCGGTAAAGCTCTCCACCGCACGCGCTACTGCCGCCGCGTCGGAGAGATCGGCCAGGCTCCACGAGAGGTTCGCGTGCGCAAAAGTTGGCGCGTGGAGGTCCAGCACGTGCACGATCGCGCCCTGCTCGAGCGCGAGCCGCGCTGTCGCGGCGCCAATTCCGGAAGAGCCTCCGGTCACGAGAATGCGGCGGGAGTGGAGCATGGCGTGTGTCATTCCAGATGGATGTTCTTCTGCTTGATCAGGACCGACCAGCGCTGCGTGTGCTTCTTCATCTCGCTCAGCAACTGCTCGCCCGTTCCGCCTACGGGGATGGCGCCCAGGTCGCGGATCCGTGCACTCATCTCAGGCGTTGCGATCACCTTCCCGACCTCGGCCATGATGCGCTGCACGAATGCCGACGGCGTTCCGGCCCGGGCATAGAGCGCGTGCATGCCGACCAGGTTGATGCTCGGATAACCCAGTTGCGGAAAGGTCGCGACTTCGGGGATCACGCTCAGCCGCTCTTGCCCCACGACCGCCAGCATGTGCAGGACGCCCTTGTCGGCCTGCGGCTTGACCGCAGAGGGGCCGAAGAACACGCTGTCGATCTCTCCGCCGACCAGGGCCCGCATCGCTTCTGCCTCGCCCTTGAAGGGCACATGCAGCAGTTCGATACCGGAGGCTTCCTGCAAGAGTTCACCATAAAGATGTGCCACAGATCCAACACCGAATGATCCCAGGCTGTATTTGCCGGGATTGGCTTTCGCATTTCGGATGAAATCTGCGAGCGTGGACACGCCGACCTTCGAATGAACCGAGAACACGAGCGGCTGGCGAGCGCACTCGCTCACGGGCAAGAAGTCCTTGTACGGGTCGTAGTTGGACTTGCGCAGCAGCGGCGTCAGCACCATGTTGGTCGACGTCAGCAGGTAGGTGTAGCCGTCCGCCGGCGACTGCATCACATTGTTCACTGCGATCGTCCCGTTGCCGCCGGGTCGGTTGTCGACGAAAACCGAGACGCCCAACGCTCGAGACAGGCCATCGCTTATCAAGCGCGCGATCGCGTCTCCCGAGCCTCCGGGAGGAAGCGAGAATACAACTCGAATGGGCCGATTCGGATAGGCAGCCTCCGAGCGGGTCAAGGGCGACGCGAAGGCAATGCCGCTCGCAACGGCGGCTTTGAGCAGGGTGCGTCGCTCTGATGCGATGTCTTTCATTATTTGTCTCCTCCAGCACATTGCATTGCCTCTCTGGCTGCCGCCGATGCGAGGCGAAGCGCCTTTCTCGCGCTCATGCGGCAGAGTTGCCGCTTGGCGGTTTCGCCGAGCAATCCGTCCTCCACGACGGGCACCTCGGCCGCCAGTACCGCCGCGGCTTTCGCGAGGACCGCGTCATCCAACATTCGGCCCAGCAACACCTGTTCGGCGGCATGGGCCCGCAGAGCGCAATGCGCGACGCCCGTCGTCGAAAGACGCACAAGCGTGCATTCGCCGCCCGCGGCCATCTTCAAGCGGGCCGCCACGCCGACCACCGCAAATCGCGAAGCGGGATGCGGGACCTTCACGTATGCGGCGCCCTCGCGTTCGCCGGCGGCCGGGAAGTGCACGCGGACGATGATCTCGTCCGGCGCGCAAGATGTCGACATGAGCCCCGTCGCCCATTCGAGCGCCGGGATCGACCGCGAGCCGCGCGGCCCCGCCACTTCAATCACCGCATCCAGCGCAAGCACCGCGGCCGGGTAGTCGGCGGCCGGATCGGCGTTTGCCAGCGATCCGCCGAGGGTTCCAAGGTTGCGCACCTGGGCATCGGCGATCCCGGACGCGATCATGGGAAGCGCTGGAACAAGCTGCCTGAGAAGAGCGGATGCCTCGACCTCGTAGTGCGTCGCCATCGCACCCACGGCAACGCCCTGGGACGAGCGCTCGACCGTCCGCAAGCTGGCCACACCGGAAAGGTCGACGAGGTGATCCGGCTGGCTCATGCGCAGCTTCATGGTGGGAAGGAGCGACTGCCCTCCCGCCACCAGCTTCACGTCGCCCTCGAGTTTCCCGAGCAAGGCGAGGACTTCCTCCAGCGTTCGCGGCTGGTGGTAGGCAAATGGAGCCGGGTACATGGATTCGGCCGCTCAGTTGGAAGTTGTCCCACGCGCGGCATCGCTGCCGTCGGCCATCGCTTTGGCGGCGGCCGTGACGGCGTTCAGGATGCCTCGGTAACCGGTGCACCGGCAGATGTTTCCATCCAGCTGATGATGGATCTGCTCCTCGGTCGGCATGGGATAGCGAGCCAAGAGCTGAACTGTCGACATGATGAAGCCCGGCGTGCAGAAGCCGCACTGCAATCCATGGTGATCGCAGAACGCCTGCTGAATGGGATGCAAGTCGCCACCCCGCGCCAGACCTTCAATGGTCGTCACCGAAGCGCCTTGGGCCCGGACAGCGAGCACCGTGCAGGACTTCACCGCTCGACCGTCCAGCAGAACCGTGCAGGCGCCGCACTGTGTCGTGTCGCAGCCGACATGAGTGCCGGTCAAGGCCAGCTTCTCGCGCAGCAGATGAACGAGCAGTTGGCGCGGTTCCACCACGACACTTTCATCCTTTTCGTTCACGCGCAGTTCGACGGTTACTAGATGGTCCTTGCTCACTTCGCTTCCTCGCGTTCGGCCAGAACCCGCAGCACCGCATCCCATGAGATCGGCAGCTGGTTGATGACGATTGCCGCGTCGAGCGCGTCCTCGACCGCAGCTGCGAAGACCGCTGGCGGTGCGTTCGGGCCGCTTTCGCCGGTGCCCTTGATGCCAAGCGGGTTCTCCTGGCTCGGGAAGGACTGGTGTTCGATCTCTATCCGGGGAACATCGGCTGCGCGCGGGACGTAGTAGTTCATCAACGAGCCCGTCAGCACCTGGCCTTGCGAGTCGTACAAGTGCTGCTCGCCCAGCGCGATCCCGAGACCTTGGGCGAAGCCCCCGTGAATCTGCCCATCGACCACGGCCGGATTGATTGGCAATCCGCAATCGTGCGCGAAGACGTACTTCAGAACGATGGGACGCCCCGTGTCGCGGTCGATCTCGACCACCGCCATGTTGACACCGGCCGACCAGGTCACGGTCCTGGGATAGAAGGTGGCGAACGCCGAAAGTGCACCGCCTCCGATCTCTCTCATCACCGGATGGCGAAGGGCCGCCGCACCGAGCTGCGCAAGCGTGATGGATCGTTCGGTGCCGCGGACCAGAGCCACACCCTGCATGTAGTCGATGTCGGTGGCCGAAACGCCGAGGATCCCGGCCGCAAGGGTCTTCACCTTCTCGAGCAGGCTTTCACACGCCAGGTGTGCCGCATTCCCCACATTGACAGCCGTGCGGCTGGCATTGGCACCGAAGCTCATCGGGAGTAGATCCGTATCCCCGTTGCGCACGCGAACGCGGTGCATCGGGAGGTCGAGAGCGTCCGCACACACTTGCGCAATCGTGGTCTCATGGCTTTGTCCCTGCGTATTCACGCCGATGAGAACCGTGACGCTGCCGTCCTGTTCGACCTTGACCTCTGCCGATTCGCAAGGTCCGATGCCGCCACCTTCGACGTAGCTCGAAATCCCGATGCCGACCATGCGACCCTCAGCCTTCAGCGCCTTCTGCTTCTCGCGCCAGCCCCAGTAGTCGAGCCGCTGAGAAGCGACCTCAAGGAGACGGCCGAAATCCGTGTCCCGGTACTCGACGGGATGGTTGTCGCGGTAGATCAATCCATTGCGATACGGCAGATCGTCCACCGAAACCAGATTTCTCTGCCTCACCACCAACGGATCCACGTCGATGCGCCGCGCGATCGCATCGAGCACCCTGTCCATCGTGAACGTCGCCTCCACACGCCCGGCGCCACGGTAGGGGCTGCAGGGCGAGGTGTTGGTCGAGAGCGCCTCGGCATGGAGACGGATGGCCGGCACCTTGTAGTGCGTCGTGAGGTGATTCACGGTGTTGGACGGCAACATCATGTTGAAGTGGTTGTGCGCGCCGACCTCCTTGATCAGCCGCAGATCAAGCGCGCGGATGAGACCGTCGCTCGAGAACCCGACCTTCAACCAATGCTTCTGCCGCCCGTTGTGGTTGGCCGCCAGCATGTGCTCCAGGCGCGTTTCCGCCCAACGAAGCGGCAGCGCCAACTTCATGCTCGCCATGCATATGAGGATCTCCTCCGGCGTGGTTCGTCCCTTGAGCCCGAAGCTGCCGCCGACATCCTGGCTTTGCACCCGCACTTGCTCCTCTCGCAGCGCGAGCATTCGCGCAATCGCGGAGCGCAGCATGTAGGGCGTCTGATTCGTGGACCTCACGCTGAGCGTTCGCGTGACGGCATCCCAGTTCGCAGCGCACCCGCGGCACTCGATCGCCATCGACTTGAGACTCTGGAACTCGAGCTCCATGTCGATGACGTGTTCGGCGCGAGCCAATGCCTTGTCGACTTCGCCCGCCTCGTGCGCCATTCTTCCAACGATGTTCGAATGACCAGCATGGGCCTCGGGCCCGCCCGGCTGCTGCACGCTCTCCCAGGTGGCGACCGGCAGGTCCTCGTACTCGATCTCGACCAGCGCGGCCGCATCGACTCCCAGGTAGGGATCGTACGAAACGACCATCGCAATGGGCTCGCCAATGTGCGCGACGTCGAAGGAAAGGAGCCGCTGCGCAGCCGGCTCGAAAGTCGTCCCGTACGGCAACTGCGCACCGGGTGGATTCACGCCGGCCGGCAGGATCTGGTCGAGCTCGGGCCAACTGTCCGGGGTCACCACCTCGACCACGCCGAGGCACTCGCGCGCGGCCGTCGCATCGATGCGTTTGATCCTCGCGTGGGCGTGCTCGCTGCGCACGAACGTCACGTAGCCCATTCCAGGCCACTGTGTGTCCTCGACGTACAAGCCTGCACCGGTCACCAACCGGCGATCCTCCTGTCTGAGAACCGAGTCACCGAACATCGAACCGACTCCAATGATCCGCGAGCGGATCACCTGACTCTTGGCGGTGGGCCAGAGCGTCGTTGATGGGGATCCCGACGAACAGTCCCGGCCGCGCGAGCCGCATCTCCATCATGGGCACGAGACTTTGCCCGCCCGCGAGCAGCCTGACATCGCCCCATGTTCGCGGAGCAGTTCCAGCGCCAGAGATTCGCTCTCGGCGCGAACGTAGTTGAACGGGGCCGTTTTCATGCGTCGGCATCATGATGAGCGGGGCACGTTCAGGCAACGGAAATATTCTCATTGAGCGTGAGATATAGTCACTCGACCGGACAGGAGACCCTTCCCACAATTCGGAACAATGATGAGGAGACTCCCACCATTGAATGCCGTGCGCGCGTTCGAAGTCGCTGCCAAGTACGAGAGCTTTACCAGGGCGGCGGAGGAACTCAACGTCACGCACGGCGCAGTCAGCAGGCAGGTTGCGCTGCTGGAGGAATGGTTCGGCCGGCCGCTGTTTCGTCGAGCTTCTTCGAAGTTGACCTTGACGGACGCCGGCCGCAGCTATCTTCCCGAGGTCACGGCCGCGCTGGATCGGCTGGCGCTTGCCTCGATGTACGTCCTCGAGCAGGCCGCACCGAGAAGTTTGCGGGTGAGCGCGCCGCCCACGTTCACGATGCGATGGCTGATCGCACGGATGTCCGGATTCCAGAGGCGCCGGCCGGACGCGGAGATCCGCATGATGACCTCGCTGGAAAGACCCAATTTTCAATCGAATTTGTACGACGTCGCGATCCGCGGCGCACACGAGCCACCCGGCGACTGCGGCTCGGTTCGATTCATGTGCGAGTACATCCTGCCGATCTGCCATCCCGACTTGGCGGAAGACGGCCAGTTGCGTGCGCCGCAGGACATAGCACGACACACGGTCATCAGCTACGCCACTGAACCTTATGCCTGGAGCGAATGGCTGCAAACGGCAGGCGCCCCCGACGTGCAGCCGAAGCAATCCCTGAAGTTCGAGCAGATGTACTTCGCCCTGCAGGCGGCGTGCGAAGGCCTCGGCCTGGTCCTCGTGCCGCTCTTCCTGGTGCTCGATGACATCATCGCAGGCAAGCTGTGCGCACCCTTCGGAGCCCTGGGCGTGAAACGCCGCAACTACTACGCGAGCTACTCCGAATCCTCCGAAGCGTACCCGGCAGTCACCCAGTTCTGCGAATGGCTTCAGAGTGAAGGCGCCGCCACGGAGCGCTCGATCGACGAGTGGGCAAGGTCCCAGGGCTGGGAGCTTTGAATCCATCTAGGCCTTCGCGGCGATACCGCCGAAGCAGATGAATTTCGTCTCCACGTAGTCTTCGATGCCGTACTTCGAGCCTTCCCGTCCGAACCCGGATTCCTTGATCCCACCGAACGGTGCGAGTTCGGTCGAGAGCGTGCCTTCATTGACACCGACCATTCCGACTTCCAGCGCCTCGGCCACGCGCCACGCGCGGCCCACATCCCGAGAGTAGAAGTAGCCCGCGAGGCCGTACGGGGTGTCGTTGGCCTGGGCGATGACTTCGGCCTCGTCGACAAAGCGCTGCAGCGGTGCCACGGGTCCGAAGATCTCTTCCTGGCTCATCCGCATCTGGGATGTGACGCCAGTGAGAACCGTCGGCCGGTAGTAGAGCCCGCCGAGTTCGTGTCCTCCTCCACCGGTGGCGACCCGCGCGCCAGCCGCCGTGGCTTCCTCGACAAGTGCCTTCACCTTGTCCAAGGCCGCACGGTTGATCAGCGGGCCCTGCTGCGTTGCCGGTGCCAGCGGGTCGCCCACCCTGAGGTTCGCCACGGCCTCGGTCACCATCGCGCAGAACCGGTCGTAGATGCCCGCCTGCACGAAGATCCTGTTCGCGCTGATACAGATCTGACCGGCGTTGCGGAACTTCACAGCCATCAGGCCGGCCAGCGCGGCGTCGAGATCGGCGTCGTCGAACACGATGAAGGCTGCGTTGCCTCCGAGCTCGAGAGAGACCTTCTTCACGGTGCCCGCACACTGCGCCATCAGAAGCTTGCCCACGCGGGTTGAGCCGGTGAATGAAAGCTTGCGCACCGCCGGATGAGAGGTGAATGCCTCCCCCACCGGCGCGGGTGTTGCGGTCGTCACGATGTTGAAGACCCCCGGTGGAACCCCCGCGCGCAACGCGAGCTCGCCGAGTGCAAGCGCCGACAGCGGCGTGTCCTCGGACGGTTTCAACACCACGGTGCAGCCCGCCGCGAGCGCAGGAGCGACCTTGCGGGTGACCATCGCGCTTGGGAGATTCCATGGTGTGATCAGGGCAGCGACGCCGACCGGCTCCTTGACCACGACCAGCCGACGGTCGCGGCTGTGCGCCGGGATGACGTCGCCGTAGACGCGCTTGCCCTCCTCGGCAAACCATTCCACGAACTGGGCACCATAGACGACTTCTCCGATCGCTTCCTGCAGCGGCTTGCCCTGCTCCCTCGAGAGGATCAGGCCGAGATCCTCGCGATGCTGCAGGATCAGCACGTGCCAACGCTTGAGGACCGCGGCGCGGTCCTTTGCGGTCAGTGCAGCCCAGGCCTTGAACGCGTCCTTCGCGGACTCGATCGCACGATTGGCATCCGTGCCGTCGGATGCGGGCACGCTCGCCAGTTCCGCAGCGCTCGACGGGTCGAGCACGGGGTGCTGTTCGCCCGACGAGGCGGCACACCATTCGCCGCCGATCAGGTTGAGGTGGCGCAGCAGCGCCTTGTCATTGAGGTTCACTCAGTTCCTCCTTTCTTGCAGATTCGGAGTTATTGGGTCAAGGCAGATTCCTGCCCGGGGCGGCCCCATCAATCCAGCTTGATGGATGCTTCCTGAATCACCTTGCCCCAGCGCGCAACCTCCGAGTCCAGAAAGCGCTGGAACTCGCCCGCGTTCATGGGCGCCATGTCGATCCACTGCTCGGCGTATCTTTTAGCGAGATCCGGAGATTGCGCAGCCCTGACAATCTCGTCGCTCAGACGTTGAACGGTCGCTCGAGGTGTGCCGGCCTTGGCGACGATCCCGAACCATGTGCCGAGATTCGAGCCGCCATAGCCCGCCTCTTTCAGCGTAGGAGCCTGCGGAAACACAGACACGCGTTGGCCACCGCCGACCGCGAGCACCTTGAGCTTGCCGTCCTTGACAAAATTTCCACTGCTTGCAGCCGGATCAAGCAAGACATCCACCTGTCCACCGACCAGATCGGTTAACGCCGGCGCCGAGCCGCGGTATGGGACGTGGTTGAGCTTCACCCCGGCCTCCCGCTGGAAGATCTCGATGAAGAGGTGCCCACCTGAGCCCGTCCCTTGCGATGCGGCGTTGACAACCCTCTGCCGAGCGCCATTGACGAATTCCGGCAGCGAATTGAAGGGGCTGCTTGCCGGCACGACCAGCAATGTGGGTGCTGTGGCCACTCGCGCCACGGGCACGAAATCCTTCTGGATGTCGTAGTTCAGCTTCGAATAGAGCGCCTTGTTCATCGCAAACGAACCGATCTCGCCCATGAAGAGCATGGAGCCGTCTGTCGGTCCCTGCTTGACCACATGCGCCGCGATCTGCGCGCTTCCTCCAGGCCTGTTGTCGACGATGACCCTGATCTTGAGGTTCTCCGACAGCTTCTGGCCGATTCCGCGTGCAAGCACGTCGGTGGAACCTCCGGCCGGATAGGGCACGACAATCGTGACTTGCTGCGGCAACTCCGGCGGCAGGGTCTGGGCATCAGCCAGCAGCGGCGAGCCAATGGTTGCGAGCGCCAGACATGCAGCGACGAATCGACGTGTATTCATATTTGCCCTTCCCCCCAACTACGGGTTTCATGCCTCTTCACCGACAACATTGATCGTGCCGGCGCCAATCTCGCGGCCTCCCCGGCCCCTGGCCACAAACCACCCGCCGATGGCGCGCCCAGCAGTCGTTCGGTATCGACCGACGCCCTTCGTTGTTTCTCCTGCTGGATACGCGCGAATGGAAGTATCGGCAGCCGTCTGCGCGCGAGCAACGCAGGAATAGTCACGGCGCATCAGAAAACATTGCGCTCCTGCCTCCGTCGGCCAGCAACTGCGCAGGGTCAGTCCAGACTGATGGATGCCTGCTTGATCACCTTCCCCCAGCGCGCGACCTCCGAGTCGATGAAGGCCTGGAACTCCGTCGCGTTCATGGGTGCCATTTCGATGCCCTGGTCAGTGAACCTCTTGGCAACATCGGGTGACCGGACCGCCTTGCCGACTTCGTCGCTCAGGCGCTGGAGCGTGGCACGCGGCGTTCCGGCCTTTGCAACCAGTCCATACCAGGAGTCCACGTTCGACTCGGCATAGCCCGCCTCTTTCAGGGTGGGCACTTGCGGAAACATCGCCACGCGATGGTCAGATCCGACCGCCAGGATCTTCGCTTTGCCGTCCTTGACGAAGGGGGCACTGCTAAGAATGGGATCGAGCAGGATATCGACCTGTGCGCCAACCAGGTCTATGACTGCCGGCGCCGAGCCCCGGTAAGGGACATGATTCAGCTTCAGTTGCGCTTCTCGCCTGAAGAGCTCGATGAAGATATGGCCACCCGAACCCAGGCCCTGGGAGGCGATGTTGAAACTCTTCTCGCGTGCGGCCTTGATGAACTCGGGCAAGGTATTGAACGGGCTCGAGGCCGGCACGATAAGCAATGAGGGTGCGATGGCCACGCGCCCTACAGCCGTGAAGTCCTTACGGACGTCGTAGCTCAGCTTCGAGTAGAGGGTCTGATTCATCGCGAAGGACCCGATCTCGCCCATGAAGAGCACCGATCCGTCGGCCGGGCCTTGTTTGACGGCGTTCGCCGCGATCTGAGCGCTGCCACCGGGCCGGTTGTCGACCAGCACATTGATATTCAAGTTCTCCGACAGCTTCTGGCCCACACCGCGTGCAAGCAGGTCGGTCGCGCCCCCAGCCGGATAGGGAACGACGATGGTGATCTGCCCAGGCAACTCCGCCGCACGCGCTTGCTGGCCTGCCAGGATGGGCGCGCAGAGGGCGGCAACGAGCAGCCCGCCGATGATCGTTCGACGCGATTTCATGTTTGTCTCCGTTTGTCTCGTTTTGCGACGCGGGCGGCGTCAGGGGATCCCCGGCGCCTCGCTGCGCACGGCGTCCTGCGTCCATGTCGAACCCTCGCGAATCGCGCGAAAGCGCGCCGCGATGCGGGCGTCATATTCCGGATGGGAGATCACATACAGCTGCTCGTCCTGCACCGCCTTGCGGACCAGGCATCCGAGCCGATACGGATCCATCGCCTCCTCCGAAGCGGACGGTGCGCCGGCTGCCTCGTTCGGGTCTTCCCGCGGCGACAAGCCCAGCGCAGGTCGCGAGGTTTTCCACAAGGAAGTCCGCACGGCACCGGGGCACACGATCGTCACGCCGATGCCGGACGGCGCCAATTCGGCGGCGAGCGTCTCCGACAGTCCGACGACGCCGAATTTGGTCGCGGTGTAGGCGCCGGCATTCGGCAGGTCCCCCATCAGTCCCGCCACGGAAGCGGTGTTCACGATATGACCGCATCCACGTGCACGCATGCCGTCGACGACGGCCACGACCCCGTTGTAGACGGAGCTCAGATTGAGCTGCAGGGTTCGATCCCATACTTCCGGCGACAGGCTGGAAATCGGAAATCCCAACGCGCTCGCGCCCGCGTTGTTGCAAAGGATGTCCACGCGGCCCCAGCGTCCCTCGACCTCACCGACGGCGCGGCGCCAAGCCGCGCGATCCGTCACATCCAACGCAACGAACATGGCCTCGAACGATGCGCGGCCCAGCACCCGGACCATCTCCCTGCCGCCGGCCTCGTCCACATCGGCAATCGCGACCCGCGCGCCGGCCTGCGCGAACGCGCGGGCCATGCCTTGGCCAATGCCGCTCGCGCCACCGGTGATGAGCACAACCTTCCCGCGCAGGTCCCTCATGCTGGCACCGCCTGCTGAAGGACCTGCGACCAGGCGTTCAGAACCGCCTGGCGCGCCGTGACGCGGCAAAGGTGGGCGCGATCCTCGGCGGAAAGAAGCATGTCGTCATTGAACTCGAGCCCCTCGGCCGCCTGCGCGCTGGCTTCCTCGACTGCGCTGGGCGTCAGGGAGCTGCCTTCGAGCACCCGTTCCATCGCCTGCGCGCGCCGCGCCGTCGTGCTGGTACCGGTCACGCCGATGCGCAGGCTTCGCGCACGCCCGCTGGCGTCCGCCGACACGCTGGTCGCCACGCCGATCACCGCGAAACGCGAAGCGGGATGCGGCACCTTGATGTAGGTCGCGCCGGTGCGCGGGGCTGGCTTGGGCAAACGGATGTCGATGAGGATCTCGCCTGGCTCCAGCGCAGTGGAGAGCAGTCCCTGCTGCCAATCCGCGGCATCGATGATCCGGCCTCCGCGCAGGCTCATCGTCACCATCTTGGCATCGAGGGCCAGGATGTGGGCCGGATAGTCGGCGTTCGGATCGGAATAGGACAGCGATCCGCCGATGGTTCCGCGGTTGCGCACCTGGGCATCGGCAATCACGCCGGCGGCGCGGCCCAGCGCGGGAAACCATTCGGCGATCATGGAAGACGACTCGATCTCCCAGTGCGTGGTCAGCGCGCCGATGGACAGGGTGTCGTCTTCCCTGCGGATGCCTTTGAGCATCTCGATTCCACCGATGTCGATCAGGTGGGCAGGCTGCACCATGCGCAGCTTCATCGCCGGGATCAGGGAGAAGCCCCCCGCAAGAACGCGGGCGTCGTCGCCATGCTTGTCCAGCAGCTCGAGGGCCTCGGCGATCTCGGCCGGACGGTGATAGTCGAAGGAAGCGGGATACATCGGTTCCCCTAGACTGCGCCGCAGCGGCGCTGGTGGAGATCCGTCGGACAGGCGCCCTCAGGCCTGGGCACGACACGCTCCGCGGCGCTCGACCGCATTTGCTCCCCTGCCCGCTTCACCGCCTTGACGATGTTGTGGTACCCAGTGCAACGGCAGATGTTTCCCTCGAGCTGGTGACGGATCTCTTCATCCGTCGCGTCGGGATAGCGTGCGAGGAGCTGCCTCACGCTCATCACCATCCCCGGGGTGCAGAAGCCGCACTGCAGGCCATGCTCCACGCTGAAAGCCTCCTGGATCGGATGCAGCTTGCCGTCCCGAGCCATCCCCTCGATGGTGACGATCTCGCATCCCTGCGCCTGCACCGCCAGGACGGTGCAGGATTTCACCGCCTGGCCGTCGATGTTGATCGTGCAGGCGCCGCACTGCGTCGTGTCGCAGCCGACGTGCGTCCCAGTGAGCCGCAGCTGGTTGCGCAGCAGATGAACCAGCAGCGTCCGTGACTCGACGGTGCAAGCACGGCGCTCGCCGTTGATGCTCAAGTTAATCTTGTGTGTGCTCATGCAGTCTCCAGGGCCTCGGGTTGGCGCACCGGGCTCTTGCGGATCGCGCCCAGGATGTCGCTCCAACGCACCGGCAGGCTCGAAATCTCGATTGCGCCGCCGAGGGCGTCCTCAATCGCCGCGGCCAGGGCTGCCGGCGGAGCGTTCGGCCCGCTTTCTCCGACGGATTTGACCCCCAGGGGGTTGTCGGGCGTAGGAAAGCTGAAGTGGACGTAATCCACGTCCGGGACATCGGTCGCGCGGGGAACGTAGTAATCCAGGAGCGACGCCGAGAGCAGCTGTCCGTCTGCGGCGTAGACCACCCCCTCACCCATGGCCATGCCGAAGCCCTGCGCGAAGCCTCCCGACAGTTGGCCTTCCACCACTTGCGGGTGCAGCGGCTCCCCGCTGTCGTGGACGAACACGTATTTGAGGACCTCGACACGGCCCGTGTCGGCGTCGAGCTCGACGACTGCGAGGTTGACCCCGCTCGACCACACCACGGTGGCCGGGTAGAAGAACTCGGTGGCCTCCAGCCCCGCGCCCCCAAGGGCCGCCATGTACGGATGCCGCATGCACGCCATGGCCAGCTCACCCAGACCCATGACGTCGGGCCGGCCGCCGCGGACGCCAATCCTGCCGCGCGAGATCTCGATCTCGCTTTCCTCGCACTTGAGCAGCTTCGCCGCCATGGTCACGACCTTGGCCCGCAGCGCCAGGCTCGCCATGTGGACGGCGTTGCCCGTATTGATGGCAACGCGGCTGGCGCCCGTGCCGAAGCCGATGCGCTGCACCTTGGTGTCGCCTCCAAGCACATCGATCTGGTCATAGTCGGCGTCGAGCGCCTGCGCGCAGATCTGCGCCTGCGTGGTCTCGTGGCTCTGGCCCTGCGAGTTGACGCCGATCTTCACGGCGATGCGACCGTTGCCGTGGATGGTGATGGTCGCGCCTTCGCAAGGCCCGATGCCGCCGGCCTCGACATAGCTGCCGATGCCGATGCCAATGCGCCGGCCTTGGGCCTTGGCGTCTGCCTGGCGCCTGCGCCAGCCTGCGTAGTCCCCCTTTTCGAGGGCGGCTTCGAGCAGGCGCTCGAAATCCAGGTTGTCGTAGCACACCGGCACACCGTCGCGGTAGATCAGGCCGCTGCGATAAGGCATGTCCTCGCGGCGCACGATGTTCCGGCGACGCACCTCGACCGGGTCGAGCCCCGTTTCGCGCGCAATGGCGTCCAAGACTCGATCCATCGTGAAGACCGCCTCCACGCGGCCGGCACCGCGATACGGGCTGGCGCTGGGCGTGTTCGTCAAGATACCCCAGCCCTCCACGCGCAGCGCCGGGATCTTGTAGTGCGTCGGCAGATGGTTCACGGTGTTGGTCGCCAGCATCATCTCGAAGTGACAATACGAGCCGACCTCCTTGTAGATCACGAGATCCATGGCTCGGATCCGCCCGTCGCGATCGAAGGCCACCTTGATATCGTGCGTCTGCCGCCCCGAATGGTTCGAGGTGAGCATGTGCTCCAGGCGGGTCTCCGTCCAACGCACCGGTCGCTTCAGATGACGGGCCAGCACCGGCGCAACGATGTCCTCGGGATAGAAGGCGCCCTTCAGCCCGAAGCCTCCGCCGATGTCGCGCGCAATGACGCGCACCTGATCCGGCGTGATGCCCAGCACCTGGGCGAGCTTGTCGCGCGTGCTGTAGTGCATCTGCGTGGTGGACCACACCTCCATCGAGCCCGAGTTCTCGTCCCAGCGTGCGGCAATGCCCCGCCCCTCAATGGCGACGGCCTTGAGACTGGCGGTATCAAAGCGCCGCTCAAGGATCATGTCGGCATTGGCCAACTCGGCATCGACCTCGCCGATGCTGTGCTTCAGGTGCGCGACGCGGTTCGAATACCCTGCATGGATGGGCGGAGCATCCGGCTCCATCGCTCGGTTCCAGTCCGTCAGCGCCGCCAGCACCTCGTACTCGACCTGAACGGCGTCCACGCCATCCGCGGCCGCGTACGGGGACTCGGCGACGACCACGGCCACCTGCTCGCCGACGTAGGTGATGTGCGTCGGAAACACGGGATGCGGTGGCATTTCCACCTTGTCCACATAGGAGGGACCCGCGCTCGCGGTGCCGAACAGGCCCGGCAGGGTGGCCTCGAACCCCGGCAACGAATTGCCCCAATACACTCCCACGACGCCCGGAACAGCAAGCGCCGCGGACGCGTCGATGCCGCGGACGTTTGCGTGGCCATGCGGGCTGCGAACGAAACCAAGGTAGAGAAGATCGGGGAACTGAATGTCCTCGACATACCGACCCTGGCCAGTGAGGAAGCGGGCATCTTCCTTGCGGCGTACCGTCTCTCCAATCATCGCACCACCTTCAAATTGCTATGGGGGGACGTTAAGTGAAGAGACGGCGGCCGAGAAATGATGGTTTGCTATGCCAGCCATGCACGATTCGGCAAGGAGCAGCGATGCCACGTTGATCGATTCTGGGCATAGCACTGGCTGGCATCGATCTGCCCCACCCTACCGCGCAATCACCGACAGCGGTACGCTCCCAAAACCCCGCACCGTGTTATTGAGGCGCCGCACGGCTTCTCCTGCCGGCTTGAGCTGCGCGATGCGCTTGGCCATCGCGCTGAGCAGGATTTCGCCTTCCGTGCGGGCGATCATCTGGCCGATGCAGGTGTGAATGCCCCAGCCAAAGCCCACTGAGGGCGTGCGGCGACTCATGTCGTATCGTCCGGGCTCGCTGAATTGATTCGGGTCGTGGTTCGCCCCGATCACGGACAACATGAGCTTGCCGCCCTTCTTCATCTGCACGCCGGCGAACTCGATGTCCGCCTCGATGCAGCGATAGAGGATGGTGGCCGGTGACTCGAAGCGCAGCGTCTCCTCGAACGCCGCCCGCGCCAGGGCGGGATCGGCGTGGAGCCTGGCCCAGTCCTCGGGCGATTCGCTGAGGTGGCGCAGGGTGGCCGATATGGAATTGATCGTCGTGTCGAGGCCCGCCGTGAGGAACGAGCGGACCAGCCTCTCCGCTTCCTCCTCACCGATCTTTCCCGCATCGACGGCCTGGAACGCCATCGCACCCATTCCACCGGGCTTCAGCGAGCTGCGCCTGCACGCCTGTGTGACCCACTCCACCGCCGGACCGCCCTTGTGTCGCGCCTTCTCGACCAGCCAGTTCTCCGGCCCGAAGGAGTTGAACGCCAGCTCTCCGTATGGAAGAAGGTGCTCGCGGCCTTCCTCCGGGAGTCCGACGGCATCGCCGAACACCCGGGTGATGAACGGCTCGGCAAGATCCGTCACCGCATCGAAGCGGCCCAGGGCAACCAGCCGCTCAACGAGTTCGGCAGCGCGTGTCTCCAGTTCGGGACGGCGAGCCCTGAACGAGGCCACCGCCGGCGACAGGGCGGCGCGGTACCGTTCATGGTCCGGCGGGTCCGTGTCCAGCAGCAGGCTCGGAGGACGCCACAGCTTCTTGTTGCGCCAGTCATTCAACGCAGTACCGAAGCCGGAAACAAAGACCTGCCAGTTCTCCAGGGCCGCCTTGACGTGGTCGAACCGACCGATCGCCCACATCTCGTAGCGCGGTATCCACACCGCGCGTCCGGCCTCGCGGATCCGCGACGCATACGCAAGAGGATTGCGCAAGGACTCCTCGCTGTAGGGATCGATGTCGCAAACATCGACATCGCCGAGGGGTTGTTCAGCAGTGACTGTTGTCATGGGTGGGTTCCTGTGAGAAGGCCGTTTCGGGGTCCCTGCAGCACCGGACACCGGATGCAGATCCAGGCGCCCGCCCCGAGCCGGGGCCACGGCCTCGCGCCTAAGCGCGCGCCGCCATGAGGCGCCGAAGCCAAGCTGCGGGAGCTCGATTGGCACTGCCGCATTTGGCCATCTGTTCAATGACCAGACCCAATTCTCATTTGACATGGCTGGAATGCTGGGCTGCTATCGCAGGGTGTCGCGGCACTTATGCCTCCCATGCCAAAACAGTATTCCTTTCGCGACGAGCGCAAACCTAAACTGCCTGCCGTTCAAGGAGACAAGTACTGTGAAAGGCCAGTTCCGATTGGGCGATGGAGCAACCATCGCCTTCGAGTGCAGCGACATCGAAGATCGGCACTCGCCGCAGTTGCCTGCAATCCTGTTCAGCAATTCGCTTGCGTCCGACAGGACGATCTGGGATGCGGTGGTCGCGGCCCTCCCCGGCTGGCGGCTCATCCGCTATGACACGCGGGGGCACGGCGGCTCCACTCTGGGCGAGCGCCCCGCGGGGATCGACACCCTCGGCACGGACGCGCTCGCCGTTCTCGACGCAGCGGGCGTGAAGCGAGCCGTCGTCTGCGGCCTGTCGCTGGGCGGGCTGACAGCGATGTGGCTCGGCGTCCACGCCGCGGAGCGGGTGGCGGGTCTCGTGCTCGCCAACACTGCCGCGAGTTACCCCCCGGCACAGATGTGGCGGGACCGGTACGCGACCGCCTTGACCGAAGGCATGGCACCGATCGTCGAGCCGACCCTGCAGCGCTGGTTCAAGGATGAATTCCGCACGGCAGGCCACCCGGTAGTCAAGCGCATTGCCTCCATGATCGATGCGACCGACCCGAGAGGGTACGCCGAGTGCGCGCGCGTCCTCGAGGTCGCGGACTTGAACGCATCACTGCCGCAGATCCGCTGCCCGTCGCTCGTCATCGTCGGCACGCACGACCCTTCCACGCCCCCAAGCCGCGGCGAGGAACTGGTCGCAGCCATTCCGAACGCCTCCATGGCAGCGCTCGATGCCGCGCACATGTCCTGCGTGGAAGACCCCGGCGGTTTCGCCTCGCTCCTGCGCGACTTCTCGCTCTCTCTCATGGGCGACAAGGTCAAGGTCTGATATGGCGATGCAACCCTTGCTCCGGCGCCGCACCGTGGTGGGCCTACTGCCCGCACTGGCAGCTCTCGGCGCGCGCGCCCAGCCCGCTGCATCCAAGCCGCTGACCTTCATCGTGCCATACGCGGCCGGCGGGCCGGCCGACGTCACCGCAAGACAAATCGTACCGGCCCTGAGCAAGGCGCTCGGGGGCCAGGCCGTCATCGTCGAGAACGTTGCGGGTGCGAGTGGCGCCATCGCCATTCAAAGGCTCCTGTCCCAGCCAGCCGACGGCTCCCAGTTCCTGATGGGCAGTCCAAGCGACGTGATTCTGGCGCCGCTGGCGCTCGCAGCCGTGAAGTACAAGCCGGAGCAACTGCGCCTGCTGGGGCTGGCGTCGCGCGCGCCACTCGCGTTGGTCGGCACCAGGCAACTCCCCACGGGCACGCTCGACGAATTGCTGGGCGATATGCGCAAGCCCGGCGCCAGGCAGTACAACTACGGCAGCATCGGAGTGGGCTCTCTGTTCCATCTGGTCGGCGAGGACTTCGCCGCGCGCATGAAGCTGCGCATGACGCATGTGCCCTACAAGGGCGCAGCTCCCTTGCTGCAGGACTTGATGGGCGGCCAGGTGGACCTGGCCTTCCTGACGCCGGGCGGCAGCAACCTGGCCGACCTGATCGCGCAGGGCAAGCTGCACGCCTATGCAGTGACCGACGGCCAACGCATGACGCGCCTTCCCGATGTACCGACGATGGAGCAGGCCATCGGACTGAAGGACTTCGAGTACGAAATCTGGGGCGGCATGTTCGTGCCGCGGAGCGTCCCCGCCGAGATCGCCCAGAGGCTGAATGCGGCGTTGACGGAAGTGCTGCGCGATCCCGAATTCCGCAGCCAGGTCGAAGCCAGCAGCGCAATACCGAGCAGCCCGATGACGCTGGCCGACGCAGACAAGCTGCTGGCCGATCAGACGGCGCGCTACCGGCGCATCGCCCAGGCGATCAAGCTCGAACCGCAATAGCCGCCATCCCGCCCGCGAGGGGCTGGCGGTCGCGCCGGCAGTCTCGCGGCGCCACCTGAACATGGGCCATCGCCAGATCTTTTTCGAAGCCCCTCCAGCCGACCTGAGCAAGAGTCAATGTTGAACACCTCCATGCGCACCGCCTACGGCGAAGAACACGAACAGTTTCGAGGCCAGCTTCGCCGCTTCCTCGATCGCGAGTTCGTACCCAATCTGGCGCGCTGGGAAAAACAGGGCCTCGTGGACCGCTCCTTCTGGTTCGCCTGCGGCGAGGCCGGTCTCCTGTGTCCGGCTGTTCCCGAGCAGTACGGCGGCCTCGGGCTCGATTTCGGCTACAACGCCGTATTGCTGGAGGAGATGTTCTACCGGGGATCGGTGCCCGGCCCCGTCGTGCATTCCGATGTCGTCCCCGAGTACCTCCTGAACTACGGGTCCGAGGCGCAAAAGCAATTCTGGCTTCCGAAGATGATCCGCGGCGAAGCAATCACTGCGATCGCCATGACAGAACCCGACGCCGGCTCCGATCTCGGCGCGATCAAGACGAGAGCCGTGCGCGACGCTGACTCGTACGTCATCAACGGCTCCAAGACCTATATCACCAACGGACAGACGGCCGATTTGGTGCTGCTGGCCGTCAAGACCGATCCCGGAGCGGGAGCGAAGGGCATCTCGCTCATGCTGGTGGAGGCCACCCGCCAGGGGTTCGTTCGCGGGCCCAACCTGGACAAGATCGGCCAGAAGGCCGGGGACACGACCGAGCTGTTCTTCAACGACGTCCGCGTGCCCGCCTCCAACCTCCTGGGCGAGGAAGGCAGGGGCTTCGCCTATCTGATGAACCAGTTGCCCACCGAGCGGCTGGGCAACGCCATCATCGCCCAGGCCGCGGCGCAGCGCGCCTTCGACGAAGCGGTCGCCTTCACCAAGGCACGCAAGGCCTTTGGCAAGACGGTGTTCGATTTCCAGAACACACGCTTCACGCTCGCCGACATGGCCGCGAAGCTCCAGGTGGGATGGGCGCACATCGACTGGGCGATCAAGCGCCATATCAACAAGCAGCTGACAGCGACCCAGGCCTCCGCCGCCAAGCTGTTCCACTCGGAACTGCAGTTCGAGATCTGCGACAACGCGCTCCAGCTTCACGGCGGCGCCGGCTACATGAACGAGTACCCGATCGCCCGCTTCTGGCGCGATGCACGCGTACAGCGGATCTACTCCGGCACTTCCGAAATCATGAAGGAAGTCATCGGCCGCTCGCTCTGACCCACTTCAATCCGCAGCGATGCCCTGACCGCATGCCTCTCATGAGAACACGCTACTTCCAAGCAGGCTGCGCGCGGGAGAACATCAGCGCGAAGATATGGCTGCCGATACACCGCAATCCACCATCGACAGGGACATCGACCGCTTCCTCGCCGACGGCGTGCACTACCGCGACCTCATCCAGATCCGCGACGAAATCAGCGATTGGGCCGAGTGGCCCCGTGCCTGGTGCGCCTACGCGGCCCAAGCGGAACGCCGCGGCGACGAGGCGCTGGCCAAGGACGCGGCCGTGACCGCCGCCGACGAATTCTCCCGCGCTGCTCTCTACTACCACTACGCGCAGTACCAGTACTTCGAGGACGCGGCGCGCAAGGAGCAGATGCAGCAGGCCAAGACCGACGCGTTCGCCCGCGCCGCACCCTTGCTGAATCCGCCGGCTGAGATCGTTGCGTTCCCCTTCCGCGGCATCGACATCAAGGGCTACCTGCGCATCCCCGAGAGCCTCGAGAAGCCGCCGGTCGTCATCCTCATTGGCGGGCTCGACACGACCAAGGAGGATTACCGCTCGGTCAGTGACATCTGCCTCAAGCGCGGCATGGCTACCTTCGCCTTCGATGGACCCGGACAAGGCGAAACAGTCTTCAAGATGAAGGCCATCCCCGACTTCGAACGCACGGTCAGCGCCGCCATCGATTACCTGCAAACGCGAGCCGAAGTAGATATCGCGCGCATCGGCATTGTCGGCCGCGGCATGGGCGGCTACTTCGTCCCGAAGGCGGCATCAGTCGACCGTCGCATCAGGGTCTTGGTGGTATGGGGAGCGGTCTGCGACCTGATGCCGATGGACCAGCAAAGCCCGGCGACGCGGGCCACGCTCGAGTTCATCATCGGCACTGCCCGCCCCAAGCAGGCCGAGGACTACCTCTCGTTCCTGAACCTGCATGGCCGAACGCAGCGCATCAACGTGCCCACGCTCGTGATCCATGGCGGGCAGGACCGCGCGAGTGCGCGCTACGACACGGCGAAGCTCATTGTCGAGGGCAAGACCGTAAGGCCCATGATTTTCGTGGACAGCGGCCATTGCTGCCACGACGTGTCGCACATCGTGCGGCCCGCGATCGGTGATTTTCTTGCGCAGCACATCTGAGCAAGGGCTGTCACCAGGATTCTGGTTTTGAAATAGAAAGGAAAGCCAAGATGGAGATGACCGGCGAAGTGCGCATTCCGGCCAGCCGTGACGTGGTTTGGAGCGCGTTGAACAATCCCGCGGTTCTCAAGGCCTGCATCCCGGGCTGCGAAGAACTGACGGCGCGCTCGGAGACCGACATGGCGGCCGTGGTCGCCATCCGCATCGGCCCCGTCTCATCGCGATTCAACTGCGCGGTGCGCCTGAGCGAGCTGGATGCGCCGCACGGCTATCGCCTCACAGGCGAAGGCCAGGGTGGCGTTGCCGGCCACGCGCGCGGCGAAGCGACGGTCAGGCTGATGGCGGACGGCGCCGAAACCGTCCTGTCCTATACGTTCTCTGCGCAGGTTGGCGGCAAGCTGGCCCAACTGGGAAGCCGCCTGGTCGACGCCACGGCCAAGACGCTTTCGTCGGTCTTCTTCAAGAACCTGGCGAAGCAGGTCGAGATCCGGCAGCAAGGCGAGCCCTCGAACTCGCCGGAAGCGGCCGCGCCGGCTGCGAAAGAGCTGACGGCAACGCCCCCTTTGCAACCGGCGAGAACGATGCCGGCCCGCCCCGCCGCCGCATCCGCTCGCGGGATGGCGGCAGCCGCACTCATCGTGGCCATTGTGTCGGCCGTGCTGACCTGGAGCTCGCTTGGCGCACCGACAGCCATGACCGGCGCTCCTGCGCCCGTGCCTGTTTCCGCCGAATTCAACGCCGCGGTGCAACTGCTCATCGTGCTCGCCGTGGGCTATCTGCTCGGCCGCAGCAACGCGGTCAGCCGAGATACCCATTGAGGACCGTCCGATGAAGGTCAGGATCACTAGCAAGACCGAGGTTGCCCTCGATATCTGTGCATTCGAGTTGGAGCCCGTGGATGGCGCCCGCCTGACGCCATTCTCTGCCGGTGCCCACATTGACGTGCACCTGGGTCCTGCCCTCGTGCGCCAGTATTCGTTGTGCAACGACCCGAACGAGACACACCGCTATCGAATCGGGGTGCTGCGCGACCCGAATTCCCGCGGCGGATCGATTGCCATGCACGCGCTGCACGAAGGCGCTCTTCTCGAGATCAGCGAACCGAAGAACCATTTCCCTCTGCACGCGAACGCTAAGCACTCGATCCTGCTGGCCGGCGGCATCGGTGTGACGCCGATCCTGTGCATGGCCGAGCGCCTGTCGCGTGCCGGCGCATCGTTTGAGCTGCACTACTGCACCCGCGAGCCGCAGCGCACGGCATTTCGCGAAAGGCTGGCGCAGCCGGACTTCCTGCACCTGGCCCGGCTCTACCATGACAATACACCGGCCGACGAGCGCATCGATCTGGCGACCGTGCTGTCCGCGCCGTCTGCGAACACGCATGTCTATGTGTGCGGACCCGGCGGTTTTATCGAAGCCGTGTTGAACGCCGCCAAGTCGGCGGGCTGGCAAGAGGCCAATGTTCATCGCGAATATTTCACAGCACCGGCTGCATCCGCCGAGGCCCGCGGCGCCTTCCAGGTCCAGGTCGCCAGCACCGGCCAGGTGATCGACGTGGGCGCCGAACAAAGCGTCACCGCGGCACTGTCGGCCTGCGGCATCCAGATTCCCACCTCGTGCGAACAGGGAATCTGCGGCAGTTGCCTGACGCGCGTGCTGTCTGGCGAACTCGATCATCGTGACGTCTATCTCACCGAGGAGGAACGCGCCGCGAATGATCAGTTCCTGCCGTGCTGCTCACGGTCCAAAACCCCCCTCCTCGTGCTGGATCTATGACCACAATGAACAAGCAGACGCCTTGGATCACGGATATCAGGCAGATCAGCCTGGCGGTCGAAGATCTCGATGCGACGATCCGGCGTTTCCACGAACAGGTCGGCATCGGGCCCTGGGCCGTCTGGACGCCGAAGCTCACGAACACGAAGATTCGTGGCAAGCCCCAGCACTACAGCCTGAAGCTCGCCTTGGCGTGGACCAAGGACTTCATGTGGGAAGTCGTGCAGCCATTGGAGGGGCCCTCGGTGTTCCGGGAATTTCTCGACAGGAACGGCGACGGCGTGCATCACGTCCTGGTGGACACGCAAGACCAGAGCTTCGAACAGATCATCGCGGAGGCCACGGCACGAGGATTCCCACCGGCGATGGAAGGAAGCTGGGAAGGCACCGACTTCGCATTCCTTCAGACCGAGGACTCCTTGAAGACGACCTTCGAGGTCCTACGACGCTCGCCCGACTTCAAGGGCAGACCGGAGCCCGACTACTGCTTTCCCCACCCATTCACTCTTCCGGGCCGGCCGGATGCAAAAAGGGACTAGGACCGGATGTCGCTGAGAATGCCGGACGCGGACCGCTCCGTGCTGGAACGCCGAGAGCAGGTCGTCGCGGCGCTGCGCGCCCTCGTTCCGGGCGAGGGCGTGATCGATCATCCCGACGCGCTGCGCGCCTATGAATCCGACGGGCTGACGGCTTACCGGCAGGCACCGATGGTGGCGGTACTGCCCGAGTCCACCGCGCAAGTGTCCGCCATCCTTCGCTGGTGCGATAGCAACGGCGTGAAGGTCGTTCCGCGCGGCTCCGGCACTTCGCTGTCGGGAGGGGCGTTGCCGCTTGCAGACGCGGTGCTGCTCGTCATGTCGAGGTTCAATCGGGTGCTGGACATCGATCCCGCCAACAGGGTCGCGGTCGTCCAGCCGGGGGTGACCAACCTGGCCGTCACATACGCCGTGGAAGACCTCGGCTTCTACTATGCGCCCGATCCCTCGAGCCAGATCGCCTGCTCCATCGGCGGCAACGTCGCCGAGAACTCCGGCGGAGTCCATTGCCTCAAGTACGGCCTCACCAGCCACAACGTGCTCGGTGTCGAGCTCGTCATGACGAACGGTGAGGTTGTGCGGCTTGGCGGACGACAGCTCGATCCCAGTGGGCTCGACTTGCTGGGTGTGATCGTCGGCTCCGAGGGCTTGCTCGCGGTCGTGACCGAAGTGACGGTTCGCATCCTGCCGAAGCCGGAGGCGGCACGCGCGCTGCTGATCGGCTTCGGCTCGGTCGAGCATGCCGCTCAATGCGTTGCCGACGTGATCGCAGCGGGCATCGTTCCTGCCGGCCTGGAGATGATGGATCGACCGGCGATCCACGCCGCGGAAGCCTTCGTGAAGGCCGGCTACCCCCTCGATGTCGAAGCGGTTCTGATCGTCGAACTCGACGGCCCGGAAGTCGAATGCGCCGAGCTGATCGGAGAGGTCGAGCGGATCGCGCGTGCGAACGCCGCCGTGTCGGTGCGCATCTCGCGCACCCAAGACGAGCGGGTCGCCATCTGGGCTGGTCGCAAGGCGGCATTCGGCGGCGTGGGCAAGATCGCTCCCGACTACTACTGCATGGATGGAACCATCCCCCGCCGACGGCTGCCGCAAGTGCTCGCGCGCATCCAAATGCTGTCGACCCGGTACGGGTTGGCAGTCGTCAACGTGTTCCACGCGGGTGACGGCAACCTCCATCCGCTGATCCTCTACGACGCAAACCAGCCGGGTCAACTTGAGCAGGCCGAAGCATTCGGAGCCGACATCCTGCGGCTCTGCGTGGAGGTGGGCGGCGTGCTCACCGGAGAGCACGGAGTCGGGGTCGAGAAACGTGATCTGATGCCCGAGATGTTTTCTGAAGTCGATCTTGCGCATCAGCAGCGGCTCAAGTGCGCCTTCGATCCGCGCTCGCTGCTCAATCCGGGAAAGATGTTCCCTACGCTGCATCGCTGCGCGGAGCTTGGCCGGATGCACGTTCACAAGGGGCAAGGCCGCTTCCCCGACATTCCCCGCTTTTGAGCCGATGCCCTTTGATCTTCGACCGGCGACAGAAGCCGAGCTATGCGATGTGGTGGCCGATGCGGCGCATTCAGGGACACGGCTTTCGCTCCGCTCGGGCGGCAGCAAGCGCGATATCGGTGCCCCGATCGGCGAGGCGCGCACCGTCGACTTGCGCCGATTCGCTGGCATCGTCGACTACGATCCTCCTGAACTGATGCTGACCGTGCGTCCCGGCACGCCGCTTGCCGAAATCGAAGCCTTGGTCGCCAGCAAGAATCAGATGCTCCCCTTCGAGCCGTTCGACCATGGTCCTCTGTTTGGCCGCGCACCGTCCGAGGCAACCATCGGCGGCATCGTCGCGGCGGGCGTTGCAGGCTCGCGACGCGTGAGTTCAGGGAGTGCGCGCGATCATCTTCTGGCAGTACGTGCTGTCTCCGGGCGCGGCGAGTGCTTTGTCGGCGGCGCCAAGGTGGTCAAGAACGTCACCGGCTATGACATCCCGAAGCTGATCGCGGGAAGCTGGGGACGCTTGGCAGCGATCACCGAACTCACGCTCAAGGTGCTGCCGGCGCCTCGAGCGGACGCGACGCAGATCCTGACCGGCCTCGATCCCGAGCAGGCGGTGGCGGCGATGGCGGCGGCGATGGGGTCGAAGGCGGACGTGGCGGCGGCCGCGCATCGACCCGGCTCGACATCCGTCACCGCGTTCCGCATCCAGGGCTTTCCTGCGTCTGTGGCGGCCCGGTGCAAAGGCCTCGCCAAGCACCTCGCGGCATTCGGCCATCTTCACGATCCTGGTGAGGAAGAGGCGCAGGGAATCTGGTCCGACCTGCGCACCCTTGCTCCACTGCCGCTGGATGTACCCCTTTGGCGGATCAGTGTGCCGCCGGCGGCTGGTGGCACGCTCGTCAGGAGGCTCGAGCAGCGGGGCGCAAATTGGCTGCTCGATTGGGCGGGCGGACTGGCCTGGGTCGCGACGGCCATCGAAGGTGTCCGCGAGGAGGCCGCCGCAGCGGGCGGCCATTGCACGCTGGTGCGCGGGCCCGCAGAGCTCCGCGCCAGGGTACCGGCCCTCCACCCCCCCGCGCCAGCCATCCAGGCGCTCGAGCAGCGAGTGCGGCGTGCCTTCGATCCCGCCGGTGTCTTCGAGACAGGACGCTTCTGATGCGCACCGAATTCAGCGCACAGCAGCTTGCCGACCCGGCAATGGCGGCGTCCGAGGCCGCCATTCGCAGGTGCGTCCACTGCGGCTTCTGCACCGCGACCTGCCCGACCTATGTGTTGCGCGGCGACGAACTCGACTCACCGCGAGGACGCATCTACCTGATCAAGGACATGCTGGAAAGCGAGCGTGTACCAAGCACCGAGGTCGTCAAGCACATCGATCGCTGCCTGTCCTGTCTGTCCTGCACGACCACCTGCCCCTCCGGCGTGGACTACATGCACCTGGTCGATCATGCCCGCGCCTACATCGAAGGGCGGTACCGTCGGCCGTGGACTGAGCGCTTGGTCAGGTCGCTGCTTGCCGAAGTTCTTCCGCATCCGGCCCGCTTCCGAGCTGCGGCGCGGCTCGCGCGGCTCGCCAGGCCAGCCAAGCATCTGTTCGCGAAAATACCGGCGCTGCGACCGCTGGCGTCGATGCTGACCCTCGCACCCAATCTTCCTCCGGCGAGGGCTTCCTCCCGCGATGCCGTCGTGGAAGGCGCCCTCGGACGGGTCGCGCTGCTCCAGGGCTGTGTCGAGCCGGTACTCAAGCCGGAGGCCCGAGCGTCGGCAGTCCGGCTGCTCAACCGGTCGGGCTATGACGTCGTGTTCGCCCCAGACGAAGGCTGCTGCGGCGCACTTGTCCACCACATGGGGCGCGACGATGCAGGGCTCGAGGCCGCCCGGCGCAACATCGACGCATGGTGGCCTCTGGTCGAGCATGACGGCCTGGAGGCGATTCTCGTGACCGCCTCCGGTTGTTGCACGACGATCAAGGACTATGGCTTCCTGCTGCGCAACGACCGCGAGTACGCCCGCAAGGCAGCACGCGTTTCCGCAATGGCCCGCGACATCTGCGAGTTCCTCATCGAATGCGGCCTGCCTGCCGGGAACGGACGCGGCCTGACAGTCGCATATCACGCGGCCTGTTCACTCCAGCATGGCCAGAAAGTGACCGAAGCGCCCAAGCGCCTACTGGTTCATGCAGGCTATGAAGTACGAACGCCGGCCGAGGCGCATCTGTGCTGCGGTTCGGCCGGCACTTACAACATCCTGCAGCCCGAGATCGCAGGCCAGCTCGGCGACCGCAAGGTCGGGCACCTGAAGCAGCTTGGCGCCGACGTGATCGCTGCCGGAAATGTCGGATGTATGACCCAGATCGGCCTAAGGACCGACATCCCGATCGCACACACGATCGAGTTGCTCGATTGGGCGATGGGCGGGCCGGCGCCCCAAGGGTTGGCGGACCATTCCGACATCGGATAGACCGGAGCGCGCCACTGTCTCCCGCCCTCGCCCTGCTCAAGCTATTGACCAGCCTATGCAACCCCGAGTGCAGCAGTTCGACAGCGCGAAGCTCACTCATCGACTCAAGGTGGACCAGTGAGTTCGAGCGTCAAGCTTCTCAGTCTCTGCTGGGCCCGCCTGTCGTACGCCTGTTCCTTGGCTCTGCTTGGCGTCAGCCGATCGAAGTACTCACCGGTACGATGAGCGACCTCGGGCGAGACGGCCAAGTTCAGGATCGCGTCGGCACCTTCGCCCACGGTGGCCTTTGGCGCGCTGCCGGTTTGCCTCACCATCACCGTATCCATGTAGGAGGCCGGGTGGACAGCATTCACCGTGACGCCCGTGGCGGCAAGCTCCGCCGCCAGATCGACCGTAAACGTGATGAGCGCAAGTTTTGACCTTCTGTAGGCCTCGAGCCCCGAGTAGCCGGACTCGAACTGCATGTCAGCGAAATCCATCTCGCGTTGGCCCACAGAAGCCACGTTCACCACGCGCGCCGATGCCGCAGCAATCAGGTTGGGAAGCAGCATCCTGGTGAGCAGGAAGGGCGCAAGATAGTTGACCGCCAGGCGCAGTTCGAAACCGTCGGCACTTGTCTCGCGCCCTTTGCCAGGAGGCCCGAATCCAACCCCAGCGTTGTTGACCAGCAACTGCAGCTGCGGTGACTCGGACCTCACTGCCTGGGCGAGTTCGCGAACTGCCGACAGCGAGGCAAGGTCCGCTTGGTAGAAACGGGCTGAGCCGCCAGAAGCCGCGATGGCCTTCACCACTTCCCGACCTCGATGCGCATCGCGCCCATGTACGAGGACGTGCCAGCCTAAGGCCCCTAGGCGCTCCGCAACCACACGTCCAACCCCGTCCGTTGCGCCCGTGATCAGAGCCTTCTTGCCGTTCATTCTTCTGTTCCTTGTAAGAGCGCGGCCAATGATGCGGGCTGCGGCTCGCATCCAGAAATAGCTTTTGCGCATCCCGCGGATGCCCAACCAGCATTGGTACGCATTGCGGCGACAGGCCATGCTGGCCCAAAAAAGGCTTGGAATGAAGATTGTTTTTCTAGACCGCTCAACACTCTCGCCCCAGACTTCACTTCGAGGTCTGACGTTTGCCCACACGTTGCAGCTGTTCGAGAAGACGTCTGCGGCCGATGTAGCCGATCGCATAGCCGATGCGGATATCGTCATCGTGAACAAGGTGAAGCTCGATCGGTCAGCCCTCGAGCGCGCATCAAAGCTCAAGCTCGTGGCGATTGCCGCCACTGGTGTCGACAACGTCGATATCGCCACATGTCGAGAGCGAAATGTCGTCGTGAGCAACATTCGGAATTACGCGGCAAACACCGTGCCGGAACACACGTTTGCCCTGATTTTTGCGTTGCGTCGCAGTATCTGCGCCTACCGAGACGCCGTCCGAGCTGGTCGTTGGCAAGACTCGGAGCAGTTCTGCTTCTTCGATCACCCGATCCGTGATCTCGCAGGCTCCACATTGGGTGTCATCGGCGATGGCGTGCTTGGACAAGCTGTTGCAAGATTGGGCACTGCCTTCGGTATGCGCGTGCTCTTCGCCGGGTACAAGGGCCATACCGGTCAGGGCACGCTCTACACACCATTCGAGAAGACACTCGCGGAATCGGACATCCTTACGTTGCATTGCCCTCTCACCCCGGAGACTCGCAACATGATCGGCAGCCCAGAGTTCTCTCTGATGCGCAAACGGCCTCTGCTGATCAACACCGCCAGAGGCGGGCTGGTTGACGAAGCTGCCGTTGGACCCGCCTTGGAAGCTGGTCAGTTGTCCGGTGCCGCCTTCGACGTGGTCACGACCGAGCCGCCGCCAAGAGACCATCCGTTCATGGCGTTGCATAGTCGACCGGACTTCATTCTGACGCCCCATGTCGCATGGGCCAGCGACCAGGCGATTCAGGGTTTGGCCGATCAGCTCATCGACAATATCGAGGCCTTTGTACGCGGTGAGCCAAGGAACGTGGTCGGCTCCTGAAGCACAGGAAGGCCTGCGCGACCCGGACACCGCCGAGCGCTGATTCTCTGTGCCGCGTTCGACGATCCAAGGCGGAACTCGCCGATGCGCGGCGCTGAAACGGCGTCGGCACCGAAGCGTCCGGGCGTTCCGTCTCGGAAGGCATGCTCATCCTGGTCCCCAAAAAATTCTTGGCAGCCGAGCATGCCGAGCCATGAGATTTTCTCTCGCCTCCTCAGATTTGTTCGATTGCTCGCCTGGAGGGCCGAAAACAGAATTCCATCAGCGAATCGAGAAGAGCTGAGAGGGCAGCAACGCCGGTGGACGTACAGGGATGAGATTTTCTGGCGCTTGAATGAACCGCAGGAGCTGCACTTTTCGCGAAATGACAGAAGACCCCCCGTTGTTGAACTCATGAAAGCAGCCCCCTTCGACTACGTCCGCGCGGAGTCTCTCGAACATGCGCTTGATTGTCTAAGCCAATACGGCATGGATGCCAAGGCAATCGCCGGAGGCCAGAGCCTGGTGCCCATGATGGCGATGCGCCTTGCTCGTCCCACGGTGCTTCTCGACATCTATCGGCTGCCCGAATTGCAGCAAGTGAGCATCGACGCCGACAGGGTCCGCATGGGCGCAACGATCCGCCAGCGGACGGTGGAACACGGGACCGAACTTCACGACGCGCTGCCTCTGGTGCGGGACGCTCTGCGATGGGTGGGTCACATCCAGACGCGCAATCGCGGGACTGTGGGGGGCAGCCTGGTCCACGCCGATCCCTCGGCCGAATTGCCGCTCGCTGCAACGGTCCTCGATGCGACGCTGCGCCTTCAGAGCCAGGCCGATGGCGAGCGGCAGATTTCCGCGCAGGAGTTCTTCCTCGGCCCCATGTTCACGGCGACCGGTGAAACCGAATGCCTGGTTGAGATCGAGTGGCCGGTATGGCAAGGCAGTGTTTTCACCGCCTTTGACGAGACCTCGATGCGTCACGGCGATTTCGCCATGGCCTCTGCGGCCTGCCAGCTCGAGTTGGACGCGAACGGCATCTGCCGGCGTGCGGCCTTCGGTGTAGGTGGCGTGGATGGCACGCCGCGCGCTTTTCCCGAGCTGGCACAGCAACTGGTCGGCTATCGCATCGACTCGGGAATGGCCGAGGAGATCTCTCAGGCCGCGCTGCAGCAGACTGAACCGGGCTCGGACCTGCACGCCAATGCCGACTACCGGCGGCACCTGGGCGTCGTCATGCTCACCCGCGTCCTGCTCAAAGCCGCTCAGGCGCATCGCGCCTCTCCCGAATTTCAACGCTGAGACGAGAAAGCCGAATCACTATGCCGTCCTCCCTGGTCACGGTTGAAATCAAGGTCAACGGAGTGATCCAGCTGCGCTCCATCGAGCCGCGCACCACGCTGGTGGACTTCCTGCGCGACCATCTTGGCCTCACCGGAACCCACGTCGGTTGCGAGCATGGCATCTGCGGTGCTTGTTCCGTCTTGCTCGACGGCGAGCCCGTGCGTTCCTGCTGCATGTTTGCCGTGCAGGCCGACGGCTTGTCGGTGACCACCGTCGAAGGCCTGGCGCCGCAGCGCGGGTGCCTGTCCAAGATCCAGGACGCCTTCTGCGAGACCCACGCGATGCAGTGCGGCTACTGCACGCCCGGAATGCTGGTCGCCTGCCATGCGTTGGTGGAGCGCACACCGCAGCCCGATGAGGCGCAGATCCGCGACGCGATCGGCGGCAACCTGTGCCGTTGCACCGGCTATCAACAGATCGTCGACGCGGTGAAGTTGGCCACATCGCCCGGCTACCAGGTCAAGGATGCTCGAGGCAATGGCACGGAGGCTTCGCATGGCTGATCCGAAGCACCCCGCCTACCAGGCCTTCAAGTACATCGGCCGACACCGCCGGGCCGTCGAGCACCGGCGCTTCGTGACGGGCAACGGCCACTATGCGGCCGATGTTGTCCCGCCGGGACTGCTTCATGTGGCCATCGTGGCCAGTCCGTATGCGAGCGCCCGGATTCTCTCGATCGATGCTTCGGTGGCGATGGCGATGCCGGGCGTGCACGCAGTGCTGACCGGCGAGGAGCTCAACGACGCCATCGACCCGATGCTGCCGGGCGTCGATGCGCCCAAGGTCGCGCGCTACCCGTTGGCGCGCGGCGTTGTTCGCTATGCCGGCGAATGGGTGGTGGCCGTTGTCGCGGAGTCTCGCGCGCTGGCGGAGGATGCCGCGGAGATGGTCGGCGTCGAGTACACGCAGACGCCGCACGTGGTCGATCCCGAAGCTGCCATGTCTCCAGATGCGCCCAAGGTGCACCCGGCACATGGCGGCAACATCATCTGGCAGCGCAAGTTCACCTGGGGCAGAGTCGACGAGCACTTCGCTGCCGCCGAACACCAGTTGAGCTACCGGGTGCGATGGGCACGCAGCTCCACCGTGCCGATCGAGACCTTTGTCGCGACCTGCAGCTGGAACGACGCCACGCAGATCCTGGATGTCTGGGCCTCGATCCAGATGCCCAAGTATCCGGACCTGCTGGCCAAATGCCTGCGCCTGCCGGGCAATGGCGTTCGCGTGCACTACGACGTCGATGTGGGCGGAAGCTACGGCGTCAAGCGGGGTCTCAAGCACACGATCCTGGTGGGCTTCCTGGCCCGCAAGCTGGGCCGTCCGGTGCGCTTCCTGGAAGACCGCCTGGAGAACATGCGTGGCGGCGACATGCAGGGGCCGGATCGCATCTTCGACGTCACGCTCGCATTCGACAGCGACGGAACGATCCAGTCGATGCGCATGCGCGCGATCGATGACATCGGCGCGTACTCGGGACGCTCCCCGCTGCAGCTTGGCAAGCCGGTGGGCGCGATCGTGGGGCCATACAAGATCGCCAGCGTCGAGTACGACGCCTATTCGGTGATGACGAACAAGACGCCCCAGGAAGCAGTGCGCGGCTTCGGTCAGGCGCCGACCAACTACGCCATCGAAACGGGGATCGACAGGGTCGCGCGCCATCTCGGGATGGACCGCGTGGAACTGCGACGCAAAAACCTCATCCAGAAGGATTCCTTCCCCTACCTGATCCCGAGCGGCACGTACTACGACTCGGGCGACTACGAAACAGTAATGGACAAGGCGCTCGCTGCGGCGCCGTATGACGAGTTGGTCAGGCAACGCGAGGCACTGCGGGCCAAAGGCTTGTTGGCCGGGATCGGCGTCTCCACCTGCCTGGAACCTTCGGGCGGCAACTCGGCCTTCGAGCCTCTGTTCAATCCGAAGAACGAAACCACGACCTGGATGGATTCGTGCCTCATCCGCATCGACCTCAGCGGTGCGGTGACTGCGTTGATGGGCACATCCACCTCCGGGCAGGCGCACGAGACGCTGGTGTCGACGGTGGTCGGCGAGGTGCTGCAGCGTGAACCCGACAGCATCCGTGTGCTGCACGCGGACTCGCTCAACTCGCTTCCCTCGAACAGCCCGGTGGGCAGTCGAATGGCCATCATGCTTGGGGGCGCAGCCGCCGGGGCCGCAAAGATTCTCAAGGACAAGCTGCTCGCCATCGCGGCCCACAACCTGCAGGCACCGAAGGGAGCATTGAGCTACGAGGATGGCAACGTCTTTCTCAAGGACGATCCTGCTCGCAGGATGCGCTGGGATGCACTGGTCGAGATCGCCCACCGCAAGTACCACTGCTTGCCCGAGGGCATGGAGCCCGGCCTGCAGGAGAAGTTCTGCTGGGAAGTACCCACGGGCGGAAAGATGCCAACCGAAGACGGGCGGGTGCAGATGTACCCCTGCCATTCCTTCGAATCCCACGTGGTGCTCGCGAGCATCGACCCCCAGACGGGCAAGACGCACCTGCATCGATACGCGGTCGGCCACGACTGCGGCGTCATGATCAGCCCCGACGTGGTCCATGGCATGACCTATGGCGGCGTCGCCCATGGCCTGGGCGCCGCACTGCTGGAGAAGTTCGCCTTCTCCGAAGAAGGGCAGTTGCTGTCGGGCACCTTCATGGACTATCTCCTGCCGAGTGCGGAAGAGGTGCCGTCAATCACCATCGTCGACCACTGCACGCCATCACCGCTGACAGCCTTCGGCCAGAAGGGCTCGGGGGAGGCCGGGTACCTCGGCGGCCCAGCCGTGATCGCCAGCGCGATCAATGACGCACTCGACCCAGTGGGCGCAAACATCAATGAACTTCCCATGACACCACAAGCCGTATGGCGCGCGCTGCGCGCGGCGGGGGTGAAAGAATCCCAATGAACAGCACCGACATCCATCGGCGCCGCGTGCGCGCCCACCACGGGGAGGTGGCCGTCCGCCTGCAGGGCAACCCGGAGAACCCGGCAGTCGTCATGACCCACTCCATTCTTTCGTCCGCTTCCATGTGGGGTGAACAGGCTGCGCTGCTTGCCGCTCAAGGGTGGTACGTGGTGCGTATCGATACCACCGGACACGGCGATTCGCCCACACCGACGGTGGAAGCAGTCACGATGGACGGCCTCGCATCGGACACCGTCGCGGTGATGGATGCGCTGGGCATCGCTCGGGCGCACTATGTTGGACTTTCCCTCGGCGGAATGAGTGGCTTCGGGCTGGGCATCCATCACGGCGCGCGAATCCTGAGCCTCGTGCTGTGCGATGCGCGGGCTGATGCGCCACCGGCGGTGGCCGCGCCCTGGGACGAACGCATCGCCCTTGCCGAGCGGCACGGGACCTGCGAGCCGCTTGCCGCGCCGACGATTGAGCGCTGGTTCGGCAAGGAATTCGTGACAGCGAACCGCAAGATCGCTGAGCGCTTTCAGGGCATCGCTGCGACCACCTCAGTCAAGGGATTCGTCGCTTGCGCCCGAGCGATTCAGGGTCTCGAGTACCTCGCGGACGCGGCAGGCATTGCGACGCCCGTGACCCTGATCGTCGGCTCGAACGATGGTGTGCTGCCCGATGCCATGCGGGACCTGCAGCAGCGCATTGCCGGCTCAGCGCTCGAGACGATCCCCAACGCTGGACATCTTCCCAATGTCGACCAGCCCGCTGCATTCAACGCAGCGCTGCTACGGCACTTTGAGCAGGTCCGCAAGTAATCCCTTCGCAACTCACCACGGAGACCTTCATGCATCCGCATCTGATCATCGAGCAGCAGGACCGCCTTCTGTCTGTGACCCTCAACCGCACCGAAGACAACGGCGTCTCGGACAGTATGGCCTCGGCACTGTCTCAATTGCTGGCAAAAGCACATGAGACCGCGGATGCCGTCCTGCTTCGCAGCGCCGGCCCGGACTTCTGCACTGGCCGCATCCGCGATGCGGGCACCACGCCACCCGCTTCCGAGGCCTACACCCGTCGCGACGAGTACGACGGGATCTTCGGCAGCTACCAGGCCATGCGGGGCGCGAAGGTACCGATCATCGGCGTCATCAAAGGCCGCTGCATGGGCTTCGGCACCGCCATCGCTTCCCTTTGCGATGTCAGTTTCGCCAGCGATACCGCCACCTTCAACATTCCCGAGATCGGTCACAACGTCATGCCGACGATGGTGATGTCGGCGGTGTACGACCGCATGAACCGGAACGCAATCCTATGGATGGCGTACTCCACCGACTTCATCGACGCGCAGCGGGCACTGGCCTATGGACTCGTGAGCCAGGTGGTCCCGGACGCGACGCTGGACGCGGAGGTGGCTCGCTTCGTAGACGTGCTGCTGTCTCGCCCGCGTCCCGCGATCCTGGGCCTGAAGGAGTACCTGCGCGTTGCGCCTCGCATGGACGAGCAGGGCGCCATCGACTACGCACGCAGTCTGCACTCCATGGTCAACACGGCCGCCGCCATGAAGAAGAACGCGCATTGAGGCGGTCATGGATATCACCGGAACCCAAACCATCGCAGCTCCGCGCCAGCGCGTCTGGGATGCGCTGAACGATCCTGACATTCTCAAAAGGAGCCTGCCCGGCTGTGAATCGGTCGAGCGTGCTTCCGACGAGGAATTCAAGGTGATCATGTCTGCGGCGATCGGCCCCCTGCGCGCACGCTTCAAGGGCCTGCTCAAGATGTCCGATGTTCAGGCGCCGGAATCCTGCACGATGGTCTTCGAGGGCCAGGGTGGCGCTGTCGGCTTCGGAAGGGGAAATTCCTCCGTCAAGCTGACTGAATCGAATGGGCAGACCGAACTCACCTATGTCGCCAACGCGCAGGTCGGAGGAAAGCTCGCACAGGTCGGATCCCGGCTTATCGACAGCGTCGCTCGCAAGATGGCCGATGACTTCTTCAAGGCATTCAATGCGCAGTTGGCCGGCGTGCCAGCTGCGGCGAAGAACGCTGTCGCCGCACCGGTGGCGGCGATAGTGAAGGAGCATGCCACCCAGCCGGTTGGCGCTTCCGTAGAGCAGCCGATAGCGCACGCAGCGGCAGGCGCTCCCTTCGTCCCCACGACGGCAGTTGTCGCTGCAACGCAACCCGATGCAAGCACCCCCATGGTGGTCATGGTCCCTGGTTGGTGGCTGGCCGTTTCCGCCGTCATTGGCTCGATTGCCACCCTGGCCGGCGCGCTGCTCGCACGCTGAACGGCGCCTTCTCCAAAGCTTGAGATGGAAACAGACAAGAAGCATCTCGGCATCAGACGGCGCACCCTCGTCTTCGCCGCCGGCGGCATGGGCGCCGCCGCTGGAACGCAGGCCCAGTTGGCTCAGTTGGCCCAGGGGCCACAGGGCCCCCATGTCGTGAAGATCATCGTCGGGTTCCCTGCTGCACAGGCCACCGACGTCGTTGCCCGGCTGCTCGCCGACAAGCTGCCGGCGGTGACCGGTGGCAACTACATCGTCGACAACAGGCCGGGCCGCGGCGGTAGCCTCGCGATGGGCGCGCTCGCGAGGTCACCCGCCGACGGAAGCGTCATGATGCTTGCGCACATGTCGGCTGTAGCGACCAATCCACACATGTACAAGTCGGTGCCCTATGATCCGTTGAAGGATTTCGAAGCCGTCGGCTTGTTGGCCGATCTCCCGTTCGTGCTTGTGTGCCATCCATCGATGCCGTTCAACACCATCGAGCAGTTGGTGCGCTACGCCAAGGAGAACCCCGGCAAGTTGACGAACGCATCCTCCGGCAACGGGACGGTCTCCCATCTGGCCATGGAAGATTTCAAGGCCCGCGCCGGCATAGACATCCTGCATGTGCCATACAAGGGCAGCGGCCCGGGACTTGCGGATGTGGTCGCGGGCCAGGTGTCCCTGGCTTTGGAGACTGCTGCGGCTGTGCAGCCGTTCATTCAATCCGGCCGCCTCAAGGCTCTCGGTACCGGCACCACCAAGCGCCTGAGCACGATGCCGAACGTGGTCCCCATCGCTGAACAGGGCTTCGAGGGCTTCAGTGCCGTCACATGGTTGATGCTTCTCTACCCCGCCGGCACCGACAAGCACTTGGTGTCAAACACATTTGCGGCGATGAACAAGGCTCTGCAGACGCCCGAGGTTGACGCCAGGATGCGGCAAATCGGTGTCATTCCGCGGTTCAGCGCCAGTACGGCTGAAGCCGCCGCGTTCATTGGCAGCGAGTACGCTCATTGGGGAGAGGTAGTCAGGCGCAGCGGGGTCCGACTCGACTAGTGAGATGGGAGCGCGCCTCAGCATGCGTTCTAGCGTGCCCAGGCCCACGCATGCCTGTGCTTTGGATCAACACGATGCCTGTTCTCTCGAAGAGGGCTAGGTCAAAAGGGCGCCCGCCTCGCCGCGCTCCAGCCTGAACACGCCCACGGCTTGCGCCAGCCGGTCCGCCTGTTCCTGCATGGACTGCGTGGCGGCGGCCGCCTCTTCCACCAGTGCCGCGTTCTGCTGCGCCACCTGGTCCATCTGCGTGATGGCCTGGTTGATCTGCTCGATACCCTGCGTCTGCTCGTGGCTGGCGGTGGTGATCTCGCCGATGATGTCGGTCACCCGCTTGACGCTGCCCACAATTTCTCCCATGGTCTTTCCGGCTTCGCCGACCAATGCGGTGCCGGAATGGACCTTGCCGACCGAGTCGTCGATCAGGCCCTTGATCTCTTTGGCCGCGGCCGCGGAGCGCTGGGCGAGATTGCGCACCTCCGAAGCCACCACCGCAAAGCCCCTGCCCTGCTCGCCTGCGCGCGCAGCTTCAACTGCGGCATTGAGCGCCAGGATGTTGGTCTGGAAGGCGATGCCATCGATCACGCCGATGATGTCGACGATCTTTTTGGAGGAAGCATGAATCGAAGCCATGGTCTCCACCACCTGGCTCACCACATCACCTCCCTTCACCGCCACTTCGGAGGCCGAGAGCGCGAGCAGGTTGGCCTGGCGCGCGTTGTCCGCGTTCTGCTTGACGGTGCTGGTGAGCTCCTCCATCGAGGCTGCGGTCTGCTCCAGCGAGCTCGCCTGCTGTTCGGTGCGCGATGAAAGGTCGTGGTTGCCCGAAGCGATCTCGCCGGACGCCGTGGCAATCGCATCGCTCGAGTGCTTGATCTGCACCACCACCTCCGTGAGCTGCGCCTGCATCTGCTTGATCGAATGCAGCACGCTTCCGTCTTGGGCCGAGCTTGCCTGCACGCCGACGGTCAGATCGCCTCCGGCGATGCGGCCCACCACCTCGGCGGCATAACCCGGCTCGCCGCCGAGCTGCCGCGAGAGCAGGCGGGCCACGACTCCGCCCAGGCCCACGCTGACGATCATGCTCACCAGCGCCACCCCCAGCATGAGCAGGCGAGAGGTCTTGTAAGTACTCTCCGCGTCTTCCATGCTCGCCTTGGCCTTACCGTCGGCGTAGGCCACCATTTTCGCCATCACCTCCTCCACCGGGCGCATCTCGTTGAGCAGTTGCGCGCTCTCCTCGGCCACACGGCCTTCGAATTGCGAGCTGTCCAGCGGCTGCCTGGAGATCAGCTCGACAAATTCGCCCAAGCGCTTGCCCGCCCGCTGAATGAGCGTCTCGTACTGCTGGTAGAGCCTGGTGCCCTCCTCGCTCGCGAGCAGCACCGGCTTGATCTCGGCCATGTACGCGCCCAGGTCTGCCCCGGCCTTCTTGAACTCCGCGATGCCGGCATTTCGCTCGCCCTTCGTGGAGGCCGACAGCAGGCCCATTTGCGCTCGGCCGCCGTAGGCGAGCTGGATGTTGGCCGCCTGTACCGCCCGGAGGGTGCGTATCTCGTGGTTGTAGAGCCGCTCGGTCGAGGCGTTGAGGCGGCCCATGTGAAAGATGCCGATCGCGCTGACCAGCGCACCCAGCATCGCGACCATCAGAAAGGCGAGGATCAGCTTGACGCTGACACGAAGTTCTTGAAACCAACGCATGTTCTTCTTCCTTCGAGGCCATCGAATGAGGCCGGACCAAGCGTTTATCGGCGCGACACGCCGGAACTTGAGAGCCGTCCAGCACTCGGCCCAGTCCCTACGTGCACCCGACTGGCGATCACTTACGCTTCGAGCCGGGCTTCCCAGGTGCCTTCATTGACCATGGTCGTGATCAGTTGCGCGCATGCCCGGAAGACCGCCGCCGCTGCCGAAGAAAGCTCGGTACCGGGAAACCGAGCCAGATAGATGGAGCGGCGCAGCTCCGGCTTGACGATAGGTCGTGACACGAGCTTCCCCAGAGCTCGCTCATCCACGGTGGCCATCGGCGGCAGCAAGCAAAAGCCTAGACCCTGCTGGGCAAGCGCCTTGATGGAAGCGACCGCGTCGATCTCGACGGACACCTTGAGCAACAAGCCATGCTGCTTTGCCAAGTCGTCCAGCTGATCGCGTACGCCGTAACCCTTGTGCTGGACGATCAGGGGCAGTTGCGCAACATCGCCCAGGCCCAGGGGGACGTCCGGCGGCAGGCGCCGCATGCTTTCAGGAGAACCGCACAAATCGAGGCGCTCGGACAGGATCTCCAGGAGCTCAAGCGACTTGACGGTCTTTGGTCGATACATCAGCGCAAAATCGACTTGACCCTTCTGGAGCCAGTCACTGACCACGCCCACCATGGGCTCAACGATGTGCACCCGGATGCCGGGGTATGTTTCCGCGACAAGGGTGACCAGGCGTGCACTCATGAAGGCGCTCAGCGTCGTGGAGATACCGACCCGCACCTCGCCCGCGGGCTCGTAGCCCGCCCCACGAACGAACTGGCGCAAATCCCTGAACTGGGCAAGCAGCGCAGACGCACGCTCAAAAAGCCGCTGGCCTGCCTCCGTGGGTCGCACGCCGCGGTTGTTCCGGACAAGCAGTGGAACTCCAATGTCCAGCTCGAGCGATTTGATGTGTTGCGTGAGCGCGGGCTGCACGATGTGAACCCGCTCCGAGGCCCGCGTCAGCGAGCCTTCCTCCACGACGGCGACAAAGATTTCGAGCTGGCGAAGGTTCATCGTCCGGACTTGCCACTATTGCGCGCCCGGGGTCCAGGCGAATGTCTTCCTGCTCGAATGATGCCAGACCGTGAGTTCCGCGTGTGCCCTCCTCCAACCGGCGTCACGCGCATGCCGGGTTGGCAATGGGAACGACACGAGCAGCGCGCGGCGAGGCTTCGGATTCGGCCTCGCTCGCCACCAGCTTCTGGAGTATGCGCCGCGCAGCGAGCGGTGCGCGGTCCACTCCAATGTGGATCATCGGGGCGCCGTGGAAAGGTCCCGTGGCAGACATCACCACGCTATCCGCCCGCCAGTTCGCGCTCTGATCCTCGATCAGCACCTTGTCCTCGAGAACGGTCCGATGAAACTCATCGAAGATGAAGCCGGTGACCTCGTCATCGTCCTTCTGAAAGTTCCGGAACATCGCCGAGAACTTGAAGTGCGAGTGCTCCGTTTCGGGCGTGCAGGGCCCAACTGCCGAGACCCGACACACCTGGGCAGGATCCTGGTTCCCCGGAAGTTCGAAAGTCATGTTCAAGCGGATGTTGCCGCCGGGCCAGAACCGCAGCACCTGGGTCCGCTTGACCACATCCCATCCCAGCACCTTGCGCCACACCGGCGCGGCGGTGATCTTGTCCCATGCGCGGCCGATCTCCACGTACGAGTCGGTGATCGTCACTTCTGGAGCGGTCATTGCGACCTCGGGCGTCCCTACGGTCTTCTGATGGACGAAGGTGACATGGGAAAGGTCCAGAACGTTCTCGATGTTGAACAGCATCGGCGCCCCGACGCGGAGCGCTTCCGCCGGCCGACCCACGTAGTCGCTCGAAGAACACACGTCCGAGAAGTCCGGTACCTCGCTCTCGCGGGCCAGTTCGGGAGCGCCGGGCCAGATCCAGATGAAGCCGTCCCGCTCGACAACCGGGTAGGACCTGATGCAAGCGCGAGGCGGAATGGATTGCTGATTCGGAATGGACGTGCATTGCCCATCGGCGGCGAACCTCAAGCCGTGGTAGCCGCACTGCACTTCGTCACCGACGATCGTGCCCAGCGACAGCGAAACTCTCCGATGGATGCAGCGGTCCTGGAGAGCCGTCACAGAGCCGTCGCTGCGACGGTAAAGAACGACAGGCTCGTTCAGAATGGTGCGCGCAAAGAGTCGCCCGGCGGCCACCTCATGCTGCATCGCGGCCACATACCAGAAATTGCGCGGGTACATGTCTGTCTCCTGTTCTTTTGGGGGGGGCTGTGGCCCTGGGTTAAAGATGCTTCTTCAGGAAGTCCGCGATGGCCGGGCGCATGATGTGCGAGCGGTCATGGCAGCAGTGGCCCGAATCGTCCCAGTTCATCACTTCGGCGCCATTCGCCAACTCCCTGACGAAACGATTCGCCTTCTCGATCGGCAGGCTGTCGAGCCCTCCGTGCGTCACGAAGACCGGGCACTTGATGTTCTGGACGTGCCCCTCCAGCGTCCACGACTTGAAGAACTCCACGGCTTCCGCCAGCGTCTCGGTGCCGCTCATCGCCAGCCCGGTCGCCGCGTAGATGCCGGTCTTGGTCGGCATGTCTTCACGGTCATACATCACTCCCCAGCAGGCCAGGGCCTTCAGGCGAGGTTCCACCGAAGCGGCCTTCGGCGCAAAGTAGCCGCCCATGCTTCGCCCGACGATGCCGATACGGTTCGCATCAATCTCTTCACGGGTCTCCAGGTAGTCGATCGCAGCAGCGATGCACGCCTCGAAATCCTGGATCAGGAGCATCTCGAATGCGGTCTCGCCTTGCCCCGGGCCATCGAAAGCGAAGGTCGCGATCCCCCGCTCGATGCACAGGTCGGTGAACGTGAAGTAGTCCTCCTTGGTGGTATCCGCGCCGCCCACGCAGATTGCTACAGGCGGATTGGTAACTCCCGCAGGGAGACGCAAGTGTCCAGCAATCTGGATGCCGCGGAATGGGAACACCACCCTTTGCACCGGGCTGTTCAGGAGGTGCGCGCCGCGCATGAATACCCGGTTCTTGTGCCCATGGAGCTCCCTCTTCAGCTCCGGGTGATAGTGCTGAAAGTACTGCGCGAAGTGGTAGTAGATCGACGAGCGCACGAAGTTCGCGGCGGCGGTGAGCTTGTGGCCGGCGCCCAGTAGCGCGTCGCCGCGTTGCTCGGCTTCCCGTGCAAAGTGCGCCCACGCATGCGGCCAATCGTCCCAGCTGGTGATCCTTTCCCGGATCTTCAGCAGATCGCGGTAGTGGACTCCGTCGGCGAGATAGCGATCGACACTGTCGTCAAGGACCTGGCGCGCAGGTGGATACTCAAAATATTGCATTTCACTTCCTCGGATATGGCATAGCGATGAGCAATTAGGCCTGACGAAAGCAAGCCGCGGCATCGTCTTTTTTGATCCGTGGCCATTGCCGCGCGCGATGCTTGCAGGTCCCTTCCCAGGCTTCATTTGCGAAGCCTGCTCATCGCGCACTGCTATCTCCGGCGATCACCAAGAATGATCATGGCAAGTGCGCAGTCGCCCTACGATGGTGACGTCCGAGCTTGAGCGAATTGGAAGCGCCTTGAACACCACACTGAACATCGAGACCGAAGCCGGCGTGTCGCTGCGCGTGAGCGGATCGCTGCTTCCCGACAGAGACACCATCGTCTTCAGCAACTCGATCGGCGCCGACATGTCCATGTGGGACGATCAGCTGGCTGCTGCCATGGAGTACGCGAATGTCGTGCGCTATGACCAGCGCGGGCATGGCGACTCCAGCGCGCCCGCGGGCCCGTATTCGATCGCCGAACTCGGACAGGACGTCATCGGAATCCTGGATTCGCTCCAGCTCGGCAAGGTGTTTTTCTGCGGACTCTCCCTGGGCGGCATCACGGGAATGTGGCTCGCCGTCCATCATCCGAACCGCTTTCACGGCTTCGTGCTGGCCAACACGGCGGCGAGCTTCCCCGTCCAGATCTGGCAAGAGCGGTGTGCGACGGCGCGCCGCTCCGGCTTGGAGCCGCTGGTCGATGCGACGCTGGCACGTTGGTTCACCAAGGACTGGGCTTCGCGCAACCACGAGGCGATCTCGCGCGTGCGAGCCATGATCTTGCGGACTTCGCCTGAGGGCTATGCAGGTTGCGGCGAAGCGCTGGCGGGGGTCAGTCTCGAGTCCGACCTCGACCAGATCTCCTCACCGGCTCGAGTGATCGCGGGCCGCTACGATCGGGCGACCCCGCCGGAGCGCAGCGAGGAGATTGCAAAGGCGATCCCGTGCTCCGACCTGGTCACCCTCGATGCGGCACACGTATCGCCGATCGAGGCAGCTTCTGCCTTCTCGGCAATTCTGCGGGATTTCGTCACCACGCATTCCCAGGCGTCGACCAGTGCCGTGTAGGGACCTGCCAAGCTGCGAAGCAGCCAGTTGACCACCCTGTATCGCTGATGGGCTGCGTCAAAGAGCGTCCTATGAATTCGACAATCAATTCGCAAGTGATCGTCTGCTACGAACTCTACTTCGAGTCTTTGCTGCAGCCTGGCCGGGGCTTGGCCTTTCCTTGTGACGCCGAAGGACATGTCAACATGGACGCCATGAGCGCGCGGGCGCGCAACAACTACCTGTTCGCCCGCGCACTCGTGGGGATCGAACTCGACATACCCCGGGTCCGAACGACCTGACGCCATTCATCCGCCGACCCCTGCCGCTTCGGCGATCGCCCGGGTCGCGTAGCCACGCGCCTCCTGGGCTTCGATGGTCGTGAACGCGAGCTCCGGCGCCGGCTCTCCCATGCGCCAGTACACCTCGACCTCCTGCCCGATCGCCAGGCGATCGAGCTCGGCCTCGACGATCACGCTCGTCAGTCGCACGCCCTCCTGCAACTCGATCACGGCCATGGCCAGCGGCTGGGGCAGCTTGCGCGGACGGGAGAACGCGTAGATGGTGCCGCGACCCGAACTCTGCTCCCACGAGGTCCGCGCGCTGCCGCAGAAGGGGCAATACGGTCGCGGATAGAAATGGCGTTCGCCGCAATCGCCGCAGCGCTTGAGAAGGAGACGGCGCTCTCGCGCAGCCTGCCAGAACTCCGCAACTTCGGGTGACTGCTCGATCGGATTCTTGTCGTGAGGCATTGCGTCACTCCGCCTGAAGGATGAGAGTGCCGGCCGCGTGATAGCCCGCCAGCGAGCCGCCGGTGCCGTGCGCGAGCACGATCTCGTGGTTCTTCACCTGTACCGCGGGATGCGCTTCTCCGCGGCACTGTCGAACAGCCTCGATGATTTTCGTCATGCCGCCCTTGTTGCCGGGATGGTTGTTGCACAGGCCGCCACCGTCCGTGTTGAATGGCAGCCGGCCGATCCCGGAGATCAGGTTCCCATCCATCACGAACTTGCCGCCCTCCCCCTTCTTGCAGAAACCCAGGTCCTCGAGCTGGACGATGACGGTGATCGTGAAGCTGTCGTACAGCGAGGCATAAGAAATGTCCGACGGCTTGACGCCGGCTTCCTCGAACGCCTTGGGACCTGACCAGACGGCGGCCGAATAAGTCAGGTCGATCTTGCCGCCGTTGGAGTGCTTCACGCCGCTTCCTGCGCCGATGATCTTGACGCGCGGCCGTGCAAGCGCGCGGGCGATCTCGGGCCGACTCACCACCACCGCCCCGCCGCCATCGCTCACGACGCAGCAATCGAGTCGCCTCAGCGGATCGGAAACCAGGGGCGACGCCAGCACATCGTCCACGCTTACAACCTCGCGGCGAATCGCGTGCGGATTGTGCTGCGCGTGGTGGGAAGCGGCGACGCGAACCCATGCGAGCTGTTCCGGTGTGGTCCCGAATTCGTGCATGTGGCGTCGGGCCACCATTGCGTAGGCGTGCACGGGCGCACGCGGGACCATGGATGTGAATTGCAGGTCGGGACGCTGGCTCGAGTCCACGCCCGACAACCCGACGCCCGCCGCTGCGGCAACAGGCCGATCCGCCAGCGTGACCAGGGCGACATTGCAGTGCCCCGCGGCGACGGCCTGCGCCGCATGGCCCACATGCAGGAGATAGGAAGACCCTCCAGTCTCCGTGCTGTCGATGTGCCGCAGGTTCGTCAACCCGATGTACTCGGCCATGGTCATGCCGCCCAGGCCCGGCGCTTCTGCGCCGCAGAAGTATCCATCGACGTCCTTCAGCGACAGCCCGGCATCGGCCAGCGCGCCGAGCGCCACTTCGGCATGGAGCTGAGCAGTTGAAATCCCGTCCGCCCGGCGGGTCGGATGCTCGAAGACACCGGCGATATACGCCTTTTCGCGAATGCTCATATGAAGATGCCCGCTGGAGCCCGGTTGTAAAGGTCATCCACCTCCGCCTTGCGGTTGGCGAGAACCACGCGCTGACTCACCGAGCCTTTGTCCGTGAGTTCCCCGTTCTCGAGGGTCGGCGGGCGGCTGAGGATGAGCGCGCCGCAGGGCCGGTTCGAACTGCCGGTGGACGAGACCAGCAGTTCTTGCAGTGCCTCCTTGACGAAGTCACGCACTTCCCGCATGGCGACCAGTTCGGTGAACGGGATGGAGGGGCCGATCTCGAACCGCTCCCGGGTGGCCGCTTCATTGACAACGACGAGCAGGCCGATGGCTTCGCGGTTGTGCCCGGTGACGACCACGTCCTGAAAGAGCGGGTTGCCGGCGGCCAACGCGCTCGCCCTGATCGCGGCCACATTCACCCAGGTTGCTGAGCTGAGCTTGAAGTCCTCGAGCACCCGCCCGTCAAACAGCATACCCGCCTCCGGCCGCGTGGGATCGAGGAACCTCACGGCGTCCCCGATGCGATAGAAGCCCTCCTCGTCGAATGCATCCCGCGTGAGCTCCGGCTGACGCCAGTAGCCTGGCATTACGTTGGGACCGCGTACCCGCAACTCCATTTTGTCTCCATTGGGCAGCAGCTTGATCTCGATTCCCGGCACCGGCAGCCCGATATTGGCCGGCTCCGAGTTCGCAAAATGGACCATCGTGACCGAGGGTGCCGTCTCCGTTGCACCGTATCCGGCGCAGAACAGGATGCGATTGCCCCGCACTGCCCTGGCCAACTCCAGCAGACGGTTGTAGTGGTGACGCGGCATGGCCGCGCCCGAGAATCCGATGTAGTCGAGTTCCGAGAAGAAGTGCTGCCGGAACGCGATGTCGCGTTCGAATTCGGCCAGCAGATACTCCCAGCCGCGCGGCACGTTCATGTGATGGGTGGATTGCACCGACATGAGATTGGCGATCGTCTTTCGGAACTGACCCGGCACGGGCTTTCCGTCGTCGATGTAGAAGCTGCCGCCGTTGCGCAGAACCTTGTTGAACGCCCCGTTGCCGCCGGCCGTGTGATTCCACGGCAGCCAGTCCACGATGATCGGACGCGTTTCGGCAACGAAAGGCAGCAGCTGCCCGAAGCCCTGCTGGTTGGAACACATCATGCGGTGCGTGTTCACGACCCCCTTCGGCGTGCCGGTCGACCCCGACGTGAACAGGATCTTCGCGACCGTGTCGCCGTCCAAGCCGGCAAAGGCCTGACGCACCTGGTCCGTGGGTGTTGTCTCGCACAACTCATGGAAGCGCGTGACGTCGGCCGTCCGCGGGTGCTCGGCAATGATTTCAAAGCCACCAATCCCCGCTCGCGCCAGAGCCGGCACGAGGATCGCGTCATCGGACACGAATAGCAGGCCGGGCTCAAGCAGTCCGAACACGTGCCTCAACTTGCCGAAATCGGTCGCGACGGTCGCGTAGGCCTGCGAGATTGGCGCAAACGGGATGCCGGCATGCATCGCACCCAACATCATGAGGGCCATGGCGACGCAGTTGGCCGACAGGGCCGCGACCGGGCGGTCCGGCCCCAGGCCGCGTGCGAGCAAGGCCTCGCCAATGGCCCACACATCACGCCGGACCTCCGCGTAGGACATGCATCTCCACTGCCCATCCTCCTCCGCTTTCTCGCAGAGGAAGGGAACGTCCGGCGTCTCGCGGGCCCAATGCTCCAGCCAATCCCCCACACAGCGCGAATACGGGCCGAGTTGCTGTCGGCTCCTCAGCAGCGTCGTGCCGTCCGCTCGAGCGTGGAGCGAGAGCGCGGGGCGAGCGAGGGTGAGGTCAAGCCTGTCCATGTCACGTCCGAGATGAATGCCTTACTCGCCTTGGACGATGCGGCAGTACTGCCCACCCAGATCGCGCTGTGCGCGGCCATCGCGAAGCGACAACTCGAGAGTCTCCCCCGGCTGCAGGTACGTCACTGTCGACTTCAGTTCCTTGCGCAGCTCCTCGGTGCGCTTCACGTCATCGGACAAGAGGGTGCGGATGATCTCGCCCATGCGCCCCGGCCTCGCGTGGCCTATCAGCACGCCGCCCGGCGTGCCGGTCAGGACCATGTCACCGGCCTTCATGTCGAACATGCGAGCCAGCTGGGTGAGTGTCTCCGCCGGCTTGTAGATCATGTGCGACATCTTGGCCGATTGCCGCTGCGTCCCCTTGTAGCTGAGCGAGAACTCGACTTCCTCGAGGGTTTCGGAAACCACCGACGGCTTCATCCAGTAGAGCACGGGGCCGGCCGGGCAGAAGGTCCGGTAGCTCTTGCCTTGGTACCACTGCATCATCAACGCACCGAACATCGTGTCGCGCGCGGAGATGTCGTTGCACAGGACGATCGCGGCGACGTAGTCGCCCAGCGTATTGTCGTCCACGACGTCGCCCGATTTCAGATCGCGCCGAAGCACGATGCCGACCTCGGCCTCGTAGTCCAGGAGTTCGACTTCCGAGGGACGGATGATGTCCCCATACGGTCCGGTGAGCGACGCGCTGGCCTTGCCGAAGAGCAGGTTCTTCTTTCGCTCGCCGACGCCGGTTTCCTCGACATGGGTACGGTAGTTCAGCCCCTGGCACACGAGCGTGGAATCCGTCGTGACCGGGCTTAGCAAGGCGGCCGCGCGCAGGATCTGCCTCTCGCCGGAGTCGGGCAGCTTCAGGCCCTTCTCGAGCGCGGCGATCAACTCGCCAGTCGTGGCCGCATCCGTCCGGATCTCAAGAACCGCGATCTCATCGTCAGGGTGCGTTGGCGCACTCGACACGAGAACACCCCAGCGCGCACCCGCGGCACCAGCGAAACGCACGATCATCGAAGCCATCGTCTTGCCCTTCAAAGTAGTGGATCGACCGACCAAGGTCGAAGCGCCATGCATCCACCAAGAAGGAAGATGAGGCTGTTCGGTACATCGATTGAGCCACCGCGACGCCACTCTGTGTATGTTGAATTTCGATCGTCACCATTTCGCGGCGTGATCGCCAGCAGGCGTCGTTGACTCGAGTGCCTCTGTCATCGCCGCGCGGTGATGGTCGCCATCACGAAAGACATTCGCAGCGGCACTTGCGCCTTCCTATACTGAATTCGATCGAGTGCGCAGAACACGCCATGCCTCGATGCACGGCCCCCAGGGGCGAATCTACGAAAGAGACTTCGTGTTCGTTCGTCGTGACCAGCATGTCGCATGACGTGGAGCGCTGAGCCTGGACGATGACCCCATCAACGGACCCCACCTGAGGAAAACCGAATGAGCAACGCCTTACACAATGAACAGCCGACGCGCCCCGGCGATCTCGACATCGAACGCCGGGACCCGATCATCCGGGCAGACGGCTTTGCGCATGTCGTCTTCGAACGCAAGGACGTCGCCAAGATGGGGCAGTTCCTGCAGGACTTCGGACTTCTCCCCTGCAATTCCACATCGGGCAAGAGCCGCTATTTCCGTACATGCGGCTGCCTGCCTTACGGCGTGGAGATCATCCCCTCCGAGCGGGATGCCTTCGTCGGGATGGGATTCGTCGCCCGCAGTCGGGGTGACCTCGAGAAACTCGCGGCGGCCGAGAACGCCGCGATAGAACCCGTGGAAGGTCCCGGTGGTGGCTGGCGTGTACGACTCGCCGACCCCAACGGTTTCCGTGTCGACCTGGTTCATGGCTTCGAGCCTTCGGTTACAACACCGACGCGATCTCCGTTCACGCAGTCCAATTCGCCAGGCTCGTCCCCGCGCGTCAACGCCGGTGTTCGCAGCGAGGTGGCGCCCTCTCCGGTGCTTCGCATGGGCCACGTCGTGCTGCGCACGCCGAACTGGGGACAGACGGCAACGTGGTACATGCACCGGCTGGGGCTGATTCCGACGGATCTCCAGACGCTTCCGGACGGCACCGCCGTTCTCGGATTCTTCCGTCTGGACCGTGGCGATGAGCCGGCTGATCACCATAGCATCGCCCTCGCAACCGGACCCGCTCCAAAGATGCTCCATGTCTCGACCGAGACGATTGACCTCGACGCCATCGGTCAAGGCCAGCAGTTCCTCTGGTCCAAGGGTTGGCAACACTTCTGGGGGATGGGGCGCCATCTGCTAGGCAGCCAGCTCTTCGATTACTGGCGTGACCCGGTCGGCGACGAATGGGAACACTACGCGGACGGCGATGTCATGACGGCCGACTATCCCACCGGATTGCACCCGATGACGCTCGGTGGACTTTGGGCGTGGGGCCAGGATCTGCCGATGTCCATGCGTCCGCCTGCGCCGCCCCTCGAAGCGCCGACGCTCTACCGCGAACTGGCACGCGCAATGCGTGAGCCAGCCCGCCCCTGGTGGCCAAAGGCGGACTGATCTGAGCGGCCTGTAAGAACCAAATCAAACACAAGCGAGACAAATCATGCGAATCAACCGTCGCGTCGCAATTCGTGCGGCAGCCGCCGCCATCGCCGGTGGCACATCCTGGCTTCGGGCGCAACCCGCATGGCCGCAGCGTCCGGTCAGGCTCCTGGTCCCTGTGCCACCCGGAGCTGTGGCCGACTTCGTATCGCGCACTGTGGCGCAGCAACTCGGCAGCACCTGGGGCGGAAACGCTTCCGCGTTCGTCGAGAACAAGCCGGGTGGAAATACGGTGATCGCCGTGAACTCCCTTCTGAGCGCGCCGAAGGACGGCCATACCTTTCTGGTCACGTTCAGCCTGACGCGCCAATTGCCGCAGTTGGGCCTGAAGCTGAACTTCGATCCCTTGAAGGATTTGCTCCCTGTCGGCAACCTCAGCGTCGGCCAGTTGCTGCTTCTCGTCAACGCCAAATCCGGGATCAGGGACTTCCCATCGTTGGTGGCGTTCATGCGCAAGAGAGCGGGCGGAGCCACTTTCGCGACCTTCGGCGTCGGGAGCGTCGGGCATCTTGTGGCGCTGCAGATGGGCAAGGCCCTCGGCGTCGAGATCGTCCCCGTGCACTACACCGGCATCGCCCCGGGCATGCGGGCCCTTCTCTCCGGCGAGATCGACATGTTTCTCGCGAACCTCGACATCGCGCAGCAGCATATCTCGGCCGGCACCGTGGTCCCGATCGCCGTGACGGGTCCGAAGCGCTATCACGTCGCGCCCAACCTTCCGACGCTCGCCGAAGTCGGCGTCCCCGGGCTGGAATTCGTGTCGTGGATCGGAGTATTCGCTGCTTCGGGCACGCCCGCGAACATCATCGGCAGATTTGGCGAAGACTTGCGTTCAGCCCTGCGAGCGCCCGAACTGCAGGCGAAGTTTCAGGCCGCGTTCGTCGATCCGGCACCGCAGTCGCTCGAGGAATTTCGCGCGATGGTGAAAGAGGATGACGAACTCAATACGCGGCTCATTGCCGAGCATCACGTTCGGCTGGAGTGAGATCCCGACGGCAAAGGCAGCGCTAAAGGCTCCGGAGCCTGGGGAGGAAATCTGCGGATCCCTTGTGCCATGCGCACGCGCACATGCGATGGGATCCGCCAAGCCGTCTGCCACTGGATCAGGACGACCAGGAAGTCTCGGTGGCCATCCAGCAGTCAACACACCAGGCCGGCGTCGCCGGCTGGCTCAAGCGGCCTTTTTCAGTCCCACGATCTGACGCGCCTCGGCCGGTGTCGCCAGCGTGGGGCCGAGGTCCTCGACGATCCGCTTCGCCTTGCTGACCAGTTCGGCGTTGCTCTTGGCAAACTTGCCCCTGGAGATGAAGACGTTGTCCTCCATGCCGACGCGCACATGGCCACCGAGCAGGACCGACTGGGCGGCCATTGGGAACTGGTTGCGGCCGATGCCGAAGCCCTGCCAGTGCGCGCCCGCCGGCAGCAGGTTGCGCACGTAGGTCATGGTCTCGGGATCGGCATGCATCGCGAAGTTCAGGCCCATGACGAACGAGTAGATGCCCGGACCATCGAGCGAGCCCTTGGCGATCAGGTGCTTGGCGAGCACAGCGTCACCGGTATCGAAGAGCTCGATCTCGGGCACCACGCCGGCTGCGCGCACGAGTTCGGCCATGCGCGCCAGCGCCTTCTCGTGGCTGATGACGAAGCCCCCGAAGATGTGGGCCGTCACGAGGTCGAGGGTGCAGATCTCGGGCTTGAGCTTGAGCACATGCTCGACCCGCTGCTCGGGCGTCCAGATGCCGGTGCCCGGACCCGCTTCGCTGGGACACAGCGGGTCGACCGGGTAGAACGCGGCGCCGAGGCCGGTGGTGATGTTCAGGATCACATCAGAGTTCTTTTCGCGGATAAGTCCCACGGCCTCTTCGTAGAAGGCCCATTCGCCGGAGTACTCGCGCGTCTTCGGATCGCGCATGTGCACGTGCAGGATCGCGGCGCCGGCTTCGGCGGCGGCGAGACCCGATTCCGCGATCTCACGCGGTGTGACGGGGTGGGCCGGGTTCTCCGATATCGGACCCGCGCCGGTCAGTGCGCAGGTCAGGACAATCTTCTCTTGCATGGTCTTGCTCCTATTCATGCCCGTGCTCGGGCGGGTTGCTGAATTCCATGCGGCTCGGCCAGACGTGCCGGCCGCAGGAGAAAATGGGCCAGGGCCGGCAGCAGGACCAGCGCACCGAGCATGTTCCAGAGGAACATGAAGGCGAGCAGCAGCCCCATGTCGGCCTGGAACTTGATCGGACTGGCGACCCATGTGATCACGCCGACCGCGAGCGTGACCCCGGTCAGCATCACCACCTTGCCGGTGAAGAGCAGCGCTTCGTGATAAGCATCCGAAAGCGACCTGCCCGCGCGCAGCCCGGTCAGCGTGACACTGAGGATGTAGAGCGCATAGTCGACGCCGATCCCCACGCCGAGCGCAATCACGGGCAAGGTTGCGACTTTGACTCCCATCCCCAGCGCGACCATCAGCGCCTCGGCCAACACCGATGTCAACGTCAGCGGAAGAACCGCGACCAGCACCGCCCGCCACGAACGGAAGGTGATGAAGCAGAGCACGATCACGGCGCCGTAGACGAGAAACAGCATCTGTCGCCACGCCCGGTGCACGACGATGTTCGTCGCGGCCTCGATTCCCGCGGTGCCGGCGGCCAGCAGGAAGTGCGCATCGTTGCTGTCGTTCTCCTTCGCGAAAGCCTCCACGTGATCAACCACGCGCGCCAGCGTCTGGGCCTTGTGATCACGCAGGTACACGTACATCGTCAGCAGGCTGCAGCTGTCGTCGTACAGACCCCGCGGGGCGCCGGCAGTGATCGTATTGGCCATGTCCTGGTTGGGGATCACCTCGTACCACTTGGGGTGGCCCTCGTTCAAGCCAATCAGCATCCGCCGGTTCAGAAGCGCCAGCGAGTTCGTCGATTCGACGCCCGGCAGCTGCCGCAACTGCCATTCCAGCCGATCGAGCCTCAGCACCGTGTCAATTTTCGAGCAACCGCCTTCGGGGGTGCTCACCATCACCGCGAAGACGTCGCTCGAGGCGCCATAGGCGGCGTTCATGAACGCCGCGTCGCGGTTGTAGCGAGAGTCGGCGCGCAGCTCGGGTGCGCCGGGGTCCAGGTCTCCGATCGACAATCGCGTGCTGACGGCATAGCCGAGCATGCCGAGCCCTGCAGCAGCGGCGACCGCGGCGAGCGCCCACCGGTGGGTCGTGAAGCGATCCAGGACAGCCCACAACCAGAGCTTGCCCCCGCCCTGCCGTGCCTGCATTTCCGCGCGCAGGCTGCGCTCGGCGGCCCGACGGTTGACACCCGTGTAGCTCAGAAGGATGGGCAGCAGGATCAGATTCGTGAAGATCAGGACCGCGACGCCCAGGCTTGCCGCGACAGCGAGCTCTCGGATCACCCGGATGTCGATCACCATCAGCACCGCGAAGCCGACCGCGTCGGCCACCAGCGCCGTGAGGCCGGCGAGGAACAGGCGGCGGAACGTGAACCGTGCGGCGACCCACTGGTGCACGCCGCGTCCGATGTCCTGCATGATCCCGTTCATCTTCTGCGCACCATGGCTCATGCCGATGGCGAAGACCAGGAACGGCACCAGCATCGAGTACGGGTCGAGTGCATAACCCAGCGTGGACATCAGGCCGAGCTGCCAAACCACCGCAATCAGCGACGCGGCCACCACCAGAAGGGTCGATCGCACGCAGCGCGTGTACCAGAACACCGCGGCAGCCGTGATCGCAACGGCGAGCGCAAAGAAGACCAGCACGGTACGGATGCCGTCGATCAAGTCGCCCACCAGCTTCGCGAAGCCGGTGATGTGCAAGCGCACGCCCCGTTCCTCATACTTGGCACGCAGACCCTCCAGTCGCGCGGAGAACTGCCCATAGTCCAGCGGCCGGCCTTCCGCATCGCGCTCCGCAAGCGGCACATACACCACCGTCGAACGGCCATCCAGCGCCACCAGTTGCCCGATCTCGCCCGAGCGCGCGACGTTCGCCCGCAGCTCGGAGAGACTGGCCGGGCTGCCGTTGTAGTTGTCAGGAATGACCGGACCGCCTTCCAACCCCTCCTCGGTCACACCGGTCCAGCGTGTCGAGGGGGCCCACAGGCTTTTCAGGCCAACCCGGTCGACGCCTGGCATCAGGAACAGTTCATCGTTGATCTGGCGCAGCGTTTCGAGGTAAGCCGGGTCATAGAGATCGCCATCCGGGTTTTCGACGGCGATGCGTACCGCGTTACCCAGGCCATGCAACTGCCGCTGGTGTGCCAGGAAGTTGACGATGTACGGATGCGAGCCGGGAATGGCTTTTTCGAAACTCGCATTCAGCTGCAGCTTCGTGGCCTGCCAGCCGAGAACAAGGGTGACGAGCGCACACAGCACCAACACCACGCCGCGGTGATTGAACAGGATCCGTTCGATGCGGCCTCCGGAGGCGGGGTCGAACGGCGCGTGGCTTGCAGTGGAAGCCGGGTTCATGGCCGCGCTCCGGACTCCGGTCGTCTCACCATCCCTTGGACCGTGAGCATCAACCACTGGTGGGAACTCAATGGCAGCGCGCCGGAAACTGGCGGCAAGGGCGGTGTCTCCAGCCGCACGAGGCGATCGCCGCGGACGGCGAAGCGCTGGCCGGCCTGATTGACCAGCTGCACTTCATCGGTATCGCCGAACGCCGCAATGAACGAAAGCGGCGGTGCGCCGGTCAGGGCGCGCCAGCGCAGCCCACGGTCTTCGGACACGAGCGCGTTGCCCCGCAGACCCGCCACCACCAGGCCTTCCCGGCCAAGCGGCCGCAGGGTGAACAGACTGCCGGCGTACGGTAGTGCCAGACGCTGGAAGTGCGCGCCATCGTCATCGGATCGCAGCAGCAAGCCCTGCTCGCCCGCGATGTAGAGCGTCGCGCCTTCGGCCGCGATGGCGTAGAGGTGCAGGCCCTTGGGGTTGTCGAGGCGGCCGGCGATGGACTCCCAGTGCCTTCCGCCATCTTCCGTTCGCAAAATGAGGTTGTACGCGCCGACGACGAAGCCCACCTGTTCGTCGACGAAGTGAAGGTCGAGCAAGGGCTTGTCCGGGCCGTCCGCGATCAGGCGCTGCGCATCGACGAGGGCCTTCTGCGATGCGGCACTGCCATCCGTGGCGGCCTTGGCCGCATCCAGCGTTGCCTGTGCGGCGCGACGCCCGTCGAGCAGCAGTGTCCAGGTCTCACCGCCGTCGCGCGTTCCGAGGACCACACCCCAGTGCCCGACCACCCAGCCCACCTTCGCGGAGACGAACTGCACTCCCGTCAGCGTCGCCGAGACCGGCGAGACCACCTGGCGCCAGAGGCCGCCGTCGTCGTCCGACAGCGCGATCAATCCTCGTTCACCGACGGCAACAACTCGTTCACCGGCTCGCGCCGCCGCCAGGTAGACACCGCGCTGCAGCTCGCTGACGCGCTCAGCGGGTTGCTGCAGCACATCGATTGGTGCAAGCGCCATTGCGGCATGGCAAGCAGCCCACGTCGCCGCGCCGAACGCCCAGCGCAGGATTCGACCTCTCGATTGAGTCACGCGCAGCTCCCTGTCAGCGGATGCCCTCGGCCGCGAGCGAGTCGGGCGAGAACACCACGTCCTTCTGGCGCGCCACAGGGCGATACGAGAGCTTCTGGTCAGCCGTGAAGCCGGCGATGTAGGCCGCGCCGGAGACCAGGTCGTAGATCCCCATGGTCCAGCCGATGGCGCCGGGAAGCTCGGGCACCACCTCGGTGAAGCCGAACCCGGTGCGGGCGAGCTGGTTGTTCGCGTCCCAGCGGTCGCTGAGCGCCGCGAACCAATTGTCCTCGTCGACGTAGTAGCGCGACTTCGGCGACGTATGGCGCTGTCCCGGCTTGAGCGTCGACTCGACGACCCAGACGCGGTGCAACTCCCAGCGCACCACATCGGGATTGAGATGGCGTGCGCTTCCCAGAACCTCCGCATCGCCGCCCTTAGCGCTTTGAGCCTTGTTGTTGTTGTAGGGGATGAGCAACTCCCGCTTGCCGAGAAGTTTCCACTCGAAGCGGTCCATGCGGCCGGTATGAACCTCGACCTCGTCGAAGGTCATCACACCGGCCGAGAAGGGCGTGGGCGTGTCGCAGCAGGCATTGGGCAGCTTGCGCACGCGGCGCTGGCCAGTCAGATAGACCCAGGCCTGGGACTTGCTCTGGTCGATGTCCTCGCGAGCGAGAATGCCTTCGCCGGCGCGGATCGGCGGCCCGGAGTTGACCGATCGGACCAGCCAATAGGCGCCGTTGTGGGTGGCTGCGCTGTCTTCCTTGTAGTAGTACGGCTCGGTCTGCTCGTTGATGGCTTCTACCGCCATGATCCAGCGCCCGTCGGTGGTCAGGGTGTAGCCCTTCCATTCGTAGCGCACCGATTCGCCGCGCCAGCGCAGGATGTGGTTCCACATCACTTCCAGGCCGCTCTTGGGAATCGGGAACGGAATGCCACCGAACGCACCCTGTGGCCGGGGACCGGCAGGGCCGTCGACCAGCGTCGCTTGGGTGGCGTTGCGCAGGGTGTTCTCGTACACCCACTGCGGCGCAGAAGACGTGCGATGGGTCGGGTAGACATCCATCCGGAACGTCTCGGGGTATTTCGTCAGCATCGCCTTGCTGCCCTCGGACAGCTTGTCGGCGTACTGCGCCATGTTCTTCGAGGTGATCGTGAACAGCGGCTTCTCGCTGGCGAATGGATCGGGCCGCAGGCCCTTGGCGGGGGCAGTACTCTGCGCCACTCCGCCGGTCCACGCCGGGATGCTGTCGTCCTTGTTGCCGGCACGCTCCGCACCGAAGGGGGTCAGCTCCGACTTCAGCTTGGCAGCTTCCTCGGCGGAAACTCCGGCCTGCGCAGAGAGGGCCGCAAGGCCCACGAGCGCGGCGATGCCGACCTTGGATAGGGTGTGATACATCGATGTCTCCTGGTGTTCAGAAAGTGCGGCGCAGGGAGAACGCGATGAAATCGCGATCCCTGAGGGCCTGCGCGTAGGAATAGGTGCCGGCCGAGTTGATGAAACTGCCAGCGCTGCCGAAGTAGTGCGTGTAAGCGAGGCTGAATCGCCAGACATCGAGGTACGTCCCGTTCAGGCCGATGGTGACGTCGCCACCGCCGTCCGGGGTCCAGGCGGCCGGGCCCAGCGCCATCGAGCGCGAGCCCCTCGGGCTGTATCCCACGCCGATCGGCACGCCCAGATCCAGGCCGCCGACGACCTGCCGGTACATCGGTTCGACCTGCATGCGCAGCCCCCAGGCATCGCGGGTCGCGTTCGGGTCCAGTGCCGCCGCATTCTTGGTCACCGACAGGGCACGGTTCCAGCCCAGCTCGCCCATCAGCGTGCCCTCGGCAAACAGGGGCGTTCGCGGCAGCGTCCAGATGGCGTTGAGATTCATGTGCGCCGTGTTGCCAACGGCATAGGCGGGGTTGTTGCTGTTGTTCGTGGGCGCGATCACGCCAGGCGCCAGCGCGGAGGCGTCGACCGCCCGGCTGCTTGCAAGATCCTGGTTGTGACGGATGGAGGCTTCGGCGGCCAGGTTCAGGTCGCCGAACGTGCGCGAAGCACTGGCCCCGAAGGCAGTGATGCCTTCCTGATAGGCCAGCCGATAGCCGAACGGAACAGCGCCGAATGGCGAGGGACCGAGCATGAGCACCATCTGCGGCACCTTGCTGTGGAAGCGCACCAGGTACAGCCCATAGTCGGTCTCGTCCGCCCGCAAGCGCAGCTGCAGCCCGCCCTGGCCGCTGTCCTTGGGCTTCTGATCGCCAAACCGCGGTGCGGCCAGGCCGGGGCCGAGCAGCAGCTGCTCGCCGCCGTCCGGCAGCATGTCGACCGCGGAGAAGTAGCTGCCGACTGCTGGCAGTCTGTAGGGCTGCCATCCGAACTGATAGAACGCCCCGACCGACAGCGTCGACGCCAGCTGGATGCTGCCCGACCACTGCGGCACCGGCCGGATCGCCTCCTTGAATTGCGTGTTCGGTACCGACGCCAGTTTGACCACGTCCACCGGGCTCATCGTGCCCGCGATGGCGTTGTTGCCGAGGAACAGGCTCTCGCCCCACAGCAGCGAGTGGCGTCCCAGGCGCATGCTGACCGTCTTGTCACCAACGTCGAAGCTCCCGAACACGAAGGCATCCAGCATTTCGGCCTTGCGGCCGTGCAGATCTCGCGTCGCATCGGTGAACTCGTTGTACGGCACCGAAATCTGGTTCGGGAAAGCCCCGCCGGCGAAGCCGGGGTTGTCGTTGCTGCGGTTGTAGACGCTGTCGTACCAGGCTGCGCCACTCAGCCGAAGGCCGTAGCGCTTGGCATAGACCATGTCGAACTCGGACAACAAGTCCATGCGGTTCGAGATCAGCCCCTTGCCGAAGTTGCGATCGCCATCGTCGGTGTTGGGATTGCCAAGCAAGGCAGGGATGGCGCTCTTCACGCGCGAGGCGCCGCTGTACTTGACCGTGTTGTCGAAGTTGACCGTGAGGTCCTCATTGCCCGTGTCGATCGGCATGGCTTGCACCGCTGAAACCGCGCCAAGCATCAACGTCACGCCCGCACCCATAAGCGTCCGCGAAGGACGCCCCCTCGTATCTCTCACTATTTGTCTCCTCTGGAAGCCGCCTGTGGCGGCGAATGCCGTGCCCCAGGCACGGCAGCTTTTTTTTCACCAGGATCTATCTGTTCCCCACAAGAATCGGTCGCGGTCCTCACCGCCGTAGTCCGGGTCCAGGTGGATGTGCACGCGATCGATCCTTCCCTCGCGAAAGTGAAAAACGTTGCAGAAGCGCCCGGTCGGCGTATTGCCTCCGACCCATTCGACGCCGCTCTTTGTCTTGCCTCGGCTCAGACCTTCGACGACCACGTCGTCGCCATTGGCAACACACAGCAAAGACTGCTGGTCGTGCGAAATCTCGCTCACGCGCGTGAACAGCCCAGAGCCCAGTTCGAACAGGGCTTGCTTGCCCTTCGCGATGCCGAACTTTGGAAAGTAGACCTCGACGTCGTCGGTGCAGAGTTCAGCGACATCGCCCCGGCCGGCATCGACGCGCCGGAGGTATTCCTTCGCTGTTTCGATCAGGGCTTGTTCCGCCACTGTGTGTGCCATAGATGGTGTCCTCGGTCGATGGCGCCTACGCGCACGCTGAAGAAGATGCCGCTGCACTGGCGCATGGTGCCAAACCCTGCAGCACGAAATCGACATGGCTTGGAAAGAAGTCCGGTTCGCCCAGCAGGCGATCGGCCGCGCTGCATGCGCCAATGGTGTGACGGTGCAGGCACCCCATGATCATCGGCAGGACAAGTGAGCGCACCACCACGTCGGGATCAGCCGGGCGGAACTCCCCGCTCTGCACGGCTTCGCGCACTGTCTTGCCGATGGACTTCTGGCAGGGCTCGAGCACCTCGCGAAGCCAGAAGTCCATCAGCTCGGGAAAGACGCGCACTTCCGTGATCACCAGCTTGAAGATGCCGCCCAGGGCCGTATCAGCGAGCAGCGACCACCAAGTCGCCAGTTGGCGGCGCAGCAGGCCGACGCAGCTTTCGCCGCGCACAGCCTGCAGCCTTGCGCCCGAGACCGCTCCGGACGACAGTTCGCGGGCGATCAGGGCTTTGAGCACGTCTTCCTTGCTGGGGAAGTACACGTATATCGTTGCCTTGGAGACACCTACCCGCGCGGCGATCTCTTCGGTACGAGTGGCTGCGAAGCCCTTCTCCACGAACAACGAAAGAGCCGCGTCGAGCAACTGCTTTGTCCGCAGCTGCGGGCTGAGCCGCTGCGCACGCGATGCGGCTGCGTGGCGTCCGTGGCCAGCAGCCGATGCCGCGATTGTGGAGTTCATGTGAAGAGCATTCATAGTGCTTGGGCGACGAAGTTAAGCGAAGGGATCCAGAGGGAGAAATGTCAATTGCGTATGACAGCCATGCACGGCTTCGCGCGTTGACCACTGATCCCCGCGCCGCCGCTAAGACACAGCGCCTGAGTGCGCCTCGAGCAACCGGCGCCACTCGATCTGGATCAGTTCGGACGCCTCCTGCAGCATCTCGACGAAGGCGTAGCCAGCGGTGGACAGCGCCTTGGACCTGTCGCGGATGAGCCCCAGCCTGTAGCGCAGGATCGGAGAAGAAACGGGATAGATGAACAGGCTATGCCGGTCCTCATTGCAGAGGATCGCGCTGGCGGGCGTCACCACGCACCAGTCGGACGTTCGCACGATGTCGTAGCTGGCATTGAAGGCGTCCATCACCATCAGGCGTGCTGGTTTGACGATTCCCTCGGCAATCAGCGACTGCAACTGGCGCCCGATCAGGTTCTGCGCCGAGGGAATCACCAGCTTGAGGTTCTGGAGCAGTTCGAGGCGGCATGGCGTGAACGAAGGCCCCGCGACGGGAGCACCGGAGATGAGCACGAGGCTCTCGTCGTGTTCGAATTCGGTGGTGAGGCTGCCCAGATCGGTCGGGACCAGGCCTAGCGCGAAGTCGAGCTCGCCACCGCGCACCTGTGCTGTCAGGTGCCCGCTGAACCCCTCCGAGACCTGCAGCTCGACTTCGGGATAGCGGTCGACGAACCTGCAGATCACCTTGCCCAGCACTGCGCGGCTGAAGGACGGCGGGAACCCGCAGACCAGCTTGCCCGAGACGGGGCCCGCTCGCGCCAGTTCGGTGATGTGCTGCTTGACCTCCGACAGATTGCCGATAAGCGGCAGCACCAGTTCATGGAACTTGACGCCGATGGCCGTCGGCGTGACGCCGCGCGGCCCCCGATCGAACAGTGGCGCGCCGATCTCCTCCTCGAGCGCGGCGACCTGCCGGCTCAGCGCTGGCTGGACGACGAAGGCCCGGTCGGCGGCACGCGTGAAGTTGCGCTCCTCGTACACGCGCAGGAAGTACATGATCTGCCGCAGATCCATCGTTGGGGCCTCGGATCGGGCGTCACCCTTGGACGACGCGGCTGAACTGGCCCCCCAGGGCTCGCTGGGCGTGCCCGTCGCGCAGCGTCAGGCTCATGGTATCGCCCGGCTGCAGGAAGCTCACCTTCGATTTCAGGTGCTCGCGGAATTCGTCCCGGCGCTTGTCGTCATCCATCATGTTCTGGGTGATGATTTCGAGCATTCGCGCCGGCGAGCCGTGCCCGAGCAGCACCCCGCCGGGCGTGCCCGTGAGGATCATGTCGCCGGCCTTCAGGTCCATGATGGCGGCCAACTGGGTCAGGGTGTCCGCCGGCTTGTGGATCATCTCCGAGGGGCTGGCCGACTGGCGCACCGAGTCCTGGTAGCTGAGCGTGAACTCGAGCTTGTCGAAGGTCGATGCCACCTCGGCGGGCTCCAGCCAATACAGCACCGGCCCCGTCGGGCAGAAGGTGCGGTAGCTCTTGCCCTGATACCACTGCAGGGTCAGCGCCCCGAACATGGTGTCTCGCGCCGAGATGTCGTTGCACAGGACGACGGCGCTGATGAATTCGCCAAGCCGCTCGGGTGTGACCACATCGCCCGCCTTCAGGTCGCGCCGCAGCACGATGCCCACCTCCACCTCGTAGTCAAGGAGTTCGACTTCCGGGGGGCGCACGATATCCGAGTAGGGCCCCGTGAGCGAAGAGCTGGCCTTGTTGAAGAACAGGTTGCGCTTGCGCTTGACCGCTCCGGTCTCCTGCGCATGCGTGGCGTAGTTCACACCCTGGCACACGAGCGTTGCATCCGTCGTCACGGGGCTGAGCAGGGACTTGGCGGGCATGCTCTTGCCTTCGCCGCCCGAGGGCAGCTTCAAGCCATTTTCCAGTGCGCTCAGCAGTTGCCCCGTGGTGGTCGCTGTCGTGTCGATCTCCACGACGCGGATCTCGTCCTGCGGCCGCGTCGGCGCCTCGGACACCAGCAGCCCCCAGCGCGCGCCAGCGGCGCTGTCGAAGCGTACGATCATCGATGACATGTTCAGGTCCTTGTCTCTTCAATCCAATTTGGGCCACCAGGCACGCGCGGGTTCGCGCAGCGCCTGGATCAGCTCACGCACGACAGGCGGCGCATCCGGGGGCGCCGGCATCGGCGGGCGCATTGACTGCGGCAGGTCCTGGCCCCAGGCCCAGAGGCCGCCCAGGGTCAAGGGATGGAAGCCCGTGGGGTAGTCGGCGGTCATCACGTCGCCGTCGGCGTAGTGCTCCCACTCGTCGCCCACCGGATCCTTCCAGTAGTCGTAGAACTGGCTGCCCAGCAGGTGCCGCCCCATGCCCCAGAAGTGCTCCCAACCCTTGGACCACAGGAACTGCTGTCCTTGGCCGATCGCGTCCAGATCGACCGTCTCGGTCGACACGTGGAGCATCTTCGGCGCCGGTCCGGCCACCAGCGCAATGGTGTGGTGGTCGGCCGGATCGCTGCCCCGGTCCAGCCTGCAGAACGCGAGGGCCGGGGTCCCGTCGGGCAGCGTCTGCATGTCCGTCGGGATCAGGCCGAAGCGGCTCATGTACCACATCAGCGTCTCACCAAACAGGGGCGTCTGCAGCACCACGTGGCCGAAGCGCAGCACGGGTGACGGCGCCACATCGGTGCGAACCCCGGCGTTGATGCGCCTGTTGACGCCGGGCGAGTTGAACTGGGTGATCGCAGCGCGCGTCGCCACGGGCTGCACCGGCTCGAAGCCGTGAATCAAGTCGACCCGGAATCCGGCAGGATCGAACAGCCGCACACGCACGCCGCCGCCCGGTCCCTCGACCGCTTCGATGGGTTTGTTCTCGGCCGCCGCGAGTCTGTCGAGATCGGAGCGGCTGCGCGCGACGAGCCCGAACCCGACGAAGGCATCGCGCTCAGAAGGGATCAGCTCCACGCCATAAGGCAGGTGGCCATACGAGCGGTAGAAGCGGCTCTTGCTGCCCGCGGATGGACCACAGGGCAGGAGCCCGAAGTCCTGCAGGAACGGCTCCATCTTCGCTGCGTCCTTGCGCTCGAACACGACGTGTGCCAAGGCGTCCGCGCGCACGATGGGCTGCGGCCGCTTGAAGGCCGGTTGCATCTGTTGTGTCTGTTGCTGGCTCATTTCAATTCCTTCACTCAAGCACCGCGCACACGGTCGATGACCGCCAGCGCATCGTCAGGCATCGCGTTGCCGCGCCAGGCGACATGCTGGTCGGGGCGCACCAGCACGAAGTCGCGCTCGTAGATGCGCCTTGCGTTGGCGTCGCGCACGTCGAGCACCTTCAGCGGCACGCCGCGGCGCTGCGCCGCCTCGGCCAGCGCAGTCACGCTCGCGTCGGTGAAGCGCACCAGCGTGAACCCGGGCCCGAACATGTCGAACAGGGCGCTCCCATCCTCGAGGAACACGTGCGGCGCGCGCACACCCGGCCAGGTACTCGGTACGTAGTCCAGGAAGCGCCACTCGGGTTCGTCGTCCTCGGCGCACACGATCGGCGAGCCCCGGTAGCGATAGCCGATCTCGATGCCGAGCGACTCGTTCTCGCCATTGCCCAGATCGACGATCAGCTTGCCCAGGGCTGCCCGCGCGGCCGCGCCTTGCGCGCTATCCTCGTGGATCTGCGGCGTGTAGGCCTGCATGATCTTCAGGCGGATGTCCATGTTCGCGCCGGCCGCTTCGCAATTGCGCAGCCCCACCGGCCGGCGTTCGGTCTCGATCGTCTCCAGCAGCTTGGGACCCCCCCAGCCCTGCAGCACCGCTGCGAACTTCCAGCCCAGATCCACGGCGTCGCAGATGCCGGTGTTCATGCCGTAGCCGCCCGTGGGCATGTACTGGTGAACCGAATCGCCGGCGAGCCACACGCGTTGCTTGCCATAACCCGAGGCGACCACCAGGTGGGGCGTCCATGCATTGGCCTGCAGCACCTCGAGCGGAAACTCCATGCCAAGGCAGTCGTAGACGGTTCGCTTGGGATCGATGTCTTTCGGCTCGACCCCTTCCGGGATCGCACTGTGCAGCGTCCACGTCTCCCGGTCGTCCTGCGCGATCATCGTGCCGTGCACCGGCGCCTGGTAATGCCAGGCCACTCCGAAGCGCTGCATGAGGTCCTTGGCCGGCGTACGGAAGTGGACCATGAAGGCGCGAATGATCGCGAAATGACCCTCCAGGCGGATGCCGCCAAGCTGCTCTCGCACCTTGCTGCTGCCGCCGTCGCAGCCGGCGAGCAACTGGCAGCGCACGGTCTCGCTCTTGCCAGTGGAAACCTCCCGGATCACCGCAGTGACACCGTCGCCATCCTGCTCGAAGCTCTCGAACGCCCAGCCAAACCGGATGTCGACCTTGCGCTCGAGCAGCACCTCATGCAGCGCGGGCTCCAGCACGACCTGGCTCAGCCGCATGTTGGGCTCCAGCGGCATCGAGCCGTCGTTGCGCGCCGCAATGTTCTTGCGCGCGTCGTGCACGTTGGGATAACGGAACCGGGCCAGCTCCCACTCGCCAAGCTTCGTCACCCACGACACGTCCATGACATTCTCGCGCGGCACGGCGATGTCGCGGATGCGCTCGGCCACCCCCAGCCGCCGGAAGTGCTCCATGCTGCGCCCATTGGTGACGTCCATCTTCGGGTGCCGCGTCGTCGTCGCGTTGCGCTCGACAACGAGCGTGCGAACTCCGCGCGCATGCAGCTCCAGGGCGGTGGCCAGGCCCACCGGACCCGCCCCGACAACGAGTACTGGTACCTCGATCATGTGTCTCCTTCTTCGTGCGTTCTTGCCGCAGCAATGCGCTGCTGCTTCTCAAGGACACAGGTGTACCCGCTCGCCGCAAGCCAGTCAACGAAAACTCCACACATGTGGAGTTTTAAATTGCGAGGCACTGTGTTGCAACCCGCGCAACACCCTGCCCTCAGCACGCCTCGCCTGGACTACCTGAAGACCAAGGCCTGATTCAGCGAAACAGGAGCGTGGCGTCGATCGCAGCGAAGCGCAGAGTCTCCCGGAAAGCAGCGCGCTGGCCGCGTGTTAGACCGGCCGTGAGGAATGAGCGGCTGGACAGCTAGAGCATCACGGTGCCACCGTCGACGACAACCGTCTGGCCGGTGACGAATGCGCTTTGCGGGGATGCGAGGTACATCATCGTGCCGACCACGTCCTGCGCCACGGCTTCGCGCTTGAGCGCACGCGTCGCCATGATGGCGTCCAGTACGGCGCCACGATAACTCGGATGGTCGCGCACGGCCTCGGTCATGATGAAACCGGGTGCAATGGCATTGACGCGGATCCTGTCTCCGCCCAGCTCGCGTGCGGCCGCACGCGTGATGGACAGCACGGCACCCTTCGAGGCGACGTAGTGCATGTACCCCGGAGCGCCCTTGAGCGCGGTTGCAGAAGCGATGTTGACGATCGCCCCGCCTCCACTGGTGCGCATCAGGGGAACGGCCGCCTTCATGCAGGAGAACACTCCGCGCAAGTTCACGCGCAGGATGCGGTCCCACTCCTCCTCGGTGATCTCTAAGAATTCCTTGGCCGTGAGCGCTGCAGCAATCCCCGCGTTGTTCACCAGGATGTCGAGGCGACCAAAGCTCTCGTTCACATGATCGACCGCTGCGCCGATCGATGTGGGGTCGGCGACGTCGAGCGTCACGGCCCTCGCTTCTCCGCCAGCTGCCACGATCTCCGCAGCGATTCCACTTGCGTCGGCGACGTCGCCGATTGCGACGGCGGCTCCGGCCTGCGCCAACGCGCGCGCGAAGGCGGCGCCCAGTCCCTGTGCGCCTCCCGTGACGATGGCGACCTTTCCCGCAAGCTGCTTCATACTGTCTCCTCGCCGTCCGCGGGGCCCCGACTGGGCCGCTGCGTCGCTTGGCGTGCGCGTGAATTTACGCACCCCTTGGGCTGCCGGCGAAATTCTCATTACTCATGTCTGGGATGCAGCGTTGCTATCGCGTGATGTAGCGACGGTTCTGCCTGACATGACAAGCTTGGCTCAAGGCGCCAAGGCAGCGCCGACGATGTTCAGGCTTCGCATCGAGGACGACGCGGGCGACTCACCCCGCTTCGTCAACGGCCGACCAGTTCCTTCTCGAACCGCTGGCGCAGGTCGCGCTTGAGCAGCTTGCCGCTGGGGTTCTTGGGCAGGCTGTCTACGAACACGACATGCTTGGGCACCTTGAAGTGGGCCATTTGCTGTCGGCAGTGCTCCACGACTCGCTTCCCGTCGAGAACATGGCCGCTCTTGACGACGACCGCCGCCACGACCGCCTCGACCCACTTGGGGTCCGGGATGCCCACGACCGCCACTTCGGAAACCTCCGACATGGCGAAGATCGCCTCCTCCACCTCGCGGCTGGCGACGTTCTCGCCCCCGGTCTTGATCATGTCTTTCTTGCGATCGACGATGGTGATGTAGCCCTCGGCGTCCACGGTCGCAAGGTCGCCGCTGTGGAACCAGCCGCCGGCGAAAGCCTCCGCCGTCTTCTCGGGCGCATTGAAGTAGGCTGACAGCAGCTGCGGCGAGCGATGCACGATCTCGCCGATCTCGCCTGGCTTCACATCCTGCATCGCGTCGTCGACCACCCGCGTTTCCACGTTCAGCACCGGCCGTCCGGCGGAGCCCGCCTTGCGCAGCTGGTCACCGGGCTTGAGCACCGCGGCGAGCGGCGCGATCTCCGTCTGGCCGTAGTAGTTCCAAAGCCGCACCTTCGGCAGCCGACGCTGCATTTCCATCAGTACCTCCACCGGCATGATGGAGGCGCCGTAGTAGCCCTTTTGCAGCGAGGAAAGATCGGTCGAGTCGAACAAATCCGAACGCAGCAGGCTGATCCACACCGTCGGCGGACAGAAGAACGAGTTGATCGAATGACGCGAGATCAACGGCAGGATCACGTCCGGCCGCGGCAGGCCGGTAATGATGTTCGTGCAACCGAGGTAGACCGCCGGCCCGAGGAAGCAATCGAGCTGCGCGCAGTGATAGAGCGGCAAGGCGTGCAGCAGCGTGTCATTCTCGGACATCTCGCCTTCGATGGCGCAGCTCACATACTCCCACAGCACCGCCTCGTGGCTCAGGACAGCGCCCTTTGGCAACGATTCGGTGCCGCTGGTGTAGATGATCTGCGCCGGTGAACGCGGGTCGACGACGATCGAGAGCGGTTCGTCGCTGCCTCTTGCCAAGTCGGCGAAGGTCTCAAGGCCCTCAGGCGCAGTGGCCGCGGCATCTTCGCCCGGCACCCAGAAGGTGCGGCGCACACTGGTTTCTAGTTGGCTCGCCTGCAGGCCGAGTTCTTCCAACCCTGGACCCACGGCGAGGGTCTCCGCGCCGGAGCTGCGCAGGATGTAAGCTACCTCATCGGCGTTGAGCATGAAGTTGATGGGAACGAGGATCGCCCCAATGCGGGCGAGCGCGAACCGCAACGCCGCGAAGGCGTGCGAGTTTCGCGACAGGATCGCAACACGGTCCCCCGGGACGATGCCGCGCGCCAGCAGCGACTGCGCGACGCGGTTGCAGATGCGGTCGAACTCGGCGTAGGTCCAGCGCACGTCGCCGCAGATGATCGCGTCCTTGGCAGGTGCGCGCTGGGCCGTCCGGCGCAGGACGTCGCCGATGGAGTGTTGGCGGATGGATTCCACGGAGTTACCGGAACACGGGCACAGTTCCCGCCGCCGTGCGTCGGTCCCCACCTTCATTGAGCTTGCGGCCCAACTCGGCGATGCGGCGCTCGCCACTCGTCAGCGCCTCGCGCGAGGTGTGGACCGAGTACATGCCCAGGTGCAGCGGATACGGGTGCGGCACCGCCGAACCCAGGACGAAGACGCTCCCGTCGACACCCGCCTGCAGCGCGATCGGATCGGCTCTCTGCTCGAAGAGCACCATCTCGCCGGCATCGACCGCTTCACCCGCATGCAGGGCACCTTTCGCGACCGCCAACCAGCCGACCGTATGGCCCGGCGGCGGCGTGTAGGTCCACCGCTCGCCGGCTTTCAGCGTGACCAGCAGGTAGTTGTATCCGTCCGGCGCAGGGACCGGGCTCGATGTTCCCTCGTACGAGCCGACCACGACAACCGCCGGGCCTGCGCTGCGCATGTCCTTCGCCTCGATGTAGCGGCTCTCGGGCTCGGCGTTCTCGAGTTCGGCCGGCAACGCGACCCAGAGCTGGAAGCCCTGCACGTGCGACACGCCCTCTCCTGCAGTCATCTCCTTGCCGTGCCAGACACCACCGCTTGCACGCATCCACTCGACGCCGCCATAGCCAATCCTCCCCGAGCCGTTCGCAGGATCCTCGAAACGCAACCAGCCTTCAGTGATGATCGTGACGGTCGCGATCCCCGAATGCGGATGGATTGGCATGCCCGCCCCCGGCATGGCGAAGGCGCGCAACGTCTGGGCGTCCATCTCGAAGATATCGAGGAAGACAAACGGCTTGAGGATTCGCCCGAGGTCCGACGGGCTCATCAGCCGCACGATAGGCCCGTGGCCCTGGCCGCGCGTGCGGTACGCGATGGCCCTTGGTACTGCGCGGTGAGAGTTCATGCTGGCAGCTGCTCGATCTGCGCCGCTGCAGCCTCCAGGGCGGCCTTGCGAACATCGGGGCTGATCCCGAGTCCTTCGGCGCGAACGAACTCGATCTCCTTGACGCCGACGAAGCCGAACATGCCCTTCAGATAGCTCTCCTGGTGATCAAGAAAGGCAGCCGGATGGCCTTCGCTGTAGAAGCCGCCGCGCGAGGACGCGATGATCACCCGCTTGCCCGTGACGAGCCCCTCGACCCCGTTATCGGAGTAGCGGAAGGTCCTGCCCGGCACAGCGAGCCGATCGAGCCACGCCTTCAACTGCGTCGGCAAAGAGAAGTTGTACATCGGCGCGCCGACGACAACCACATCAGCGCCGAGGAAATCGTCGAGCAGGCGCGCGTTGCGGTCGGCGTCCTCCTTGACGGCGTCCTGCGGCTGCGCCCCGCGGAGCACGGCGAACTCGGCGCCGGTGAGATGTCCGACCGGATCCGCGGCGAGATCGTGATAGGTAACCTGGACCGACGGATTGGCCTTCTTCCACGCAGAGACGATGCCCGCGGTCAGTTGACGGCTGGCGGATTGCGCCCCGGAGATGCTGGAGTCGATGTGAAGCAGCTTCATGAGCTTTCCCCGATTCGCTCAGGCGTTCTTCAAGCGGGCGTCGATGCTCACTCGGCCGGCGCCGACCGCGGCGAGTTGCAGCAGCCCGCCGGCGATCGCGAAGTTCTTGATGAAGTGGATCATCTGGTTCTGATCGGCGAAGTTGTGGTGGAAGAAGATCGCGGCGGCGACGCAAAAGGCCGCGAGCACCGCGGCCACGATCCGCGTGCGGAAGCCGATCAGCAGCAGCAGTCCACCGCCGACCTCGACCGCCAGAGTCACCACGTAGGCGACACCCGGGAGCGGCAGACCCGCCGAAGCGATGTAGCCCGTAGTTGCGGCCGCGGCGCCGAGTTTCGACAGGCCGCTCAGGAGGAACAGAACGGCAAGAAGTACGCGGCCGCCGGCCGCGATCGTGGCATCGCGCATGGGTTGAATCTCCAAGAGTTTTTTCATGATCAGCCGTGATGGTGCCGATCGCTGCAACCGCCGACTAGACGCAAAATGTCATTCAGTGAGTTACGAGAACAGGAACACCATGAACCTGGAAGATCTGAGGACGTTCGTTGAGGTGGCCGATACCGGCGGCGTGGCGCAGGCGGCGCGTCGGCTCGGGCAGTCCAAATCGATCGTGAGCCGCCGGCTGGCGCAATTGGAGGAAGTGCTCGGCGTGCAGCTGCTGTCTCGCACAACACGCGGCTCTGCATTGACGGAAGCGGGCGCGACCTTCCGCGAGCACGCCGCAAGGGTCCTCAGCGAACTCGAGGCGGCAAGCGATGCGCTCTCGCCCGAAGGCCCGCTGCGGGGCTATTTGCGCGTAGCGGCGCCGCTGTCGTTCGGCGTGACGCAGCTGTCGCGCGTGCTCGCCGAACTTGCAAGACGTCATCCCCTGCTGAACGTCGATACCTCGTACAGCGACCGCTTCGTCGACCTCGTCGGCGAAGGATTCGACTGTGGCATACGCCTGGGCCTGCTGCCCGACTCGAGCATGCTGGCACGCCGGATCTGCGCGTTCCGCGGAATGCTCGTCGCGAGTCCCGAGTACCTGGAGGCGCACGGGACGCCGCTCACGTTGGCAGACCTGGCCGATCACCAGACCGTGACCAAAAAGGGCGAGGTATGGCCCTTGAGAGATGGGGACCAGGCCGCGCCATTTCGCCCCCGCTCCCGCTTCCATGCGGACAACGGCGAAGCCATCCTGGCCGCTGCCCTCGCCGGGATCGGCATCGCCGCGCTGCCCGACTTCCTCACGCAGCCCCATATTGCCGCGGGAAAGCTTGTCACCGTCCTGACCGAGTACGCCGCACCGGAAGCCGGCATGTACGTCGTTCGCCCGCCGGGTGCGTTCCGTTCACGCAAGGTGAGCGTCCTGACCGACATCCTCATCGAGTATTTTGGCGACACGCGCATGGCATTGCCGGCCGTCACGCGTTAATGTCCCGGCGCGGTGTGCCAGTGTGGCCTATTTCGGGTTCACCTGGATGCCGGCCGCCTTTACCAGGCCCGTGTTGCTTGCGATCTCACGCGCGATGGCCTGATCGAAAGCCGCGGGTTCCAGCAGGTTTTGCTCCGCCCCGACATTGGTCAGGGATTCCTTCACAGCCGGGTCTGCGAGAGCCTTCACAGTCTCCTTGTGCAACTTGGCGACGATGTCCCTCGGCGTCTGCGCTGGCACGAACAGGCCAACCCAGAAGTCATAGTTCGAGTTGGGTACGCCAAGCTCGAGTGTCGTTGGCAAGCCGGGCAGCCTCGCCGAGCGCTGACCGCTGCTCATGGCCAGGGGCACGAGGCGTTTGTCCTTGATCATGGGCAGGCAGACGATCAACGGGCACACGGTGAAATCGATGCGGCCGGCTATCACTTCGGAAACGGCTTCCGCACCCTTGAACGGCACATGCAATGCGTCGATGCCCGCCGCCACCCTGAAGCGTTCGGCGCTGAGGTGCGTGGCCGTACCCACGCCTGCCGAGCCGAACGTCAGGGCATCGGGCTTCGCCTTGCCTCGGGCGATCAGGTCACCCAGCGACTCGATACCGCGACCGGGCGCCACGACCACCGCCTGAGGCAGGAGGGTCAGCGGTGTAACCCCGGCCAAGTCGCGCAGCGTGTCGTACGGCGCGCCTGGGTAGGTGATGGGCGTGATCGTGTACGAGGACGAATGGACCAGCAGTGTGTAGCCGTCCGGCTTGGCGTGCGCCGCTGCCGCCACGCCGATCGTGCCGGCAGCGCCAGGCTTGTTCTCGACGATGAATGGCTGGCCGAGTTGCTCGGACAGGCGCTGCGCCACCCTTCGCGCGATCACGTCAGCGGAACTGCCCGCCGTAAGAGGCACGATGACGTGCACGGGCTTCGCCGGCCAGTTCTGCGCGACGGCCGCCGTCGTCGCCAGGGCAACTCCGGCCGCGCCGACGATGCACCTGGCGACCAGCCGGCTCATAGATTGCATACGATGAAGTCCGCGATGGCGGGCCGCGCATAGTGGGACCTGTCGTGATTGCAGTGCCCGCTGTCGTCCCAGATCATCCGCGTCACCGGCCCGGACACGCGATCGTCCACCGCCGCCGCCTTCGGCGCGAAATAGCCGCCCAGGCTGCGCCCCACGATGCCGATGCGCTGCGCGTCGATCTCGGGCCGCTTCTCAAGGTAGTCGATCGCGGCGCTGACGGTTTCCTCGAAATGCGGCGTGAGGCGAAGGAAGAACGCGGTCTCGCCCTGGCCCGGACCATCGAAGGCAAACGTCGCCACACCGCGGGCGAGCAACATGTCGCTGACATTGCGATAGTCGACCTTGGTGGTGTCCAGGCCCCCGATCAGGATCGCCACGGGCGCCTTGTCCACGCCCCGCGGCAACCTCAGATACGCCTTGAACTTGTAGTCCTTGTAGGGGAAGAAGACGGTCTCGACAGGCCGATCCAGAAGCGGCGCCGCCTTCTCGAAGGACTGGTGCTTGCGGACGCTGATCTGCTCCTTCACCGCGACATCGTCGAAGTACAGCACCCCGTCGGCCAGGAAGCGGTCCACGCCGTTGGACACGACCATCTTGGGCGTGCGCGAGTTGGCACCGTCAGCCTTGAGCTGTTCTTCTTTCACACGAATGGCATCCTGATTTCACTGCGAAAACTGCGCGTCATGATCCGCGATTCCCTGCCCATCCAGAAATAGCGTTTGCGCATGGGCCCGATTCAGCCGCGGCATCGCGATGGGCGATCTCGATCAGATGGTCCTGGACCAGGGACCGCTGCAGTTCGCTGACTGCGAAACACTGCCACCCTCGTCGACCGGGACTCTTGCGTTGCACCAAGGTTGCGAGCGCTGATCCCGCCAGGAGTGGTCGGGTTAACAGTGCGATCGCGTCATCGGAATGCTCAGCTGAAGCTAGCGAATAAGCATCAGCAAAGTGATTGCAGCACCTGCAAAGAGGACGCACCAAGCCCAGGCGGGCAACTCCATGGGTACGAGTTCCGGGACAACCGGCGACTCGGCTTCGACGGCAGCCCGAGGCGTCGCCTTCTCGCGAAAGGCCCTGAAGAAATCGTCGGACATCTTGCGCGCAACGCTGTCGATCAGCCGCGAGCCGACTTGCGCCAGCTTGCCACCCACCTGGGCCTCTGCGGCATAGCGCAGTTCGGTGTGACCTTGCCGATCCAGCAACCGCACCTCGGCGCGCCCTTTCCCGAATCCAATGGCACCGCCTTGACCTTCGAACACCAGCACGCATGATTGCGCCGGTTGGATCTCCGTCATCTGCAGCATTCCATCGAAACGGGCTCGCAGCGGGCCGATCGAGGAAACCATGACCAACTTGAACCGGCCGTCGCTCACGCGTTCGACGGACTCGCAGCCCGGCACACAACAGCCGAGGACCTCCGGGTCGTTCAGGGCCGCCCAGACGTCCTGCGGCGACATCGAGATGGCCTGGCTGCCTGTGATTTGCATGAACGATGGGAGGACCGGCTTCGTAGACGGAGCGAGTGTTCCGCACGCGGGGCCCGACCGACAATCGACGAATACTCACGTCGCATCAGACAAGCTCACGAACGGGTGTCGCCGAGTCCGGCGGGAAATGCACGAGCCCGGGCAAAGATGCGCAGTCGATCTTCGTGTCATCAGGACGGTGGGAAGTGCCCTCGCCCAGCCCCTTCCAGCTGAGCGCGTAGCGCATCCTGTTTACAGTCTCGCCATATCCGGGACACGTACCTGGATTCAGACAATGCCGCCGCTTTGAGGGAAACTGTGCCGCAAAAACGGGAACAACGATGCTAGACATTGAGGACCTGCAAACCTTTGTCGAGGTCGCCGACGCGGGCGGCGTATCGCAGGCTGCTCGCCGGCTCGGTATCTCGAAGTCCATCGTGAGCCGGCGCTTGCTCCGGCTGGAAGCTGACCTGGGTGCACAGCTTCTCGCGAGGACGACACGCGGCGCTGCCCTCACTGAGGCGGGGGTCACCTTTCGCGAGCACGCGGCGCGCGTCTGCGCCGAGATCGAAGTGGCGCGGGAAACAATCCTGCCTGCGGGCAATCTGCGAGGCCATTTGCGGATCTCAGCACCGCTCTCCTTCGGGCCCACGCATCTGGCGCCAGTGCTCGCGGAGCTGGCGCGCAGACATCCGCTGCTGCATGTGCACACTTACTACAGCGATCGTTTTGTCGACATCATCGGAGAAGGCTTCGACTGCGCGATTCGCGTGGGATACCTCAGCGACTCGAATCTGATCGCGCGCCGTATCGGACCGATTAAAGGAGCGCTCGTCGCCAGCCCCGACTACATCAGGGAGCATGGGGCACCCGAAACACCTGAAGAACTCCGGTCGCACCAGGCGCTCCTGCAGGGCACCGAGACCTGGCATCTCATCGATGGCGACAAGATGATCGCTGTTCATCCCCAGGGTCGCTTCAAGGCCGACAATGGAGCGGCTTTGACAGCGGCCGCCATCGCGGGGCTTGGCATCGCCGCGCTACCAGACTTCCTGATCGAAGGAGCCCTGGCGTCGGGCGCACTGGTCCGGGTGATGAGTCGCTATCCATTTCGTGAAGCCGGCATCTTCGTCGTGCGGCCGGCGGGGCGCCAGCCCGCGCGAAAGGTTCGCGCCGTCACTGAACTGATGATCGAATACTTCGGATGAGTCGCATGCCAGTGACCGGAGGCGAGGATCACGCGCTACAAGAGATCGGTAGCCTCCAGATACTATCTCCCTGGGCCGCACGAATCAGCGACGGAGGCGCACGCGCAATTTCTCGAAACCGCGCAGCGTGTTGTGACGCACCCGAAGCGGCTCGTCGGCGAGCTCGATCCGCGAGATCTCTTCCAGCAGTGCCGCGAGGAGCGCCTCCACCTCCATGCGGGCGATCATCTGGCCGACGCATCCGTGAATACCGGCGCCGAAGCCAACATGCCCCGTGACGGCGCGCGTCACATCAAACCGGTCAGGCTCCGGCCACTTCCTCGGGTCCCGATTCGCAGCCCCGAGCGACAGCAGGACTTTCTCGTCGGCGAGGATTCGAACGCCATCGATCACGCAGTCGCGGGTCGTCGTGCGGAACACCATCTGGAACGGTGACTCGAAGCGAAGGATCTCCTCGAATGCGTTCTTGACGCGGGCTGGCTCCTCGCGCAGCTTCTGCCACTGCGCGGGATGCTCGGCGAAAAGCCACATCGCACTGGCGAGCGCATGGGCGGTCGTGTCGATGCCCGCCGACAGGAACGAGCGCACCATGAGTGCGGCCTGCTCCTCGGTGAACTCGCCAGAATCCACACTTGCGTAGATCTGAATGCCCAGGCCGTTCGGATCCAGCGAATCGCGGCGGCAGGCATCGAGCACCCACTTGCTGACAGCCTCGGCGTTGGCCATTGCGGCATGCCACAGTTCGTTGCGCGGCCCCATGCCGTTGAAGACCATATTCCCGTATGCCACCAGGTTATCGCGGCCGTCCGGGCGGATTCCGATCGCGTCTGCGAACACCTTGAGCGGGAACGCCTCGGCCATCTCCCGCACCACGTCGACCGTGGGCTGGTCCAACAAGGAGTCCACGAGGCGGTGTGCTTCGGACTCGAAGCGTTCGCGCAGGCTGCGTATAGCCGCTGGCGACAAGGTCCTGCTGATTGCGGCCCGGTTCGCCGTGTGCGCCGGTGGATCGGTCTCGAGGAGCATGCTGGGCGGACGCCACGGCGCTTCCTTCCTCGAGTTGCTGATCCCCACACCGGCGCCCGAACAGAAGGTCTGCGGGTCCATCAAGGCGCGTCGAACCTGGTCGAATCGCGCCATGCACCAGACGTTCCAGCGCGGCAGCTTCACCAAGGGCCCCGCATCGCGCAGCACCGCATGGAAGGGGTACGGATGAAGAATGTATGCGTCCGAGAACGGATCCACATCCACATCGACCGCGTCGCTGGACATCACTTCCACTTCGCTCATCGCAAATCTCCCGAGCCGTCTGGTGGCTCAATGCATGATCGATCCGCCATCGACGACCAGCGTCTGCCCGGTCACGAAGGCGCTTTCCTCCGAGGCGAGAAAGACCACGGCCCCGATCAGGTCCTCGGGTTGCGAGTCGCGCTTCAGTGCACGGCTCGCGACGATCGCGGTCGCTGCCTCGCGCCAGTCGGCGTGCTCTACCACCTGTTCGCTGAGCACCAGCCCGGGCGCGACCGCGTTCACCCGGATATTGTGAGCCGCCGCCTCGCGCGCGAGCGACTTCGTCAGTGCCAGCACCGCTCCCTTGGAGGTAACGTAGTGCAGAAGGAATGCCGATCCCTTGAAGGCGGTGGCCGAGGCGATATTGACGATGCTGCCTCCGCCTGAGCGCGCCATCGCGGGTGTGACGGCCTTGGCGGCCTGCCAGCAGCCGCGCACGTTCACCGCCATGACACGATCCCATTCCGCCGGATCGATCTCCGTGAAGTTGCGCATCCGCAGGTTGGCAAACAGAGCCGCGTTGTTGACGAGGACGTCCACGCGACCGAACGCCTCCAGCGTCCTGGTCACGACGGCGTCGAGATCCGAGTCGCTCGTGACGTCCACCCGCGCACCGATCGCCTCGCCGCCGGCAGCCTGCACAAGGCGAACGGTCTCGGCAGTGTCGGCAATGTCGCACGCGCAGATCTTCGCGCCCGCGGCCGCCAGTCCGAGTGCATAGGTACGCCCGATGCCTTGCGCTGCACCGGTGACGATAGCCACCTTGCCAGCCAGGCGGGTCGAAGGAGATTGCATGAATGACCTCTCTTGTGGATTTGAACAAAGACTAGATAGCGATCGCCGCTGCAAGCTCGCGCCGGTGATCCTCGTTACTTGCATCCCCGTGCATCACGATGCGGCCGCGCTCGATCGCATAGAAGCGGTCGGAGACCGCCAATGCCTCGCGCATGTTCTGTTCCACGAGGAGAATGGAAGCGCCCGACTGGCGCAACTCCCGGATCAGGGCGAAGACCTCGTCGACGATCATTGGCGCGAGGCCCTCGCTGGGCTCGTCCACCAGCAGCAGCTTCGGGGGCCGCACCATTGCGCGCGCCATCGCCAGCATCTGCTGCTCGCCACCCGAGAGAGTCGTGCCCGTCTGTTCCCGGCGCTCGCGCAGGCGCGGAAACCGCGTGTAGATCCGCTCCAGGCCTTGTCGCGCATCTGCTGCGCTGGCGAATTGCATGAGACCGAGTTCCAGATTCTCATGCACGGTCAGTCCCGGAAAGATCCGGCGATCTTCCGGCACGAACCCGATCCCTCGGTGCGTGACTTCGTTGGGTGGCCTGCCTGCAAGGCTGCCACCGAGGAAACGGATCTCTCCGCGTGAAGGCTTCACCCAGCCCGCGATCGCCTTCAGCAGGCTCGTTTTTCCCGCGCCGTTGCGGCCGAACAAGGTAACGATCTCGCCGTGGCCCACACGCATGTCGATGCCGTGGAGCACATGGCTGCTGCCGTAGTGGAGGTGCAGGTCGCTGACTTCCAGCATGTCAGTGATACCCCAGGTACGCGGCCTGCACGGCCTCATTCGACCGAACCTGTGCAGGTGTGCCCTCGGCGAGCTTGCGGCCCTGGTGCATCACCACGACATGATCCGACAACGTCATCACCATCTCGATGTCGTGCTCGATGAGCAGCACTGTCACTTCATCGGACAAGCTGCGAACAAGCTGCGCGGTATCCTGCGTATCGACATGGCTCATGCCTTGCGTAGGCTCGTCAAGCAACAAGACCCGTGGTCGTGAGGCCAGGCATACGGCAATTTCCAGCCTGCGCTGCTCGCCGTGCGACAGGTGGCCCGCGAGCTCGTCCGCCTTGTCGCGCAGTTGCATCCGCTCGAGGATTCGCGCCACCTCGCCCGCAGCCATGCGGCTGCGCTGCACGGGCCTCATCATGAAGCGACGCGGTTCCAGCACCTGCGCCGCAAGGCGGACGTTCTCCGCGACCGTCAGCTCGCTGAACAGATTGGTGATCTGGAAGGAGCGCGCCATTCCGGCGCGCGCCAGTCGATTTGGCGGCTTGCCGGTGATGTCGCGGCCGTCGAGATAGACGCGACCTTCATCGGGGGTGAGGGCTCCGCTGATGAGATTGAAGAGGCTCGACTTCCCGGCCCCGTTCGGGCCGATGATGGTCGTGATGCGGTTGGCTTCCACATCGAAGCTCACACCGTCGACTGCGCGCAGCCCGCCGAACGAGCGGCACAGATCCCGCACCTGCAGCAATGCCGTCGTCATTGGCCTTCCCCCGTCGAGGGCACCGGCAAGCGCGAAAGACGATGCACACTCGCTCGTCCGAGGCGACGCACAAGGCGATCACGCGCCAGCGCCAGGATCCCGTGAGGCAGGAAAAGCACCACGAGCATGAACACGGTTCCGATGACGATGACATGATGGGTCGTATAGGAACCAACGATCGATTTCAGGAGCACCAGGATCGCGCTTCCCCAGAAAGCCCCCGTCAGCGTGCCCACGCCCCCCACGATCACTGCGATCAGAGCATTGCCGGACGTGCCGAAGTACAGCAGGTCGGGCGATGTAAAGCCTCGAAGCATCGGGTACAGGGTGCCAGCAACCCCGGCGACCACACTGGCTAGCACATAGACCGCCATACGCGCTCGCGAGACCGAATAGCCGAGGTAAGCGATTCGGCCCTCGTTCGCCCGGAGTGCAACGAGCATGCGTCCGAACGGCGTCCCCAGGAGGAGCGCAATGACTACATAGAGTGTGAGCATGAGAAGCGCCGCGACCAGGAGGAATCCCGGCGCATTTCCGGTTGAGGTGGACGCGAACACCAGCGGGATTTCCACCAACGGCACACCGATCAGACCGTCCGAGCCACCCAGCGCGCGCGTGTTGTAGACCAGCTTGGCCACCACGAGCGCAAGTGCGAACGTGATCAAGGCGAAGTACACGCCCCGTACGCGCAAGGCGACGAGGCCGAAGACGGTGCCGCTGACCAGGCACACGCCGGCGCCAGCCCCCACGGCGGCCCAGAACGACCCGTTGGACATGAGCACGAGCGCCGATGCATAGGCGCCCAGTCCGAAATACATCGCCTGGCCGAGGGACAACAACCCCGTGCACCCGAGCAGCAGATCGACGGACAACGCCAAGCCTCCGAAGATAAACGCCTCGGTCGCGAGCCTGATGTAGAACGTGTCACCCAGCAGATGCGCAGCCATCGCAAACAGTGCGGCCGCGCCGAAGAGTCCGGCCGTGAGCAGGTGGCTCGCACGCAAGGCAAGCGATTGACGATCAAGCACGGCCGAGCCCTCCATAGAGGCCCTTCGGCCGCAGCATGAGGAAGGCCACCATCACGCCAAAGACGATGGCCTCTGTCCAGACAGGGGCGATGATGAGGCTGCTCAACGCATGCACTTGGCTCAACAGCAGGCCGGCAATGACCGCCCCAACCACCGAGCCCATCCCGCCTACGATCACCACACTGAAGGCGAGGAAGATGAAATCGTGCCCCATGGTGGGAAAGACCGAGTACACCGGCGCCAGGATTGCGCCCGCCAACGCAGCGAGCGCGGCACCGAACGCGAAGGTGCCCGAAAACACGATTCCGACAGGCACCCCGAGTGACGCGGCCATATGGCGATCGAACGCCGCCGCGCGGACCATGGCGCCCAGCCGCGTGCGGTACACCAGCCATGCGATCGCGGCGATCACGGCGCTTCCCGCGCACACCAGGAACACCCGGTAGTAGGGCAGCACCAACCCGCCGAACTCGAACATCCCCGGCAACGGGTTCTCGGGTCGGTACGGATTCGGTCCGAAAGCGAGCTTGAGCAAGTCCTCGAGCACGAGCGACAAGCCGAAGGTCACCAGCAAGGTCGTGATGTGCCGTTCCGCGTGATCGTAGACGCGGCGTATCAGCACGCGCTCGAGCAGCATCGCGACAGGAAACATCAGCAACGGCGCCAGGAACAGCACGACCCAGAATCCGAGACCCGCGGCCATGAGGGCCACGGCGGTGAACGCGCCGACCGCGTAGAACTCACCGTGGCTCATATTCAACACATCGAGCAGTCCGAACGTGATCGTGAGGCCCAGCGCCACGAGGATGACCGCGACGCCGAGCGTCAGGCCATTGAACAACTGAGGCGCCAACACGAACTGAAGGTAGTCCAGCGCGTTCAAACGACTTCTCCCCTGAATCTCAGAAGCGGGTGCAGACGTTGGGACCGATCGCGTCGGGACCGGCGATTTTTGCGATCACTTCGAACTGGCCCTTGCGCACGGCAACGATGTACATGTCCTGGATCGCCTGGTGATCGCCGGCACGAATCGTTTTCTCCCCCTGCGGCGTGCTCCACGTCAGGCCGCGCAGCGCCCTGCGCACCTTGTCGGTCTCGGTCGACTTTGCTTTCTCGACTGCGATCTTGTAGGCATACAGCATGCCGTACGAGTCTGCTGCAAACGAGTCCGGCTCCGAGTTGTACGCGGCGCGATAAGCCGAGACGAATCGCTTGTTCTCCGGCAGATCCAGCTGGGGCGAGTAGCCCGTTCCCGTCACGAAGCCCTCGGCCGCAGCCCCGATGGCACCCAGGTTCGTCTCATTGAGGGTGCCGCCCGCGCCCACCACGAGCACGCCCTTCAGCAGCCCGAACTCTTGCATCTGCGAGAACAGCCGCACAGTATCATTGCCTGCGACTGCAAGGTAGATCACTTCGGGTCGCCCGATACGCACCTGGCCGAAGAACTGGGTGTAGTCCTTGGTGTCGAGCGGCGCATACACCTCGCCGACGGAGACAAGGCCATTCTTCTCGGCCTGTTTCTTGAAAGCCGCGACGCTCGAGCGGCCCATCTCGTAGTCCGGCCCGATGTACAGAACGCGAGCCTTCGGCTTGGTCTTGGCGACCCACGAAGCCAGCGCGATCGACTGCTGCTCAGCGCGGGCATTGACGCGGAACATCGCGGGCGAGCAGCGTTCTCCGGTGATCGAGTCGGCATAGGAAACGGTGGTGGAGGCCAGCTTGCCATTGCGCTCGGCGACCTGCGCCACCGCCAGGCTCGATCCCGAGTGGACGGTGCCGGAGAGGAAATCCACGTGTGACACCTGGAACAGCTTCTCCGCCTTCTGCACTGCGATCGGCGGGCTTGCTTCTTCATCCTCGAAGAGCAGTTCGATCCTGCGCCCCATCGCGCCGCCGGAATCGTTGATCTCACGCGCGGCCAGTTCGAATCCCCGGCGCAGGGTCTGCCCGATGCCCGCGTACGTCCCCGACAAAGGCGTGACGATGCCAACCTTGATGGGCTCCTGGGCCAAGGCCGTGGACAACAGTGCCAGCCATGCCGTGGCCGCGCAGACGATCTTCAACATGTTTGTCTCCTCGTTGTAGGCAATGAGCTGCTTGATGCGTTCCGCATTGTTTAGCTGCCGCCGCGGGGAAACAATTCACGAATCCTCACCGGGCGTGAGCCGCGATCACAACATCAGGCCGGCATGCCTGCGGCCCAGCTTTTGAACTCGAAGCCCGGCCTTCTGGCATCCAGCGGCGTGGGGCGCCGCGTTCCGGCAAGGATCTTTCGCGCGGCGATGTGGTCCGCGGGCCGGCCCACGGATTCCACGGCGACGAGTTCATCGCGTCTGAAACACAGAACCGAGAATTGCTGCGAGAGGTCCGGGCCGATCGTCACGTACTGGTCGCAGCCCCGCGCCAGCCCGGCGATCTGCAAGCGCAGTAGCTGGTTGCTCCAGAACCAGGGGACCGCGCTGTATGGTGCGGGCCGCCCCATCAGGGCCGCCGCGACACAACGCGCTTGGTCAGTGGCGTTCTGCACGGATTCGAGCCGGCAGTGGCCCTCGTCGAAAGGAAACTCCGCAGCATCCCCGATCGCGTAGATTGCGGGGTCGCTGGTTCGCAGGGCTTCGTCGACCCGAATGCCCCCTCCGACCGACAGTCCCGCAGAGGCAGCAAGGCCTGTGCGGGGGACAACGCCGATGCCGTAGACGACCAGGTCAGCCTGGATCGAACGACCATCGTTCAACTGCACGCCAACGACCGCTCCGCGCTCCCCCATCAGGCGCTCGACGTTCGAGCCAAAGTGGAATTGCGCACCCGCCTGAACAAAGCTCTTCTCGAACGCCGCGGACGTAGGCTGCGAAACAGCCCGAGCCATCGGACGATCTGCAACATCAATGACGTCGACGCTCACCCCCGCCGAAAGTGCGGTCGCGGCAAACTCCAGCCCGATGAGCAGCCGTCCGTCGTATCCCTCTTGACGAAGGCAGATTGCCAGTTGGGTACCGGCATGGCCCGCACCCGCGATGACGACACAGTCGAGCGAAGAAGCGATGGGGTCCGCCATGACTCTCAGGCTTGGCGCTGCGGCAGCGAAATCATGAGCCCATCCATTTCGGGCCTCACGACCAATTGGCAGGCAAGGCGGCTGTTGGATCGGCGAGCCTCGAACGTGGAGTCCAGCATTTCGTCCTCTACAGCATCGGGCGGCGGCAACGCATCGAGCCGCAAAGGATCCACGTACACGTGGCACGTCGCGCACATCGCCGAACCGCCGCATTCCGCGATGATCCCGTCAAGCCCGGCGTTGACGGCCGTCTGCATGATGCTCGTCCCGTCGCGAACGTCGCATTCATGCCGGGAGCCGTCGAGTTGAACAAACACAATACGCGTCATCGGTATTCCAATTCGTTGATCAGTGAAGCAGCGCGATCGCGCGGACCGCGGCACCTGTTGTGAGAAGCCGCCGCGCCCAGGCGGGCAACTGCACAACCGGAGGCGAGAAGTCCGAAACGACCGCCGTCTGCGGTACGGCCGTCGCGCCCTTCACGGTCGCCCAAAGGGCCTGAGCCGGCATCGAGTTTGCTTGGCTACCCGTGAGATGCATGGTCGATGGAGGATCGGCGATCGTTGACAGATCGAGTGTTTCGCACGCCGGCTCGACCGACAATCGACGAATACTCACGTCGCATCAGACAATCTCACGAAAACCGATGCGCCCCGCATCGTCGACGAGCGTCGACAAGCCCCTGCGACGACTTTAGGCCCCCAGGAGCCTCAGGCCGTCTCGATGGCCAGCGGCAGGGTCGCAAGACCCCGCAACGTGTTGTTCAGATACAGCTCGGGCGTGCCAGCGACATGGAAGCGTCGGACGCGTTTCATCAAGACGGTCAGCAGCGCTTCAATCTCCAGGCGCGCGATGACCTGGCCCACGCATCCGTGGATGCCCGCCCCGAAAGTGAGCGTCCCCCGGGGGCGACGTTCGATGTCGAAGGTATCGGCATTCGGCCACTGTCGAGGGTCACGGTTGCTTGATCCGATCAGCAGCATGACTTTGTAGTTATCCGCCAGCGTGGCGCCGCCAAGGGCGGTCTCGCGCGCCGTCGTGCGAAAGACCTGCTGCGCCACGGGCTCGACACGCATCGCTTCGTCGATGGCGGCGCGCAGGAGCTCCGGATCGGCGCGCAGCTTATCGTAGGCATCGGGATGACGCGCCAGCAGGTGCAACACGTTGCCCAGTCCAAACACTGTCGTGTCGATCCCCGCGCTGAGGAACGCCCTGAGCAGCAGCTTCGCCGCGTCTAGCCTGGATTTCCACGCACCACTTTTTGGCTAACGCTGCTCGATAGGGCAGACCAGTTCTTGCTCGCGCGCCCGAGTGGCCAGGAGCCCTCCAGCGTTAGCAATTTGTGCGCGCCCACCCATAGGCCAGACGGCCCCCATGCGGGGCCGTCTGCGCTTGTGCATGGCTCGCGCCAGCCACGGGCAGATCACCTGCCCAGCCGCATGCAGCTTGACTTTTTGAGCGATCTTCACTGGTTCGGGGGAGATTCTTGTTGACATGGCTGTATGTATGTACAACAATGCTTTTATGGGTATAGGCGTACCTAAAGACATAACAGATATCCGACGATTCTTCGCCGAGCCCTCCCATCCCCGCCAGCGACAGTACGAAGCCCTTCGCGCCTTCTTCGTCGAAGGTCACCCCTCCCACGAAGTCGCCCGCGCCTTCGGCTACACGCCAGGGTCCTTCCGTGTGCTGTGCCATCAGTTCCGCCGCGATCCCGATCCGCAGTTCTTCGCCTCTCCCAGCCATGGTCCGCGCACCCAGCCGCACAAGTCCAAGGCTCACGACTTGGCGGTCGCCCTGCGCAAGCAGAACCATTCGGTCTACGAGATCAGCCAGGCCCTCAAGGCGCACGGCACGCCCCTGAGTCCCACCGCCGTGCGCGAGGTGCTGCGCGAGGAGGGGTTCGCGCCGCTGCCGCGGCGCGGCGACGACGAGCGACTCGATCGGCTGGGGCCCATCGCCGAAGCCGTGGCCGATGTGCGCGAGTTCGCGCTACGCCCGGGCACGCAGTTCACCACGCGCTGCGGGGGCTTGCTCCTCTTCCTGCCCGATCTGGTGCGCCTGCAGTTCGAGGAGATCGCCGCGCGCGCCAAGCTGCCCGGCTCCAGGATGATCCCCTCGTCTCACGCACTGCGCTGCGCACTCGCGCTCAAGCTGTGGTCGATCGAGCGCAAGAGCCATGTCATGGCCTTCGTCACCGATCCGGGCCTGGCCCTGTTCTGCGGCCTGAACGTCGTGCCCAAGAAGAGCTACTTGTGCGAGTATTCCTCTCGCGTCGAACGTGAGCGCACCGTCTCGCTGCTGGGGGCCTGGCACCGCGCCGTCACCGAGGAGCATCTGTTCGATGCCCGCTCGTTCAACCTCGACTTCCACTCGGTGCCGTACTACGGCGACGATCCCCAGGTCCAGCGCCACTTCGTGTCCGCACGCAGTCGCGCGCAACCCAGCGTGCTGGCCTTCCTCGCGCAGGACGCCAGCGGTCGCGCCTTCTGCTACTCCAATGCCGATCTGCGCAAGGGCGAGGAGGCCGAAGAAATCTTCCGCTTCATCGAGTTCTGGAAGCGTCAGCACGGTGAGCTCCCGCGGCATCTGGTGTTCGATTCGCGCCTGACCACCTACGCCCACCTGGCGCGCCTGGACCAGATGGGCATCACCTTCATGACGCTGCGTCGCCGCTCTGCGGCGCTGCTGCAGGAGGTGGACGATCTTCCCGCCTCGGCCTGGCGCCGGGTCAGTCTCGATGTGCCCGCCCGCAAGTTCAAGAACCCTCGCGTGTTCGAGCAGTCGATCAGCCTGGCCGGCGCCACCTTGCGTCAGCTCTTCGTCGTCGATCTCGGCCACGAACAGCCCACGATCCTCCTGACCAACGACCGTGACACCTCTCACGCCAAGCTGCTCACCCGCTACGCCCAGCGCATGCTCATCGAGAACGCCCTGTCCGACGCCGTTCGCTTCTTTCACATGGATGCGTTGTCCTCGGCAGTCGGAATGAAAGTGGACTTCGACATGACCCTGCTGGTCATCGCCAGTGGCCTGTACCGGCTGCTGGCGCGTCGCATGCGCGGCTACGCCGATGCCCAGGCTCGCCACATCTTCCGTGACCTTATCGACACGCCCGCCGACGTCTCAGTCACCGACTCCGAGGTCCAGGTCCACTTCCACCGCCGCGCCCACTTGCCCATCATCCTCGCTTCCGGATTGCTCAATACTCCGGTTTCCATCCCCTGGTGGAACGGCCATTCCTTGCGCATGTCGGCGTAGCCTTGTGGAGCTCAGCAACAGGCCCCTCTGTTAGCCCAACTACCCCGCGTGGAAATCCAGGCTAGCGTGATCTCGCCAGCATCGGCCCCCTGATAGATCTGGTCACCCAGGCCGCCGGGACGCAGGCGATCGCGATCGCAATGTTTCATCACCCACTCGTGCAGCGGTTGCACGCGGAGGAACGCCTTGTGGAACCGCTCGTTGCGCGGCCCGAACGAGTTGAACACCAGATCACCGTAGGGCAGCAGGTTCTCGCGCCCTGCCGATTCCACGCCCACAGCGTCGGGAAAGACTTTCAGCGGATAGACCGAGCAAAGCGTCGCCATCGCGTCGATGCTGGGCGCGCCTGCCGCCATGTCGAGGAATCGGTCGACCAGCGCCGCCGCGTCGTTTTCCAGGTCCGTCTTGAGCTGGTTCAACGCACGGGGCGACATGACGCGGGACACCACGTTGCGCGCCGCAGTGTGCTCAGGCGGGTCGGATTCGATCAGGGGACCCAGCGGCCGGAACGGGGTCTCCTTCCTGAAATTGGCCAGGCCGTTGCCCGCCGAGGAGATATAGCTGTGGTGGTCCATGAGCACCTTGCGCACATCGTCGTAACGCGCAACGGCATAGACGCCGTATTCGGGAATCCATGCCACCGGGCCGGCTTCGCGCAAGCGCTCATGCACGGGATAGGGATCCATCAGGAACGCGTCGCCGTACGGGTCGCAATCGACGACAGGCACGTCGGTGGGCGGCGCATCCACGCGGCGGCTGGGCTCGGCCGCGGCCAAGGCTTTCGGGTCGGTCATGCTTTCCTCTCTCGTTGCAGCTACCGAACTCAAGCAGCGGTCAATCGCGCGGTCTTCCACGCGCTGGCGAATTGCATCACCTGCCGCCCGACGGCTTCGAGTTGCGCCTGCCCATTGGGAGCCACACAGTTCCCATCCGCATCGAACAACCCGCCCGCGCTGTTGAGCATCACCCCGAGCGGAGTGGGCCATCCGCGCAGCGCATGGACGATGGAGCGAAGGGCCGACAGCGCCGTGGCAGCACCTTGCCAGCCGGCTCCGCAGGCGATGAGACCGACCGGGCAGTCGGAAAGGTAGCAGCGATCGCCGTTGCGCAGATCCTCCGTGTAGTCCAGCGCATTCTTCAGCATGCCCGAGATGCCTCCGTGATAAGACGGTGACGACAGGATCAACCCGTCACACCCGGAAACAAGGGAAAGCAGGCGCTGCGCGTTGGAGCTGCGCTCCGGGCGCTCGGGTGCGTACATCGGCATTTCCAGCTCCGTGCCCGACAGCATCACGACGCTCGCACCTTCGGCCTCGGCCGCGCGCAGACTGATGCTCAAGGCGCGCTCGGAGGAAGAGCCCGCACGGGTGGTGCCACCGATGCCCACGATGAGCGGGCGGTCGTCGTATTGGTGTGCCATGGAAGGCTCCTTTCGAATGCCAATCTCTGTTAGCGGTTCTGTACTATGAATGTGAGTCAGTTTATGACTCATGGTCACTACAAAAAATGAGGGAAATCCCTCGAATTACAATCAGCTCAGTCTGTGAACCTAACTCATGCTTTAGATGGCGACCGGCTCCAAGATGTCCACCCCTGACTTGCAGGCCTCCAAACAAGAGGGCCCGACCCGCCGCGAACGCCGCCGCCAGCGCACCGAAGACCTGATCCTTGAAGCCGCGACGCGGGTCTTCCAGTCCAAGGGCATCGTGACCACGACCATGCAGGACATCGCGGGCGTGGTCGACGTGGCCCAGGGCACCCTCTACAACTACTTCCCCAACAAGGAGGCGCTGACCGTTGCCGTGGTGCGCCGCCTGATCAATGCATATGCCGAAGAGTTGTCGGCCCCAAGGGACGAGCACAATCACTTCGAGCCGCTCGAACTGGTGGCTTTTGCGTGCGCGGCATTGATCGAAAAGGGAGCGACCGATCCCATCTGGCGGGCGCTGGTCGATCGCCATGACGTCCTCGTCGACACGCTGCACGACGAGATCCTCGACTTCGCGATGGCCAACCTGCGGGACGCCATGCGCAGCGGAGCGATCAAGGCCACGGAAGCCGAACTCTTGCTGCAATGGCGCATCGGGTCCTGGATGATCGCCGGGGCGATCCGCGACATCGCCCAGAGCAGGCTCCCGTCATTGGACGTGTCTTTCGACATCGCCTTTCACGTGCTGCTGCAGAAGGGGATCTCTTCGGCTGAAGCAAAGCGCATCATCCGCAAGGTTCGCAACCACGTCCGCAAGAGCCGCTAGGTTGTCACTCGACCTTGAGATTGGCCGCCTTCACCACCTGCAGGTACTGCTTGTGCTCTGACCGGATGAGGTGCGGGAACTCCTCCGGCGCCTAGGCGCCGCGCTCACTGCCACCTGGACCCTATGGTCCGCAAAGTCCCGCCGCACCGCGGCGGCGAATGCACGGCTCAATACCCCGACGGCTTGGGGCGGCGTGGCGGGCACGGCCTGTCCCTCCAGGTCACAACATCACAGCCCCGCCATCCACTGTGAGAGTCTGGCCGGTGATGAAATCGCTTTGGGCCGACGACAGGAAGAGCATGGCCCCGCAGAGATCGTCGGCCACCTGCTCACGGGGAATGGAGCGAAGCCGTATCTTGGCCTGGTAGGCCTCGCCGCCAAAGGCACCGGTGGCCCTGATCGCATCGGTCATGGTCAGTCCGGGGGCGATGCAGTTGACCGTGACCCCATGCTCACCCAGCTCACGTGCGGCGACGCGGGTCATGCCGATGACCGCGCCTTTGGATGCGACGTAATGCAGCATGCGGGGTTCGCCCGTCAGCACCGTGGTGGAGGCGACGTTGACGATCTTTCCGTAGCGCTGCGCAACCATCACCTTCGCGGCCTCGCGCATGCACAGGAAAGCACCCTTGGCATTCACGTTCATGACGCGCTCCCATGACGCCGCCTCCATCTCGATAAGCGGCTTGCGATCCAGGTCCACGGCGATGGATGCGTTGTTGATCAGGATGTCCAGCTTCCCGAAGTGCTCGACGGCGGCGTTGATCGCCTTTTGCACCGATGATTCAGTCGCCACATCCAGCTGAAGCCCGATCACATCGCCGGCTTTCGCCTGCTCGGCCCAGCGGTCAAGGTCAACCGGTTTGATATCGGCGGCCGCGACGCGCACGCCTTGCGCGAGCAACGCATCGACGTACACGCGGCCAAGCCCTTGCGCTGCTCCGGTGACAAGCGCTGTTCTTCCAATCAGATCATTCATGAGATGTTGAGTCATTGAGTTTGAGAATGCAGCCCGGAACGCCCCCCCTGGCCTGCTCAGCGCACGCCTTCAGCGGCCAGCGAGTCGGGCGAGAACAGCGTGTCCTTCTGGCGCGGTACCGCTTGGTACGGCCTCTTCACCTCGGCGTCCAGCCCCAGGACAAATCCACTGCCGGAGATCAGGTCGTACACGCCCTGCGGCAGTCCTACGGTGCCGGGCAGGTCCGGCATTGCCAGCATGACCTCGAAGCCTGTGCGCGCGAGCTGCCCGTTGGCGTCCCAACGGTCGCTGAGCACGACTTCCCAGGTATCCTCGTCGAGGTAGTAGCGCGATTTGGGCAACACGTGGCGCTGCCCGGGCTTGAGCGTTGCCTCGACAACCCAGACGCGGTGCAGTTCCCACCGAAGTTCGTCGGGGTTGAGATGACGGCCCGAGCCCAGGATCACCGCATCGCTTTTGGCGTTCTGGATCTTGTTGCCGTTGTACGGGATATACATCTCCTGCTTGCCGACCAGCTTCCAATTGAACTTGTCCATCCGGTTCGAAAAGACGTCGACCTCGTCGAATGTCGATACTCCGGCGGAGAACGGCGACGGCGTGTCGCAACACGGATTCGGCAGCTTGCGGATGCGGCGCTGACCTGTGAGGTAGACCCACGACTGCGACTTGCTCTCGTCGAGCTGCATCCGGCCAAGGATGCCCTCGCCCGAGCGGATCGGCGGACCGATGTTGACCGCGCGCACGAGCCAGTGTTCCCCCTGATAGCTGTCGGCGTTGCCCTCCTTGAAATAGAAGGGCATGGCCATGTCGTTGCTGGCATCGACCACCATGATCCAGCGGCCGTCGGTGGTCAACTGGTAGGCCTTGTAGTCCATGTGCACCGCTTCGCCGCGCCAACGCAGGATGTGGTTCCACATGATCTCGACGCCGTTCTTCGGGATCGGGAACGGGATGCCGCCGTACGCTCCCTTGGGGATCGGGCCGCCGTCGCTTTCAACGGTGCTCGCCTGGCTCGCGTTGCGGAACGTATTGTCGTAGACCCATTGCGGCGCCGCGGCCGTGCGCTGGGTCTTGTAGACGTCGATCCGGTACGTGTCCGGGTACTTCTTGAACAGCGCCTGATTGCCTTCGTTCAGCTTGTCGGCGTACTGCGCAGCGTTCTTGGCGGTGATGGAGAACAGTGGTTTCTCCCCGGCGAAGGGGTCCGGTCGCCTGCCGGTCAGTTCACCGGGTTTCGCCACTCCGCCGGTCCACGCCGGGATGCTGTCGTCCTTGTTGCCGGCACGCTCCGCACCGAAGGGGGTCAGCTCCGACTTCAGCTTGGCAGCTTCCTCGGCGGAAACTCCGGCCTGCGCAGAGAGGGCCGCAAGGCCCACGAGCGCGGCGATGCCGACCTTGGATAGGGTGTGATACATCGATGTCTCCTGGTGTTCAGAAAGTGCGGCGCAGGGAGAACGCGATGAAATCGCGATCCCTGAGGGCCTGCGCGTAGGAATAGGTGCCGGCCGAGTTGATGAAACTGCCAGCGCTGCCGAAGTAGTGCGTGTAAGCGAGGCTGAATCGCCAGACATCGAGGTACGTCCCGTTCAGGCCGATGGTGACGTCGCCACCGCCGTCCGGGGTCCAGGCGGCCGGGCCCAGCGCCATCGAGCGCGAGCCCCTCGGGCTGTATCCCACGCCGATCGGCACGCCCAGATCCAGGCCGCCGACGACCTGCCGGTACATCGGTTCGACCTGCATGCGCAGCCCCCAGGCATCGCGGGTCGCGTTCGGGTCCAGTGCCGCCGCATTCTTGGTCACCGACAGGGCACGGTTCCAGCCCAGCTCGCCCATCAGCGTGCCCTCGGCAAACAGGGGCGTTCGCGGCAGCGTCCAGATGGCGTTGAGATTCATGTGCGCCGTGTTGCCAACGGCATAGGCGGGGTTGTTGCTGTTGTTCGTGGGCGCGATCACGCCAGGCGCCAGCGCGGAGGCGTCGACCGCCCGGCTGCTTGCAAGATCCTGGTTGTGACGGATGGAGGCTTCGGCGGCCAGGTTCAGGTCGCCGAACGTGTGCGAAGCACTGGCCCCGAAGGCAGTGATGCCTTCCTGATAGGCCAGCCGATAGCCGAACGGAACAGGACCGAATGGGGAGGGACCGAGCATGAGCACCATCTGCGGCACCTTGCTGTGGAAGCGCACCAGGTACAGCCCGTAGTCGGTCTCGTCCGCCCGCAAGCGCAGCTGCAGCCCGCCCTGGCCGCTGTCCTTGGGCTTCTGATCGCCAAACCGCGGTGCGGCCAGGCCGGGGCCGAGCAGCAGCTGCTCGCCGCCGTCCGGCAGCATGTCGACCGCGGAGAAGTAGCTGCCGACTGCTGGCAGTCTGTAGGGCTGCCATCCGAACTGATAGAACGCCCCGACCGACAGCGTCGACGCCAGCTGGATGCTGCCCGACCACTGCGGCACCGGCCGGATCGCCTCCTTGAATTGCGTGTTCGGTACCGACGCCAGTTTGACCACGTCCACCGGGCTCATCGTGCCCGCGATGGCGTTGTTGCCGAGGAACAGGCTCTCGCCCCACAGCAGCGAGTGGCGTCCCAGGCGCATGCTGACCGTCTTGTCACCAACGTCGAAGCTCCCGAACACGAAGGCATCCAGCATTTCGGCCTTGCGGCCGTGCAGATCTCGCGTCGCATCGGTGAACTCGTTGTACGGCACCGAAATCTGGTTCGGGAAAGCCCCGCCGGCGAAGCCGGGGTTGTCGTTGCTGCGGTTGTAGACGCTGTCGTACCAGGCTGCGCCACTCAGCCGAAGGCCGTAGCGCTTGGCATAGACCATGTCGAACTCGGACAACAAGTCGAGGCGGTTCGAGATCAGCCCCTTGCCGAAGTTGCGATCGCCATCGTCGGTGTTGGGATTGCCAAGCAAGGCAGGGATGGCGCTCTTCACGCGCGAGGCGCCGCTGTACTTGACCGTGTTGTCGAAGTTGACCGTGAGGTCCTCATTGCCCGTGTCGATCGGCATGGCTTGCACCGCTGAAACCGCGCCAAGCATCAACGTCACGCCCGCACCCATAAGCGTCCGCGAAGGACGCCCCCTCGTATCTCTCACTATTTGTCTCCTCCAAGAGCCGCCTAGGCGGCGATAACGGTGTTCGGAATCACCAGGACCTTTCCATTCCCCACAGGAACCGCTCACGGTCTTCACTGCCGTAGTCCGGGTCCAGATGGATGTGCACGCGATCGATCTTTTCGCCGCGAAAGTGAAAGACGTTGCAGAAGCGCCCGGTCGGGGTTTTGCCGCCCGCCCATTCGACGCCGCTCTTTGTCTTGCCTCGGCTCAGGCCTTCGACGACCACGTCGTCGCCATTGGCAACGCACAGCATCGAATCCTGGTCGTGCGAGAGCTCGGCGATGCGGGTGAACAGCCCGGAAGCCAGTTCGAACAACGCTTGCTTGCCCTTCACCACGCCGAACTTGGGAAAGTAGACCTCGATGTCATCGTTGAACAGCTCGACCAGATCGCCCCGCCCTGCATCGACGCGTCGAAAGTATTCCCTCGCGATCTCGATCAGGCCTTGTTCTGTAGTCGTATGTGCCATGGCTGTCTCCTTTGTAGTCATGAGTCTCGGGTGGCTGGACTCGCGTCCGCGCCGCAGGTGTTTGCGCCCGCTGAACGTCCAGCGCTTGTCGACAGCGGCGAATCCGCTGGGGGCGGACCCGCCGCTTTCGAGATCGCTTAGATGAGATTCAGGCCCGCGCGCCGGCGCGCCTCTTTCAGCGTCGTCTCGACGGCCAGCATGTAGCCTTTGCCCATTTGCGCGCCGAGTTCCTTTTCCTCCTGCGATCCCGGCTTCACATCGGGAAGCTCGACCGAGAAGCTGAACGTCAGCATCAGGCCGCGCTCGGATTCGCTGATGGTGTTGGTGATCCAGCCGACGCTGTTGATGCGCTCGAAGTGCACGACCATGGGCGCGGTGTAGGTGATGCGTTCGAGGAGCGGCTTGCCCAACAGGATCGCCTCGCGGAGGAACCCGTTCTGGAAGCGCGCGACGATCTTGCATGACTCCATGCCAGGCACGAAGCCGACCGGGTTTTCGGCCTTCATTTCCAGCGCCTTCCACAGCTGCTGGTGGGTCAGCTTCTGCTCGATGGCAGGCGGGTTCACTTCGACGGATCCGGCGTACGTATACATGGTGTTTTCCTTGTGTTTGAGAGTTGAGGGGCTACCCGCCGACCCCGACGGGCCGGGGTTGCGAGCGGGATGGATGGACCGCCGGGGCGGCGGCCTTTGGTTTCAAGAGGTAGTGCGCCAGCGCGGGCAGCAGCACCAGCGCGCCCAGCATGTTCCACACGAACATGAACGCCAGCAGCAATCCCATGTCGGCCTGGAACTTGATGGGACTGGTCACCCAGGTGATGACACCGCTGGCCAGCGTCACGCCGGTGAGCATCACCACCTTGCCGGTGAACAGCAACGCGCGGTAGTAGCTCTCCGAAAGGTCCTTGCCTTCGCGCATCTGCGCGAGCGTCACGCTGAGGATGTAGAGCGCATAGTCCACACCGATGCCAACGCCCAACGCAATGACCGGCAGCGTCGCCACCTTCACGCCCATGCCCAGCGTGACCATCAGAGCCTCGGCCAGGAACGACGTCAACACCAGGGGCAGCACCGCCACGAGCACGGCGCGCCACGAACGGAAGGTGATGAAGCAAAGCACGGCCACCACGCCGTAGACCAGCAACAGCATCTGCGCCCACGATTTCTTGACAGCGATGTTGGTGGCGGCCTCAATACCCGCCGAACCCGCGGCGAGCTGGAACTTCACGTCCTGTGTGTCGTTGGCGCGGGCAAAGGCTTCCACGTGGTCCACCACGCGCGTCAACGTTGCGGCCTTGTGGTCCCGCAGGTACACGTACACGGTCAACAGCCCGCATGCGTCGTTGTACAACCCGCGCGGCGCATTGGCGGTCACGGTGTTGAGCATGTCCTGGTTGGGCAGGAACTCGTACCACTTGGGATTGCCCTCGTTCAAGCCGGAGAGCATGCGGCGATTGAGCTGTGCCAGGGTGTTGGTGCTCTCCACGCCGTCGATCTGGCGCAACTGCCACTCGAGCGCATCGACCTTGTTGAGCGCGTCGTACTGCGAGCAACGCCCATCCGGCGTCTTCACCATCACGGCCAGCACGTCGCTTGACGCGCCGTACGCTGTGTTCATGAACGCCACGTCGCGGTTGTATCGGCTCTCGGGCCGCAGTTCGGGCGCGCCCGGATCCAGGTCTCCGATCTTGAGCTGTGTGCTCACCGCAAAGCCGGCGACACCCAGCACCGCGGCGAGCACCACGGCAGCCGTCGCATGGGGGCGCTGCGTGAAGCGAACCAGCCAGGCCCACAGCGGATGCTTGTATGCTCCCGCGGCCTCGGCGCTTTCGGCGCGCAGACTCCGGCGGGCTGCCTTCGCGCTGACGCCGGCGTAGCTCAGGAGGATCGGCAGCAGGATCAGGTTGGTGAAGATCAACACACCAACGCCCAGCGACGCAGCCAGCGCCAGCTCGCGGATCGCCTGGATGTCCACGATCAACAGCACCGCGAAGCCCACGGCGTCCGCGAGCAACGCGGTCAGTCCCGCGAGAAAGAGTCGGCGGAACGTGAGGCGCGCGGCCAGGAGCTTGTGCGTCCCGCGCCCGACGTCTTGCATGATGCCGTTCATCTTCTGCGCCCCATGGCTCATGCCGATGGCAAACACCAGGAAGGGCACAAGGATCGAGTACGGGTCCAGCGCGTACCCCAGCGCTGACAGCACACCGAGCTGCCACACGACCGCGACCAGAGAAGCGGCAACGACCAGCAGGGTAGAACGCACGCAGCGCGTGTACCAGAAGACCATGACCGTGGCGATCGCCACTGCGAGGGCGAAGTACATCAACATCGCCTGCACGCCATCGATCAGGTCGCCCACGATCTTCGCAAAGCCGGTAATGTGGATCCGCACGCCCCGGGCCTCGTACTTCACACGCAGCGACTCGAGCTTGCCGGCCAGCTGCGCATAGTCCAGCGCTTTGCCGTCGGCGTCACTCGCGAGCAGTGGCACATAGATCACCGATGACTTCGCATCCAGCGCCACGAGCTGCCCGATCTCGCCGGAGCGCGCGATGTTCGCCTGAAGCCTCTCCAGGCTCGTCGCAGAACCATCGTATTGGTCCGGGATGACGGGACCGCCTTCCAGGCCCTCCTCCGTCACGCCCACCCAGCGCGTGGCAGGCGTCCAGAGGGAACGCATATGCATGCGCGACACACCGGGCAGCAGGAACACTTCATCCGAGAGGTTCTTGAGCGTCTCGAGGTACTGCGCGTCGTAGATCGTGCCGCGCGGATTCTCGACCGCGATGCGCACGGCGTTGCCCAGGCCCGTCAGCTCCTGCTGATACTGCAGGTAGTTGCGGATATAGGGATGATTGGCCGGGATGGTCTTCTCGAAACTGGCATTGAGCTCGAGCCTCGTCGCCTTCCAGCCCAGGAACAGCGTGGCCAAGAGGCACAGGAGCACAACCAACAGCCGGTTGTTGAACAGCAGGCGCTCGACGAGCGACCCCGAACGCGGATCGAAGTTGGCAGCACCCATCGTGTTGCTCATTGGGAGACTCCTGGGAAAGCTGCAGCGCCGCCGGCGGGTTGCAGGGCTGCGCCCAGCGGGCTCAGAACGAGGAGGCTGCCGTCCTGGCGCGCGAGCAGGCCGTTGAGAGGCGGCAGAGGTTTCAGCGGCAGCGGCGCCAGCGTTTCGCGGCCGGAGAGCACCATGCCGGCCTGATTGGCCAGGAGCAGCGTGCCGTCGGATCGCAGCGTCGAGGCTGTGATGGATGCTGGTGCAGGTGTATCGAGCTTTGACCAATTCGCGCCCGCATCCGAGGAACGCCACACATTGCCGCGCAATCCCGCCACGATGATCTCGTTCGGTGAAGGCATCTCGGCAGTGAAGAAGCTGCCGCTGTAGGGACTTTCGAGCCGCCGGAAGCTGCCCCCGCCGTCGTCCGATCGCAACAGGAGGCCCTGCTCACCAGCAATGAGCAATGCGCTCCCGGAGCGCCGCAGCGCGTACAGATGTCGGCCGCGGGGATTGTCGATGCGATTCATCCACGGCTGCCAGTTCGCGCCGCCATCCTCGCTGTAGAACGCAAGGCCATAGGCGCCGACCACCAGGATGCGGCGCGGGTCGAACAGCAGCACGTCCGTGAAAGGCTTGTCGGGACCGTCGGCCACGAGCTGCTCGGCGTCCTTGATTCGCGCGGCATCGTCCGACGCCTTGGCGGCCTGCAGGGCGAGTTCCGCGACGCGGCGGCCATCGAGGCGCAATGTCCAGTGGTCGCCCGCGTCCTCCGTGGTCAGGACCGTCCCTCCATGGCCGACCGCCACGCCATGACGCTCATCGGCGAAACGCACCATTGTCAACGTCACGCTGACCGGCACCCGCGCCTGGTGCCAGGTTCCCGCCCCGTCATCGGAAACGGCGATCACGCCGCGCTCGCCCACCGCAATCAGGCGGCTGCCGGCCTGCGCGGCAGCGAGCAAGACGACCCCGGAGGGTTGCCGCACCATCAGCGCTGGGCGCTGCAGTGCGTCACCGACCGGCGCTGCCGCGCCGGCGATGCCTTCGGCCGCATGGACCCCGGTCGCCACCGCGCCGAGCAAAAGCGGCGCGCACGCGCACAGGCAACGCATCACCCATGGAAGACGCAGACGCTTCATGGAACTCATGTCCGCGCAGTTGCGCCCGCGACCATGGCAACGATGCGTCGACGCCCGTCGTACGCGATAGGTGAAGCCGTCATGTGTCTCCTGGATATCGTTTTGTCTGCTGTCTCAAGTGGTGCCGGCCCGTTCGATCCGGCGCGTCTGCCGGGTCAAGCGCGCATAGCGCCTCCATCGACGAGCAGCGTCTGCCCCGTCATGAATGAAGCGTCGTCCGAACACAGGAACGACACCGTGCCGGTGTAGTCCTGAGGCATCGATGTCCGCTTGATGGCCTGCAACTGGCTGGCGAACTCGAAGTAGGCCGGCGGGAGCGTTTGCTCGGTGGTATTCGTGCGCACCAGGGTCGGCGCAACCGCATTGGCGGTGATGCCGTGCGATCCGAGTTCAGCCGCAAGCGAGCGGATCAATCCGATCAGCCCCCCTTTGCTGGCAACGTAGTGACTGAGCATCGGTGTGCCGGCATGGAAGGTGTTCGAGGCGATCCCTACAACGCGCCCCCAGCCGCGGGCCTTCATGCCCGGCAGCACCGCCTTCAGCAGATGAAAGAGCGAATCCAGGTTGACCGAGAACACACGTCGCCAATCGTCGAACGAGATGTCCTCGAAGGCCTGCATCGGGTAGATGCCCGCGCAATGCACCAGCACGTCGATGCGGCCGAACCGCTTCACGGCGTCGAGCACACCTGCCTCGACCTGGGCCGGATCGGTGATGTCGCAAGGAATCCACGCGCCGTTCGAGCCCGCGCGTTCCACGAGCTTCAGGGTCGTTGACGCCTCCTGCCTGTCGAACACGACGATCCGCATTCCGTCGCCAGCGAGCCGTTCGCACAGTGCCTGGCCGATCCCGTTGCTGCCGCCGGTGACGAGGCAGACCTTCTCAACGCGACGGCGCATCATGACGCTTCCTTTGCAGTGGCGAGTGCCCGATCGCCTTCCGAGATGAACGAGTCCGCGAAGAATTCGTCTTCCGGAAGTCCGCATGTCTCGACGAAGTCGCTCCTGGCAGCCTCAACCATGACCGGGGCTCCACAGGCATAGACCTGCGAGCCCGCAAGCGAGGCGGTGCAGTCCTCCATCAGCGCGCTGTGGACGAAGCCGGTGCGCCCGGTCCAGCCGCAAGCGGCTGTGGGCTCGGACAGCACAGGGACGAAGGACAAGCCCGGGTTGCTCCGCGCCAGATCCGTCAATTCATCGAGCAGGTACAGGTCCGCGCGCGTGCGCCCGCCCCAATACACCGTGATGCTGCGCTTGCGATGAATCTGCTTGCGCAGCGCATGTGCGAGCATCCCCTTGATCGGCGCGATGCCCGTGCCGCTGGCCAGCATCAGAATGGGCTTGTCACTGCTCTCGCGAAGATGGAAGGATCCGAGTGGACCTTCGAAGCGGATGAGGTCGCGCACCTTCATCGAATTGAAGACGTGCTCTGTGAACGCACCTCCTGGCACAAGCCGCACGTGCAGCTCGATCTCGATGACACCTTCGATGCCGGGATCGTTGGCGATCGAGTAGCTGCGCCGGCGGCCATCAGACATAAGGATGTCGACATACTGGCCCGCGAGAAAGCGCATGTTCTCGTTCATCGGCAGGCGCAGCCGCAACACCATCACGTCCGGAGCGCGCTTGTCCATGCCGAGCACGCGGCACGGCACCACGCGGGCCCTGATGCCGTTCAGCTCGTCCAGCTCCTCAACCTCGATCTCGCAATCGGTTTCGGCGTGGGCGCGGCACAGCAACGCATAGCCCTCATCGCGTTCCAGCTGGCTCAGGTAGCCGAAGCTGGTGTCGCAGTGGTCGATCACACCGTCGCGCACTCGTGCACGACAGCCGCGGCAGATACCGTTCTTGCAGCTGTACGGGACGTTCAATCCGGCGTGGATGGCCGCGCCGAGGATCGGCTCGCCCGGCGCAACCTCGAAGGTGTTGCCACTTGGACGCAACGTGATGGTTCTGGCTGTCGATGCCATGTTGTCTCGTTCTATGCGCGTTAGGCGCGCTGCTTGAGCGACGACTCGTAGCGGTCGCCGAAATCGAACATGTCCTCGTGCTGGTAGCCGGCGCTGTAGTACTGCACCTCCCACCAGTTGTTGTCCAGGTCCTGCAGGTAGAACGAATACACCCCGTGCTGGTCGACCGGCTCGGTCATGTTCTGGATGCCCCACCTGCCGCGTTGCTGTTGCGTCGCCGCGTAGGCGGCATCCACCTCCTCGCGCGAGCGCACGTCCAGCCCCCAGTGTGTGAGGTAGCTCATGTTGTGCACTGCGTCGCCCACCTCGACGCAAACGATGTGGAACTTGAAACCGCAGCGCAGCCCCATCGAAACCGGCGAGTGCTGCACGACTTCCAGGCCGAGGAACTCCTCGTAGAACTTGCGCGACACGGCCATGTTGCGGCACTCCAGCGTGCCGTGTGTCATCGCGTACGGCTTGACCACCGATGCTTCGGTCTTGGGATCGGCATGCGCGTCCGGCACGAGTTCACGGATGTAGCTCATGGTGTTTTTCCTTTTCGCAAAGCGATTACGAGATGCTGCTTTCCAGCACGCCCAGGCCGTCGATCTCCACGCGCATGTGGTCTCCCGGCGCCAGGAACTCGCGTCTGGCGGCACCCACGCCAGCGGGTGTGCCGGTCAGGATCACGTCTCCCGGGTACAGGGTCATCGTCTTCGAGATGTAAGCGATCAGTTCCGCGAGCGGGAAGATCATCTGGCTGGTGTTGGAGTCCTGCTTGATCACGCCATTGACGTGCAGGCGAATGCCGAGCGACTGCGGGTCTGCCACCTGGTCGACCGGCGTGATCCACGGGCCCAGGGGGCATGAGCCTTCGAAGGCCTTGTGAGAGACCCAGTCGTAGTGGAACGGCGCGGCGGCAGGCATGTTCGCGCGCTTGAGTTGATCTCGTGCCGACAGGTCATTGGCGATCGTGTAGCCGGCCACGTACTGCAACGCGTCGGACTCGGACACACTGCGCGCCGTCTTGCCGATCACCACAGCTAGTTCAGCCTCCCAATCGAGAGCTTTGACCTGTACGGGACGCACGGTGGTACCTTGCGGCGCGACGACGCAGGTGCGCGAGGGCTTGATGAAGAACCAGGGCGAGCCGAAAAAGGCGCGTACGTCCGGAGGCAACGGCTGCTCGAGCGCCTTGACCATTTCCTCGACGTGATCGTGGTAGTTGGCCCCGGCGCAGTAAATGGCACCCGGCAGCACCGGCGCGTGGAGCTGCACGCCGGCAAGAGGTACGCCCTCGACCGGACGAGTCGCCATGGCCGCCGCATATTCGGAGAGCATGGGGCTTCGGATAGCCCAGTTCTCGAGCAGCTCTTGCACCGAAAATCCCCTGCCCGTCGGGCTGCGATCAGCGACTGCCGGCTCGGCGTCGAAGACCTGCTCATTCACGACGATTCCCGCGCGGGGAGATTTCTTGTCGGTCGAATACGTGACCAGTTTGTAGTTGCCTTGCATTGCGTGTTCAGTCCATCAGAAGTGAAAAGTTTGTGGCCGACCAACCGGGACCGGTCCAAAGGCCGGCCGCGGTCGATGAAGCCTCTCGAAGGCAGGACGAACTCGCGTGCCACGGAGACGGCCTTGCAGGATGCATCCGCGGTGAAGTTGCGGATGCACTGTCTCCATTGACGGCGAACAACGTCTCGCCTTTTTGATCTTGTGTTTTCAGTATGGATTGGCCTCGAGCGATTGAGTAGCGACACAACGGGACTTCTGTCGTCCGCGCAATGAGGGAATTGCTGGATTCGTTCACGCCGCGCTCCCGCCGCGACGAGCGACCGATGCTTCGCGCAGCACGCCCGGCGGCGCGTAGACATAGGGCCCGACCAGGAGCAGCAGCAGGCACGAGACTGCCAGTGATGTTCCGCATCCGATCAGGGCCAGTTCGTAGTTGTGGAACCGGGTATGCGCGACACCCAGCAGCAAGGGACCGAGTCCCGAACCCAATGAAACGATGGCGAACAGCACCCCGAAGATCTGCCCGAAGCGTTTCACGCCGAAGTAGCGCGGCACGAGATACCCCACCAGGTCCACCTCGGCGCCGAGGGCCAGGCCAAGCGTCGCCAGGCCGATCACTTCCGCATTTCCGCGTGCCAGCAAATAGATGCCGACCATGGCGAGGATGAGGAAGCCCGTCGCGACAAGCGGCGCGAACACGCGGTCCATCAGGAAGCCCGCGACCAACCGGCTCACCAGCCCTGCTGCTCCTGCGGCGGCGAAGGCCTTGGCGGCGGTCGCGGCGTCCCAACCGCGATCGACGAGCAACGGCACGGAGTGCACGAGCGCACCATTGATCGCAGTCGAGACCAGTAGCGCGGAAACGCAGATACACCAGAAGGAGCGGTGCGCGAGCGCCTCACGCAGGGTCAGGCCGGGTGCGACCTGCGACAGGTCGGGGCCGCGCGGTGTGGCCGGAGGGTCCGCTACCATGAAGGCCACGGCAGGCAGCGCGACGAGCACGACGGCAAGAGCGAGCCCCAGATAAGCCGTGCGCACGCCGAACGCGCCGATCAGCCACTGCGCCAACTGCGGCATGACGATCGAACCGGCACCGATACCGAGCATCGCGACGCCGATCGCGAGACCGCGTCGCCGGTCGAAATGGCCCGCCACGCATTTGATGTAGCCGATCGGGCTGGTGGCGGCGCCGGTCACACCGCTCAACCCCATGAGCAGCGTGAACGCCAGAACGCTCTCGGTCAGGCCGAGCGCAGCGACGTTGACGGCATACAGGCAAATCGAGCCGACGAGCAGCCGCCGGGCGCCGTACTTGTCCATCATGATGCCGACGATCGGCTGCGCGATCGCCGAAGCGAACGCGCAAAGCGCCAGCGCCGTCCCGAGCGACGCCCGGCTCCACCCGAACTGCACGGATAGCGCCGCCATCAGGATGCCGTACGTGAACAAGCCGATGGGGCCGATGCCAACAGCCAGCGCAAGGGCGCTGCCGACGGGGACCTGCCACGCCGTATCCTGCGCGACACGGGCGCTCGGGTGCTCGATGGACATGAACGGCCTCAGCTCGCCTGCAGATGCGGCATCACGTCGCTGGCGAACAGCTCCATGTTTCGCCTGGTCATCTCGTTGTTGAGCGTGCCGGTCTGCAGCAAGGGGATGAAGATGCCCAAATTGGTCTTCTCGCGCATCTGGTCGATGCGGTCGCGGACCATCTGCGGCGTGCCGACGACGACGGTGCCCAGCTCCATGAGCGTCTCCAGCGTCATGTGCGCAAAGCCCAGGCCGGCGCGCGTGGACAGCATGCGCTTCATCGACGCGAGCGACGTGTAGCCCGGCGGCATGAGCATGCGCTGGGGCATCCTCAGGAAGTCGTTGAACATCGTTTCGATGCCTTCCCGCGCTTCGGCCATCGCACGCTCAAGCGTGTCAGCGACGTACACGGGAGCCGCCCAGCCGAACTGCGAGGATGTCGGCTCATAGCCGTATTCCCGGGCCTTGTCGCGATAGGCGGTGAGGTTCTTCACCACAGCATCACGCGGGGCGAAGGTGATCATGAACGGATAGCGCCGGCTGGGATCCGCCGCCCAGTCGATCGTCTCCTGCGAGCCTTGCGACGGAATCCAGATCGGGGGATGCGGCTTCTGGTAGATGCGAGGCCACATGTTCACGTAGTTGAAGTTGTACTGCTCACCTTCCCAGCTGAACGGGCCCGGGTCGGTCCACGCCTTGATGATCAGGTCGTGCGCTTCGTGGAACCGGTCGTGCGAAAACGCGGGGTTGACGCCCGACGCGTGGTATTCCGCGCCGATGCCGCGGACGAAGCCGCAAACGAGGCGGCCGCGCGAGAGGTTGTCCAGCATGGACAGCTCTTCCGCGATGTACAGCGGGTTGCTTACGAGCGGCAGGGCCCGGCCGAGGATGGCGATCTTCACGCGCTTGGTCCGCTGGATCAGCGCACTCGCGATCAGGTTGGGCGCAGGCATCAGGCCGTACCCCGTCTGGTGGTGCTCGTTCACGCCGATGCCGTCGAAACCCAGATCCTCGGCATACGCCAGCATGTCGATATAGCTCTCGTACTCCGCCGCGCCCTTTTCGGGGTCGTAAAAGGAGTTAGGCAGGACGACCCATGTGGATCGGTGCTCCCGGGCCGCCTTGAGATCGAGCGGCCGATACGGCATCAAAGAAAAGCAAATGACTTTCATCAGGCGACCTCGTTCAGATGGGCGTTGACCAGTTGCGCGGTTTCTTCGGGCTTTTCGATCAAGGGAAGATGGCCGCAGGATTCGATCGTGGTGACGCGGGCGTGAGGAATGAGCCGGCCCCAGTGCGCAGCGAGAGCCGGCGGCAGCACCTTGTCCTGCTTGCCCCAGATGACCTGCGTGGGCACCTTCACGCGGTGCAGCCACTTCTGCAGGGCAGGATTGAAGCCCCGGGGCTCCCAGGCCAACTTGGTGAACGTGTAGCGGTTGCGCAGCATTACGTCGATCTGCTCGGACGAGAGCTCTTGCGCGAGTTGGCGCTCGGCAATCGACTGGTCGCAGAACAGGTTTCGCACTTCCTCCTCGGGCGACCAGATGAAGATGTCACCCATGGGATGCCCCTTGAGCCGCACGCCGGCGGGAGAGATCAGCGAGAGGCTCTTGAGACGGCTGCTGTTGCGCACCGCCATCTCCGCCGCGATCCAGCCACCCAGCGAGTGCCCCACGACGTGCACGTCGGTGAGATCGAGCTGCTCGATCAGGTCCAGGTAGAACATTGCCATGTCCGGCACGTCGCGGATCAGGTCGGCATCCTGGGATTGCCCGAAGCCCGGGTGGTCGGGTGCGATCAGTCGGCGGCCTTTCGCAATCTGCTGCAGAAAGGGAGGAAAACCGGCGAGACCGCCCGCGCCGTGGAGAAACAGAACCACGGGACCGTCGGTCCCTTGGCGCTGTACCCTTAGCTTCAGGTTGTCGACCATCAGGTCGCTGCTTGTAGCTGTCATGTGAGGTCCTTGCTGTGCGTCATCGCGACGGACGCGATGACAGATGAGTAGTCGTTAATAATATGACTGTCACTCAATTGTTGGCTGCAATACACTTTATGACACCGGTGCAAACCCGTATGCGCAGCGCGCGGTGCAGCATTGATCACGTGGCGTGAGAAAAGCTCGCATAGGGGCCTGGCTACGGGTGGGGGCCGGCCGGATCCGCGACGGGCTACCACCAGCAGCTTGTCTGGAGTCGAAGCCAACACTTGGGCCAGCATCGACGCGCCCTCGCGCTTTGCATGGGTCCCGGACGCTGCTCCGGCGACGCCGGACGTGGCGGTCTCTATGACGATTCGCTCCGTCGCACCTCTCGCCGGACATGGGACGCATGGTTTTCCTTCGGAAAACGACTACGAGTTGCTTTCCAGTGCGCCAAGCAGACGATCGCCACGATGGCTCAGCAACGGCGAAACAACACCTCGCCATTTGCCTGATTCAGATGGATAGGCCCGGCACCAATGAGCGGCATCCGGCGCGTACTTCCGTCGAGAAGTGCCTCGGCCTACCGGAGTTGCCGCACATGCGAGACTTCGAGTTGCCGGGGTAACACCTCTTCTTGCCCGGGGACCTCAGTGGTCAAATGCGTCGAAGCAGGCAAGACACGGAGACATCGCGACCAATGAGCATAGATCTCAACAACGTTCTAATATTTGTTCACTCGGTGCGGGCCGGCAGTTTCGCGGAGGCGGGCCGTCGGCTGGGAATGCCGCCCAACACGGTCAGCCGGCGCGTTCAGAACCTCGAGGAGGAAATGGGTACGCGCCTTTTGCAACGTACCACCCGCAAACTCAGCCTGACCAGCGCCGGTCAACAGTTCTATGAACGCTGCGCCACCAACCTGGACGACATCGATCGCGCGCGCCTCGAAGTGTCCGACTCAGTCCTCGAGCCGCGGGGAACCGTTCGCGTAACAGCACCAGCGGATTTCTTCGACTATTTGAAAGTCGAGGACATCGCCCACTTCCTCAAGCTCTATCCCCAGGTCCATCTTGACTTTCTGCTGAGCGACGCGCGCCTCGATCTCATAGCCGAGTCCATCGACATTGCGTTTCGGGTTGGCCCGATGCAGGACTCCAGCCTCGTGGCCAGACGATTGGGCAATTCCTTCCAGTACCTGGTCGCAAGCCCCGCATATTTGAGCAGCGCTGGAATGCCGCAATCCCTGGATGACCTGGTAAAGCATCAATGCATTGGCGTCCCGACGATGGGCGAACAGATGCGCTGGCGCCTCGAAGGACCTGACGGTCCCTGCGACGTATCGGTTTCAGGACGTCTGCGCTCGAGCACGGCGCGCAGCCAGTTGCTGGCCGCGAGGATGGGGCTCGGGATTGCGCTGTTGCCGTTCGCCGCTGTCTGGGAAGATCTCGGCACTCAGCGCCTGGTGCGGATTCTGCCGGAATACCACCACGACCAGGGCGGTGCATGGGTCGTCTATTCGAGCCGCCGGCACTTGTCCTTGGCCGTCAAGACGCTGATGGAGTTTGTCGCGGCCAAGCTGGCATCCGAGCTGCAGCAGCAGCCTGGCGGATGACCGCCCAATGCCAGTTCAAGGCGCCGCCTGTCTCGCGATGCTTGCTACGCCTCCTCGTCGAGGCCGAGCCAGCGTCGCGCGTTCCCGCTGAAGAGAAGTGATTTCCACTCGTCGCCGATATCCAGCGCCGCGATGCGCCCGCCCGGTTCCTTGTCCATGATCGCAAATGGATAGTCCGAGCCGGCCATGACTTGTGTCGGTCCGACCGTTTGAATCAACGAAACGATCGCCGCGGCGTCGTACAGCAGGTGGTCGTAGTACATGCGGCGAGCCATCTCGCGCGGCGCCGACTCGATCGCCTGCCGTAGTGGCTCGAAGGCGTCCCAGGCGTACTGCAGGCGGGAAAGCAGGATCGGCAAGGACCCACCCCCGTGGCTGAAAGCAATGCGCAGACGGGGATGACGGGCCAGCGTCCCGCCCGTGATCATCGACGCCGCGGCCAAGCCGGTTTCACCCGGAAATGCCAGCACCTGTTCCAGCGCAGCGGGGCCGACGAGGCGATCGAGGCCCGCCGGCCGAAGCGGATGAACGAAGATGGCCGCACCCCATTCTTCGGCGGCCTCGAAAAACGGCCGGAACCGCGGGTCCCCGATCGGCACCCCGTTCACGTTGCCGCCGATCTCGACGCCGGCCAGCTTGAGCACATGCATGGCATGGCCGAGTTCTGCAATGGCGCGGTCGACGTCCTGCAACGGCACCGCGCCAAGTCCGACGAATCGATCCGGCGCATTCGAGGCCATCGATGCCACCGTTTCATTGAGATAGCGGGTCATCGTGGCACCATCGGAAGCGTCGAGCCAGTAGCTCAGCAGCTCCGGCATCGGCGAGAGGACCTGGCGCTCGACATGAGCCGTGTCCATGTCGGCGATGCGTCGCGATGGATCCCACGCATGATGAGACACGGTCCGGTAGATCTTCCCGGACACCATCACGTGCCGATGGCATGCATGTGCATCGATCATCGATGGCCATGGCGCATCCAGCTTCGCACCGAGGTAGCGGGGGAAATCGTGCGGAACCACGTGGGTATGGACATCGATGCAACGGCATCGGGCGTTTGACTCGGCGTACAAGTGCGGCTCCGGGGTTTGCTACAGGTCCAGAACGAGAACCGGGCTGCGGGCACGTGAACAGCACAACAGCATCTTGTCGTTGGCGGCCCGCTCCTTGTCGGTGAGGAAGGTGTCCCGGTGATCGGGCACCCCGTCGCACACACCAGTGAGGCATGTCCCGCAAATGCCCTGCTCGCACATCACGTCAACGCGAACACCATGGCGCGTGAGGACATCGACGATGGACTGGTTCTCGCAAACCTCCATCTCTACGCCACTGCGCGCAAGTCTGATGGTGAAGCGCTCCCGCGGTCCCGTTTCGAGCGCCGGGTCCGCCTGGAAGTGTTCCAAATGCACCGCGTCGGCCGGATAACTTTGTGCAGCCTGTTCCTGCACCAGCTGCATGAAGGGCCGAGGTCCACATGCATAAACGTGCCCGCCGTCGGGACGCCGCGCCAGCCGTTCCGCCATGTACGCAGTCATCTCCGCGGCCTCCAGGCCATGGTGAAGCGACACGTGGGGCGCGAGTTCGGAGCCGGACAGCAGATCGACGAAGGCCGTGTGCTCCCGCGAGCGTGTGAAGTATTCCAGACGGAACGGCTCGCCACGAGCGCGAAGGTGTCGCGCCATGCTCAATAGCGGCGTCACGCCAATGCCCCCAGCGAGCAGCAGATGCTCGCGAGCATCCGCGGCGATCGGAAAATTGTTGCGCGGCCCCGTCACGCCGATCGGGTCGCCCAGCTTCAGGCGATCGTGCACGGCGCTTGACCCACCGCGTGACTGCGCCTCGCGCTTGACCGCAATCGTGTAAGTGCCGGTCTGCTCCGGGCCGTTGCACAGCGAATACTGTCGGACAAGCCCCGGGCTCAAGTGCAGGTCGATGTGCGCGCCCGCCGTGAAAGGGGGTACGGAGCCGCATTCCGCAGCCAGTTCGAAGCTTCGGATGTCTTGCCCCTCGTCCACGATGCGGGTGACGCGCATCATCAATAGCGGCTGTTGCATTGGCAGATCTGGATCAGCAGGAAGTTGACGCGACGGTCGCGGCATTCATCTCGCCGACAGCGCCCATGCGGGGGTCGGGCACGGAACCCCATGCATCGACGGACTCCGGTCGCGGTGGCAATACGCGGGCGGCGCGCGGGCCGACGTCGGCGAACTCCTCCATCCCGAAGCTGTACTCGAGCGTCAAGGCGTCCGGGTCCAGGAAATACAGGAACACGCTTTGCGAGGCGGGATGCCGCCCGGGCCCGTACACGATCGGCACCTGGTGCTTCTTGAAACGGTTCGTGGCCCGTCCGATGTCGTCGATCGTCTCGACCATGAAATTGAGATGGTGGAACCGCGGGTGTTCGCCGGCTCCGATGCCGAGACCGTGGTGATAGGGGCTGCCTGCGGGACGCATGAATGTCGCCATTTCGCCGATGCTGTCCGAGTCGAGAAAGTCGAGCACGTCGCGGAAGAATGCGTTCGCCGCCGCCCGGTGCGGCGTGCTGAACACGACGTGCCCGAGGCGCTGGATGTTCGTATGCGACACGTCGAAGGCGAACTCGTCCGGACGATCCACCGGGACATAGAACTCAAGCGTCGCCTGCGTATTCGGTTCCACCATTCGCGTTGCGCGGCCGAGATTTCTCGCGTCGCACTCCGCCGCGCTGATGACTTCGAAAGGAACGCCTCTCTCGCGCAGGCGGCTGTGCAGGATGTCGAACTGGAATTCGTCCTCGAGCATCCATCCGACGCGGCAAAACCCCGCCGGCGCGTGTTCGTGCAGGACGACCGAATAAGGCTCCGCGTCGCACCGGAAGACTTCGGCGCCGTCCTTGCGGGTGCCGATCCGCTGCAAGCCGACCACCTGCTCGTAGAACTCGCGCGAACGCGCCAGGTTGCTGACGTTCAACTCGACATAGCCGAGTTTGCGGTAATGGATCATGACGATGCTTTCTCTGCGTGAAGATTCATAGGATGAAGCTGAGCTTTCCGTGCGGCCGTAGGCTCTCGAGGTCGAGCACCGTGCGCCGTTCACGAAGCAGCAGCCCGGCCGGCCCGCGTACGACAACGTGGCGGTACTGCCCGACATAGACATCCGTCTGCTCGAACTGGAAGCGCCAAACCGCAAAGTTGGCGGTCACGGTCGCTTGATCGCCGTCGGTCTCGAGGACGCGCACATTGGTCACCAACCGGCGGGTGCGGGACCGCGGGTTTTCCGCCCACACGCTGCGACCCATGAGTTGGCCGACGCGCGAGCGCAGCGTTTCGTGGTTGTCGGCAACCAGAAACAAGGCTTCACGATGATCCGCGTCGGGTTTGTCCAGCGGCGGCACCAGGTACTGCGCGTCGTCCGTCAGAAGCTTGATCCACTCGTCGAGCTTCCATTCGTCGAGCAAGGCCGCCTCTTCGTTCAGGAACTGCTGGACTTCGTCAGCGGTGATGGGACGATCGTGCGCGGCATGGACTGCGTGCGAGCCGTCTTGATTGAGTTCAGGCATATTCGTCACCTCGTCACGCGGCAGCGGCTACAGGGTTGTCCGAACAGTTTGTGGGGCCGGTGATGCCGCGCATCATTGCGTGCCAGCGGCGCCAGAACGCCCGCATCTGCAATTCGTCGGTGGCGAGCGGTTCTCGCCCCATGCCGCGCGATATGTCCGACCATTCGGCTTCCTTGTGGGCGGCGAATCCGCGCTGACAGCCCTCCAGGCCCGAGACGTCATCAGGGGTTCCGAAACCCGCTGGCCCGAGAAAGGAGATGAAGTTCTCGAAGCGACGCTGGCGCAGTTCCTTCGATTCATTCTTCGGCAAGAGCGCCCAGGCGTCGATCTCGATGAAATCAGGGCTGACCGGATAGAAGGTCCGCACCGTCCGCCACATCGAGATCAGTATCAGGTTCGGATAGATGAACACGTTCCGGCTGTAGTCCGCGATCCAGTGCGCCCGCTCCTTGCCGAACTTCTCGTCGAGGTTGGAGCGGATACTGTTGAGTTCCGCTTCTGCACTGACCGTCACGGGCGTGGGCAGCGCCGGGCTCTCCACCAGGCCGTGCCCATTCGGAAGCGCGATGCCGCGCGTGGCCTTCATCGCGCCCGGCCCCATCCATTTGGTCGGATCCATTCCGATGTCGGGCAAGAAGTTGCGGAAGTACCGCTGGTGGGTCGACATCAAGTGATAGGCATCGACGCTGTTTTCCACCAGCAGTTTCCAGTTCGCGCGCATGCTGTACGACTGGGCACCCGGAACGACTTCGACATCGTCCCCGCCGTAATCGAGCATCGCGTCGATGTAGTCACGCGCGCCGCCAAGGTACGTCTGCAGGTCGACGGTATCGGGATCGAAGCTGACAAACATCATGCCGCGATAGCTCTCGAAGCGCGGCACGGATTTCAGTCCCATCTGCTTCTTGTCGAAGGCGGCGGTGTACGCGTCCTCGCCAGGTAACCCGACGAGCGCGCCTTCGGTATTGAAGGACCACGCATGGTAGAAGCAGGTGAACACGCGGGCATTGCCGGATTTCTCGCGGCAAACGGCGTTGCCGCGGTGGGTGCAACTGTTGATGAAGGCATGCCGTTGTCCGTTCGGGTCGCACGTCAGCAACAACGGTCGGCCGCCCACCTTGCGCGTGACGTAGTCGCCCGGCTTCGACAGTTCCGACTCGTGCCCCGCGTACAGCCAGCAGCGATCGAAAATCTCGGCGTGCTCGCGCTCGAGGATGGAAGGGTCGGTGAATGCTGTCCGATGGACACGGAATATTCCGCGCTCGCGGTCGTCGTCGACCAGCCGCTCGATATTGGGTTCTTGCATCAGTGTCTCCAGGTTGAATTTCTTCAAAGCATCGCCATGCCGCCGCTCACGCCCAGGTGCTGCCCGGTGACGAAAGACGCTTCACGCGAGGCAAAGAACGCGACCGCTGCGGCCACCTCGGTCGGATGCGCAGGGCGCCCGATGCCAATCGCCGGGTTCCCCGCAAGCTTCATGAGTTCGGCGAGCACATCCGGCGGTGTCCACGTCGGATCGCGAAAGCCCGCCGGCAACGGTTCCGGATCACCGTCAGCGCCAGACTCCACCGCGCCGGGGGAAATGCAGTTGACGGTGATGCCGTCGCGAAGCGTTTCGCCCGCGAGCGTCGCGGTCAGCCCGACCATCGATCCCTTGCCGACGCCTGCAAGCACGGTGTGGTACGGAAGGCCGGTGCGCCACGCCTCCCCGCCGATGTTCACGATGCGCCCGTATCGCTGCTCGGTCATGTAAGGCAACACTGCCTTGCACGCACGCAGCGTGTTCCAGACATTCCACTTGATGGCGTCTTGCAGTAACGCTTCGGAAAAATCGACCAGCCGCATCCGGATGAGCGCGGCGGCGTTGTTCACGAGCGCATCGATGCGGCCGAAGCGGCCATGCACGTCGGCGGCCAGTTGCTCGGCAACGCCCGCTTCACCCAGATCGCCGGCATGCGATATCACGACGGCACCGGTCTGCTGTGAAAGCTGCTTCGCCGTGCGCTCGGCGCGATCGCCCTGGATATCGGCAACGACGACGGTTGCCCCTTCCTCGGCGAGGCGACGCGCGATCACACGCCCCAGCCCTTGCGCCGCTCCGGTGACGATGGCGACCTGGCCCTCGAAACGTCGGCTTTGGGTTTGTACCTGGAAGCCGGCGGTCGCCGCGGGCTGCTGTGATGATTTCATGCGAATTTCCTTTCTCCGAGGAAGACCCAACCACAGGCCGCCCCCAACACGATCGCCGAGACGGGATATCCGCCGATCACGAACAGGTGCGTGGCGATGGCGGCCCCCATGATGAAAAAGAGAAGCAACGCACCGAGCAATCTGGTGGCTGCACGCATCAGCAAGCCGGACCCGACGATCTCGAGACCGCCTGTGACGTACCTGAACCACTGCCCTATTCCGACCCGGTCGAACAGTTCAACCATCACCGGCACGCCCAAGAGCATCATGGAGCCGGTGACGCAAAACGTCAGCGCGAGGAAGAGGCTGGCGCCCAGGCGAATCCGATCTGATCTGGTCGATGATTGCTTCATACCCATATGCGCGATCCAACGCTGTCTTGTCTCCAACGCAGTCAGCTTAGTGCGCCCCCATCCTTCTGATTAGCCGGACGAATCGGATTTCACTCGTCCACTCAGTAAGGCCTATGAAAGGACTGTCACGACCCTCGACCCGTTCAGGCTGCGCTCGAACTCGATGAACCATTCGAGCGCTTCCGGGTTGGCCACCGCGTCGCGCTTGATGACCTTCTCCATGGGTTGCCCCAGCAGCAGCTTCTTCATCGGCAACTCGAGCTTCTTGCCGGTCAGGTTGCGCGGGACGGCGGGCACACGGACGATCTCGTCCGGCACGTGGCGCGCCGACAAGGCTCCGCGGATCGATCGCCGCATGTCTGCTTCCAGAGACTCGGTCAGCGCCGTCCCTTCGCGCAGAACGACGAACAAGGCCATGTACGACTCGCGTCCGAGGTATTCCAGATCGACAACGAGGCTGTCCAGGACTTCTGGCATCGATTCAACGGCGCGATAGAGCTCTGCAGTCCCCATGCGAATGCCGCCGCGATTGATCGTTGCATCCGACCGTCCGTAGATGATGCTGCCGGTGAAGGACTTCACCCGATTCCGGTCTAGAAAGCGCCAGATGTATCCCCAATCCGGTTGCGCACTTCAGGCGTGCATCGCCCGCGACTGCGTCAGACCACGCGAGCCACTTGCGACCGCCGCAAATCGAAGCTGCATCTGTCTCGCGGTCAAGGTGCGGCACCCAGATCACGGATTCGACGCTGGGCAAGCTGTCCAGCACCTCACGCAGCACGTCGCGCCGGTCGAAAGCCTTGCCGCCGAAACGATAGCCGTCGCACGCGATCAGCACTTTGGGTTCGATCTGGATGAAGAGATCGCGCACGCTGACCTGCCCCATCTCGGGCGCGCAAACGGACCAGATCGCGCCGATGCTAGCGACCGCGAGAAACGCAACGACGGCCTGAGGCACGTTGGGCAGATAGGCCGCAACGCGATCACCCGGATCGTCACCCAGGGCACGCAGCGTTTCGGCCAGCGCGGCAACCTGTTGCTCGAGTTCACCCCAGCTCATTTCGCCCTGGCCCGCGGCTTCGCTCTCGAAGACAATGGCTGGGGCAGTGAGCGCCCGGTGCCGGAACACCTGGTCGACGAAATTGATTCGCGCGCCTTCGAACCAGCGTGCGCCGGGCATGCGAGCATGGGACAGAACGCGTGTGTAAGGTCGAGTCGACGCCACATCGAAGTAGCGCCAGATCGAAGCCCAGAAGTCTTCGAGGTGATCCACCGACCACTGCCAGAGGTCGTCGTAGCGCACGAACTCGAGACCCGTGTCCTGCGCGAGCCAGGCGGTATAGGCACTGATATGTGCGCTGCGCTTTCGCGCCTCGGAAGGTGCCCAGAGTAGTTCGGTGGTCTGGCTGCTCATCTCCACTCCACTTCAGCTGTTCGCCTGCATCGCGCGGACCCCCGCCGCTTCCAGCATTGGCTTCACACTGTCCAGCGCGCCGCCGCCGTCGCAGGGCACCACGGCTCCGGAAACATAGCTCGCATAAGGAGAAGCCAGGAAGAGCGCCAGATTGGCGATGTCGTCCACGTTGCCCAGCCGCTTCAGCGGCACGGTCTCGGCACTGCGCGCTTCCTCCTGCTCGCCATCGGCGATCAAGCGCTTGAATCCTTCGGTCTGCGCGATCGGCCCCGGCGAAATCGCATTGACCCTCAGGCCGAACGACCCCCATTCGAGCGCCAGGACGCGCGTGAGCTGGTCGACGCCGGCCTTTGCGGCACAGGCATGCGCTTGATAGCGCATCGGGATGGAGGACTGCGGGGCCGTGATGTTGATTGCGATCCCTCCGGGCTTGCGCATATAGGGGAACGCCTGGCGCAGGACATTGAACGTGCCGATGAGATCGATGTCGACCACCGCCTTGAAGCCGTTAGAAGACATGTCTTTCGCCTCGCACAGGAAGTTGCCCGCGGCGCCCGATACGAGAACGTCGATTTCGCCGAATTTGTCGACACAGGACTGCAGTCCCAGGCCCACGGCGTCGAAGTCGCGAACATCGGCGCAAATGCCGCCCACCGGGCCGTCGTGTCGGGCCAGCGCGGCGCACGCCTTGTCCACGTTGTCGGGCTTGCGACTGACGACCGTCAGCCTGGCGCCTTGTCGAGCGAACGCCTCGGCGATGCCGAAGTTGATGCCTGTCGTGCCGCCGAATACGACGACATGACGATCCTTGAAGTCCAGATTGAGTTGCATGATGTGTGATGGGCCGGCGCCAGGCACGGAATGCGCTGCCCGGCTTTATCGATGAATCGATCCGGGCCGAATAGTCCATCTCACCGGATTTCATTCCCCCATGCAGTAGAGCAATCGAGGGTCGCGGTGGTCACCGGGCTGCGATCGAGTCCCTGCCCGGCTCGCCGCTGCAAGCGGTGGACGAGTGAAATCCATTCCACCCACTTACGCGCTCGGGGATGCATGAACACAATGAGTCCAACAGGCGGGCATCGTGGATCGATCCGCTTGGGTGATTCACTCATCTAATCTAGAAGGATTCAAACCGTGCAGCTGTTCAAACTCCAGGACACCGCGTTCGTTCTCATCGACCATCAGGTCGGCATCTTCGACTGGATCCAGTCGATCGACCGCAGCCAGCTGAAACGCAACGCGCTGCTCCTGGCCAAACTGGCCGCGCGCGCGGAAATCCCCGTCGTGCTTACAACGAGCCAGGAGACCAACGTCCAAGGTCCGCTCATGAAGGGCATCCAGAAGGCTTTGCCGGAGGCGTTTGCCAAGCGCATCTTGCGCGTCGGGATCGTGAACGCCTGGGAATCCAAGGCGTTTGCCGACGCGGTCCGCGCGACCGGCAAGCGCAACCTGGTCATGGCGGGCGTGACCACCGACGTCTGCGTGATCGCGCCGGCCATCAGCGCGATCGAGGAAGGTTTCAACGTCCAGGTCGTTGCCGATGCAAGCGGCTCGGCAACGAAGATCGGCGACGACATGGCGCTGCAGCGGCTTGCCGCCGCTGGCGTCCAGATCACATCCACAGCGGGCATCGTCGCAGAGTTGCTGCAGAACTGGGATACCGAACTTGGCGACTACGCTCTGAGCCTGATTCCCGGGGCATTGGACACGTCTGTCAAGCTCCGGATCATCGCGCGAGTGATGGGCCGCCTCCTCACGGGACAGGGTCTGCCGCGCGTCGATTCCGAACGAGCCGGCAAATCGGACATATTGGTGCTCTCCAAGTAGTCCTCGCCCTCATTGGCATTGCAGGCCCCAGTGATGGGCACTCGAAGTGGCTGTACTTATCTTTCTCGGAAACGTGAGACCGCGCTTGATGTGAAGGAGACTGAACACATGAATGCAACATACGCCAGGGAAAAGGAAAGGAACGACAGCTTCCTCAATCTGGTCGACTTCAAATGGCTCATGGCTGGCGTTGGCTGGTGGGTCAATCTGTCGCGGTTGCAGAGTGACAGGGCCTACATCGATGAGTGCCTGCAGCGCGCGCTGCGGAGCGATTCTGAGTTGCTCCGACATTGCAGTGTCAAGCTCCTTGGCCTGAATCGTGACGCGCCGATGTTCGGATAAGCATATCTGCCTGGCGCGCTAAACTTGCTCAAAGGAGTTCAACATGAGCATTACGCCGGCAGTCGATTCGCCACTGCAATTCGCAGCCCGATTCGATTCCTTGCTCTATGCCGAGCCAGGCTGCGTACGCACCGCGCTGGCCACCGTCGCCTCGAGGTCGTCGGCGCCAGCATCGGCGGCCCTCGTGATGAGCTCACCCGTGGCTGGGTGACGCACGTCGAAGCCGCAGCCACCGAATCCGCACCCGATGCAGGCCGACGGGCGCCCGAACGCGGACTCTCACGAGATCCGGTATCGTGCTTGCCGCAATCAAGCACTGATGCCCGCGATTGTTTCGTCGACATCGTCGGAGAAGGCTTCGACTGTGCGATCCGCGTCGGATACTCGAGCGACTCGAATCTGATCGCCCGCCGTATCGGCCCGATGATGAGCCGCTGTCCACTTCCTGCAGCTTCATCGTGCGACCCGCGGGACGACAGCCCGCGAGAAAGATTCGCGCTCTCACGGAACTGATGATCGAATATTTCAGATGAGGTGTATGCGGGCGCAGCACACCGGACCATGCACTTCAGGTCCGGATGCAGCCACGTCCCCCGCAGTCAAGTCGCGACTGGTGAAGCGAAGGCAGAGCTTCGATGACACGAACCTCGACGCCTGCCCTCGCAAGCTTGAGTGCGGTCAAAAGGCCCACGGGGCCAGCCCCGACCACGATGACTCGATCCTGTTTGCCCACTTCCTGTCCTTCCAAAGATTAGATGCGATGCGCCTCGATGCCCGTCAGCGGAATCTCGACCTCCGCCGCGACATCTCGATGTGGAAATTTAAAGTCGTGTCACGGCAAGGTCAAAATGGAAGGACCGTGTTCCGATTTTTGCACTTCCACTCCCTGTATGAGGAATCCAGACCTCAGGGCGCGCCTCCCGCAGGCGCTCTTGCATGGGATAAGGGTCGCCGAGAAAAGCGTCGTCATATGGATCGCAACCGACCAATGGGCACGTCCGTGCCGGCCCCCCTTGGACAAGGAGCGGCGATCGCCGCTGCGCAGATCCTCGGCGTAGTCCAGTGTGTTCTTCAGCAAGCTCGAGCCTAGGGAAGACCCTCGCAAGTACACTCAGTGTCTGAACCCAATTCACCTTTCAGATGGCCACCCGATCCAGACTCCCTGCCCCTGACTCACAGGCCGCCGCGCAAGAGGGGGGACCGACCCGCCGTGAGCGGCGTCGCCAGCGGACCGAAGATCTGATCCTGGAGGCCGCGACACAGGTGTTTCAGACCAAGGGGATCGTTGCTACCACCATGCAGGACATCGCGGTCGAGGTCGACGTCGTCCAAGGCACCCTCTACAACTACTTTCCCACCAAGGAGGCGCTGACGGTCGCCGTGGTGCGGCGTCTGATCAATGCGTTTGCCGAAGAGCTGGCGATCCAAGGGGGCGATCGCACCACCTTCGAGCCACTTGACCTGGTGGCGTTCGCCTGCGTCGCCGTGATCGAGAAAGGCGTGACCGATCCCATCTGGCGCGCCCTGGTCGAGCGCTACGACGTGCTGGTCGATGCGGTGCACGACGAGATTCGGGAGTTCGCCATGGCCAACCTGCGAGAGGCCGTTCGCGGTGGCGCCATCAAGGCCACCGAAGCCGAGCTCCAACTGCAATGGCGGCTGGGTTCCTGGATGATGGCTGGCGCGATCCGCGACATCGTGCAGGGCAAGCTCGCGTCATTGGACGTAGCCTTCGACATTGCCTTACACGTCTTGTTGCAGAAGGGGATTCCCCCAGCCGAAGCGAGGCGCATCGTCCGAAAAGTTCGAAACCACGTACGCAGAAACCGCGAGGCCGTCAGTCAACCTTGATGTTGGCGGCCTTCACCACCTGTAGATACAGGATCTGTTCTGACCGGATGAATTGGGCAAACTGCTCAGGCGCCTTGCCGCCGGGTTCGCCATCACCCTTGATCCTGTAGGCATTGACGGCGGTCTGCATGACGCTCGTCCCGTCACGAACGTCTCATACCAATTTGCGTTCAATAGATTAGATATCATGTCTGTCCACGTACTTCAAGGAGTCGTGGATGAAGAGTCTGATCGTTGGGGATAAGGCGACCGTGATGCGCTTGGCAGAACGGCTCAAGCAAGCCGACAGCCATGCGCAGTACCAGCGCATCCAGTGCGTGCTGATCAGGGCCACGCTGGGCAGCTCGGCCGCGCAGATTGCACAGTTGCTGGGTTGGTCAACCACCACCGTGCATGTGATGCACTCTCGATGGGCCAAGGAAGGTGATGCCATCTTCGATCTTCGAGGCCGCGGTGGCAGACACCACCAGCATTTGAGCGCCGAACAGGAGCAGGAGTTGCTGGCACCCTTCGTCGAACGCGCACAGGCAGGCGGGATGTTGACGGTAGCTGAGATCCAGCAGGCCTACCAGAAGCAACTCGGCAAGGCGGTGGCGCCCTCGACGATCTATCGGCTGCTCGACCGTCACGGCTGGCGCAAGGTCGTGCCCCGGCCCCGGCATCCCAAGGCGGACGTCGCGGCACAGGCCGCCTTTAAAAAAACTCCGCCGCCAGGTACGCCAAGAGGTCGTGCGCCAGGCTGAACAAGGTCGCGCGGTGCGGCTGATGTTCCAGGACGAGGGGCGATTCGGATTGCTGGGCACGCCGCGTCGCTGCTGGGCGCCACACCGCATTCGACCTGTCGTCGGCGCTCGCCTGGAGCGCAAGTACATCTATGCCTTCAGTGCCGTCAGCCCACACGACGGCGTGATGGACAGCCTCGTGCTGCCCTGGGTGAACGCCGAGACCATGTCGCTATTCCTGGCCGAGGTCGCCCAGCGCCATGTCGAGGAATTCATCGTGATGGTCATGGACCAGGCGGGCTGGCATCTGGCAGGTCAACTCGCGGTCCCGGATCACATGCGACTGATCTACCTGCCTCCGTACAGCCCCGAACTCAACCCGGCCGAGCATCTGTGGGAGGCGATTCGCGAGGACTGCTTTGCCAACCATGTCTTCGCCAACCTCGACGCCGTCGAACGCGCCCTCACGACAGGGCTGGTGGCGCTCGAATCAGATCACGAGAGAACCCGATCGATGACCGGTTTCGATTGGATAACTTCTATATCTTTGAACGCAACTTAGTATCATTCATGCCGGGAGCCGTCGGGCGGCCCGAAATCCTGAGGCGCTGTTGAGATGGCCTGGCTTCCGACGATTTGCGTGTTCAGTGGAGGATCAGCGCTCGTTGACCGAGCGAGTGTTCCGCACGCCGGCTCGACCGACAATCGACAAATACTCACGTCGCATCAGACAAGCTCACGAAAACCGATGCGCCCCGCATCGTCGACGAGCGTCGACAAGCCATAGTCGCGCACCACGGCGAACTGTTCCCCCTCCTTGCGCTCCAAGAACCCGGCCAACTCGGGGGCTCGATTGCATCACCCCCCGGGCTACTTGCGGCGCACCGTGCGCTTAGCGCAAGGACGTCATTGGCCTTTCGGGCGCGCATTCATGTAGGCCAGCGTGCTGCCCACCAGCGCCCGCACGCCAAGGCGCAGGGCCCTTTCATCGATCACGAATTCGGGAGAGTGATTTGGCGCACCTGCCTTGTCTCCAAAGGGCGAGGCATTCAGGTTCCAGAAGACTACCGGCCGGTCCTTGCCGAATGAGCCGAAATCCTCCGATGCCATACGCGGGCCAATCTCGTTCGCCTGCGCGTCGGGCCCGGCGGCCGCCTCCAGCGCCTTGATCACCACCTGTGTCGCACCCGGATCGCTGACCAGCACCTCATAGCCGGTGTCGATATCCACCTGCGCGGTGAGTCCGTACTGCTCAGCGATCTTCTGCGCCTTCAGGCGAATGTTCTCGTGCGCCACCTTCTGGTTTTTTGCCGAGAGCGAGCGCACCGTACCGGCAATCTCGGCGGTGTCGGGCAGGACATTTGCGCGATTGCCGCTTTGCAGCATGCCCACGGTAACCACTGTCGGCCCGTCCAATGGATCAATCCGATGGCTTGCGATGTTCTGCAGCGCCAGAACTGTTTCGGCGGCGGCTATGGTTGGGTCCTTGGCGGTCCAGGGCGACGACCCGTGCCCGCCTTGTCCCTTGAGTGAGATCTTGAACATGTCCCCGCTGGCCATCAGACTGCCGCGCCGGTAGCCGATGCCAAGAGGTCCGCTGGCATTGATGTGCTGGCCCATTACGACGTCCACCTTCGGGTTGTCGAGCACGCCGGCCTTAACCATTGCCGGAGCTCCGCTGACGACTGGCCCCGGCCCCTGCTCCTCGGCAGGCTGGAACAGGAAGACCACCGTTCCCGGCAATTCGGCACGCATGTTCCACAGTGCCTGCGCTGCGCCCAACAGCATCGCGACGTGGGTGTCGTGGCCGCAGACGTGCGAAACCGGTACTTCCTTGCCGAGCCAGTTGCCCTTTGTGGTGGACTTGAACGGCAAGTCGTTGTGCTCCTCGACCGGCAGTGCGTCCATGTCGGCTCGCAGTGCCACAACCGGCCCGGGCCTGCCGCCGCGCAGCACAGCCTTGATGCCGGTCTTGGCGATGCCGGTCTGGACTTCGATACCTCGCATTTTTGCCAGCGCGGCGGCCACATAGGCCGCCGTGTGGACTTCCTGGAACGAGAGCTCGGGATTCTGGTGGATGTGCCGCCGCCATGCGATGACTTGAGCCTCGGTCGCATCGGCCAGCGCCAAGCCTCGCTGCTGCAAGGCGTCGCCTCCAGCATCGGCGACGCCTTGGGCGAGGGCATTCAAAGTGAAGAGGCTGGCGATGGCCAGGAGGGTGAGGGAGGGAAGACGCTTCATGCGGTGTGTCTGAGGTGATTGAGGGCCCCGGAGGCCGGCCACAGCACGGGCGACGTCGGCCAAGGAGTGCGCCGACGGTAGTGCATGCTCGGATAAAAGAAAAGACACAAACATTCCGCATCTGATCAAAATATCTGATCACCTTCAAGAGCTTATCGTTCGATGAACCTGAGACATCTGCAGATCTTCTGCCGCGTCGCCGAGGCGGGGAGCATTCGCGCCGCAGCGCGTGACGCGGGGTTGGCGCAGCCGGGCGTGACCTACGCAATCCGAGAGTTGGAGCGCGCCGTCGGCGCGCCCTTGTTCGTGCGCAGCGCGCGCGGGGTCGAGACAACGGAGGTCGGCCAGGCCTTGCTCCGCCGAGCTGCCGTGCTGTTCGACGAGGTTCGACGCACCGAAAACGAGATAGCCCAGTTGCGCGATGGCGGCGGCCGTCTGCGCGCGGCGTTCAGCTCGCTGGCGGCTGCGCGACTGTTGCCCGATGCGCTGCAGGCTTTCCGACGAGTTTGCCCCGGCGTGGCGGTCGAACTGGTGGAGATCACCGGCCCTGAGCTGGTTGCCCCAGGGTCGGGATACGATTTGGCAGTGCTCAGCGAGTTGGAAGGCTCCAGCCCGCAGGATGGATTCGAACGTGAGGTGCTGTTGCAGGCTCCGCTGGCGGCCATTGCACGCACAGGCCACCCTTTGGCACGCGTGCGCACGATCCGGCGGCTGGACCAGGCACTTTGGGCGGTTCCCGCGTACGGGATCGAGGCCCTGCAGAAAGCAGGCCTCGATGCACCGCGCAACATCGTCGTTTGTCAGTCGATTCAGTTCGGTCTGTCGTTGGTGCGCCGCGCGGATGCATTGACCGTGGTCGCCTCGTCCATGGTGCAGGATCCTGTGACGTTTCGTGGATTGGTGCGTTTGCGACTGGCCGAAGCACTGCCACAAGTAGAGGTCACAGTGCGCTCGCCGGCCACATCGCAACCAACGCCGGCGGCACGAAATTTCCTTGAATGCCTTCGACAGACGGCGCAGCAGGCAAAGCAGAGCAAATCACCATGAATGTCGACCGTGCGATTGTCGCGATTGACTCCTTGCCTGCACCGGGCCCTGGTGTTGAAAGCCGCGCAAGCCTAGGCGGCCTCTTTGAGAGAGGCTGCAGACTTCTGCACGTAATCAAGCAGCGCGCGCATCGCTGCGCTGTTGTGACGTCGCTGGGAATAGGCTGCGTAGAGCCACTGATCCTTCGGAACGTACTCCCGGAGAACCGACACCAGGGTGCCATTCTCAAGATGCGTTTGAACCAGGGGCTCAGGCACATACGCGACACCCAGCCCCCGGCGCGCCAGTTCGATCAGCGCAATGGCGTCATTGGCTTCCATTCGGCTGCGGACTGCGACTTGACGTGATGTTCCGCCAACCTCGAAGTGCAAGTGCGAATCCACGATCGCAGAAAGCGTGAGCATCCCGTGGCTCCTCAGCTCGTCGGGCACTTGCGGCATGCCATACCGCGCCCAATACGCGCGCGAGGCACACAGAACCATTTCGTATTGAATCAGACGCCGCACAATCAGGTTCACGTCCTCAATTCGACCGCCCGTGAGATGGACGTCAATGCCCTCTTCGACCAGATTCACTTTTTCGTTTGTGGACACGAGGGTGATGTAAACCTCGGGGTACAAGTCGACAAACCCTGCAATCACATCCGACATCCAACCCGAGATCAGACCGTGAGGCGCACTGATCCGAAGCCTCCCGCGAGGCTGTGAACCGTGAGCCTGCAATTCGTGCAGCGTGTTCTCTGCCAGTTCCACCAACTCGGTACTGCGATCGAGCAGTATTCTTCCGGCTTCCGTCAGACTCAGCGAGCGAGTCGAGCGATGCAGTAGTCGCACACCGCTGCGCTCTTCGAGCTTGGCCACGTGTTTGCTCACGGTGGCCTTCGACATGCCGAGCGAGATGCCAGCACGAGAAAAACTGCGCCGCAGCGCGACTTCGCGGAAGGTCTTGATGAGGTCCAAGCCGTCCATGGCTACGGTTCATTCCCGCGTGCGGACCGCACTCGACGTACTATCTCGCCGAGCCTGCTATCGGCATAGACAGCGCGTCCATGTCGACGTGACCCTCCGAGTCGCACTTGAGGGTGAGCGCCCCTATGCGCTCCGCGAAACGATGTGATTGTTGCAATGCCGGATGGAAGAGCATTCACCTCGCCGGCGGTCATGCCAAGTTCGTGCGTTTGATGTCCTCCACCGTCTGGGCTCCGGCCAACTGCATGACCATGCTCAACTCCCTATTCAGAAACTTGAGAACGGAATGCACGCCTTTCCATCCGCCAAGCGCCAGCCCGTAGTAGGCCGGCCTGCCTAGGCCAACGATGTCTGCTCCCGAGGCCAGGGCCTTGAACACATCCTGACCGCGCCGAATTCCGCTGTCGAGGATGATCGGCACCTTTCGATCGACAGCTTTGGCCACTGCGGGCAGAACGGTAAAGGTTGCCGGGCTTCCGTCCAACTGCCTGCCGCCGTGATTACTGATTTGGATCGCCGAGGCGCCAGCGCGGATGGCAAGGAGCGCATCATCCGGACTGGATATTCCTTTCACGATCACGGGAAGTCCTGACTCCGTGAGCACGAACTCGATGGCCTTCGCATCGATCTTCTGAGCGAAGCTGGCATTCAGGGCATGGATGTTCCCTCCAGAGCCCTTGCCCACCAGATTTCCGAACGGGAGAGGAAAGGTGAAGTTGTTACGAGCATCAGCTTCGCGGTTGCCCGTCGCTGTTGAATCAACCGTCAAGACGATGGCTTTGTAGCCGGCTGCCTTGGCTCTTCTGAGAAGGTCGCGGTTCACGCCGTCGTCTGTCTGCAAGTAGAGCTGAAACCATTTGGGTCCGCCGGCCGCCGCCGCAACCTGCTCCATCGAAAGCGTGGAGACGGTGCTGAGGGCCATGATGGTGTTCCCGGCGGCAGCGCCCATCGCCATGCCCGCTTCGGCGGTGACGTGAGCCAAACCTTGCCCGCCCATCGGACAGACGATGATGGGCGAAGCGATGGAAATCCCCAAGATTTCAGCGCGCAGGTCGACTGCTCCTTTCCCGGTGAGGACTCGAGGCGTGATCTGCTTGCGCTCGAAGGCCGCCCGGTTTTCGCGCAACGTCCACTCATCGCCTGCGCCGCCGGCGATATAGCCAAATCCTCCCTTGGGAATGACCTTGGCTGCCCTCTGTTCGATCTCCACGAGATCGAGCAGCTCCAGTTCCTGTACGGCAGTGCCTGCTTTGTACCCGCCGGTATAGGTGACTTTCGGGATCTCGTCGGCAAAGGCCGCGGCAATTGGCGACATCTCGGCGCCAACGACAAGAGCGGAGCCGATTGCGGCCGATTTAAGAAAGCCGCGGCGTGAATCGTTGATCATCTTCTTTTCCTTTTCTTGTTCAATCATTTGCGTGAGGACTCAATGCGGGCCTGGCACGTCGGAGAGTCAAGGTGCGGCGAACCCATGGGGCCGAGTGGGCCGCGTCGCCGGCGAGTGCAGGCGCGCCTCAGTCGAGACCGACCATCTGGAGGCGAAGCGCATCCAGTTCAGCGTCTGATTTCTCCAGCACGGCGCGGAGCATCTCCTCGGCGTCCTTGCCCACCGGCGCGCGACTTGGCGCGGGCACCTGCTCCGCCAGTTCGATCACGCGCATGGCGGCCGCGGTGGCGTCGAGCCCATTGTTCTGCATATCGTTGAGCTTGGCTGCGAAGGTGCCAAAGGCTTGGCCGTACAACGCTTTTTGGTCAGGTGTCATTGCGTCCGCGACACGGGCCAGTGCCGCTGCGGTCTTCGCCGGGCCGCCGGTTTTCATGTTGCCCGCCGCCGCGACGACGACATCGATGCCGAAGTTCTTCAGTTCGGCGCGGTAGACCGCCGCAAACACCTCCATGGCAGCCTTCGATGCCCCCGATGGTCCGTTGAACGGCAGCGGCACGCTCGCTGTCCAGGTGCTGACCTGCACAACGCGGCCATGGGCCTTCCTCAGGGCCGGCAGAAATGCGTTCATCACCGACAGGGCCCCGAACACGTTGACATCGAACTCACGCCGGATGGCGTCGAGCGGCAGAACTTCGATAGGCCCCGGCGTCAGGATGCCCGCGTTGTTGATCAGCAGATCGAGGCCGACATCGCCAAGCGCATCGGACACGCCGCCCGCCCAGGCTCTCACGGCTTGCTCCTTGGTTATGTCGCAGACCGTCAGGCTGACGCGCCCATCGGAGGCTTGCTTCAGCGCTTGAACCTCTGCGGCGGACATGGCGGTACCGAAAACGATGTAGCCCTTGGCGGCAAGGCAGAGCGCGATCTCGCGGCCAAGACCGCCGCCAGCTCCAGTGATCGCGACGGAGCGACCTGAACGTTCGGATGGGAATGACATGGTGTTTCTCCTTCGCGTTGAAGTGACATTTGGAGGCTGCCGCGACGCGGACGATCAGTTGGCCCGAGTCGGCTCCGGGAGACCCATACGCAGCCTGGTAGTCAATAACCGGAGAAATAGGCGATGTCAGCAACTTCGCAAGAAGTCGTCTTGGTCCCGATCGACTACCAGGAAGCGAGGCCGAACGGTGGCTCGTGCTCTCTGCTCTTTGCAGGGCGCCACAATGCCATTTCGAAGTCCGACACGATAGCGGCGCCGAGCAACATGCTGTGTCGCAATAAGTGGAACGCCCGAACCGCTCCCGGGCGCAGTACCTGAGGTGGCTAAGACCGAGCAGGACCTTCTCGCACAGGATCGTCAGGGCGCGATCCTCACACCCTTCTTGCGCGCAACGCCCCGAGAAGTCCAATGCTGATCTGGCAGCCCCCGGGGAGCACATGTCGATCCGCGCACCACCAACTCAGTGGGCAGCGTCAGATGGTCCGTTACAGGCCGCAGGCCGGCTGCGATTGCCTGCAGCGTGTTGACGGCCGCCCGCCCGAGCTCGGCCATCGGCTGGCGGATAGTCGTCAACCCCGGATGGATCTGCGATGCGCCTGGCAGGTCGTCGAAGCCGACGACAGACATGTCCGCCGGGATCTTCACGCCACTTTCTTGCAGGACGGCCATGAGTCCAAATGCGCTGAGATCGTTGGCAACGAAGACGGCAGTCGGCCGACGCTGCAATCTCAACAGCCGCTCGCCCGCCGCGCGTCCGCTGGCCAGAGAGTAGTCACCGGGCAGCACGAGCGACTGATCGCGCTCCAGTCCGAAGACCGCAACCGCATCCTCGTACGCTCGGCGTCGCTCCTGCGCGGATTCGAGCTGTTCCGCCCCCGTGACGAACGCAATGCGCTTGTGTCCCAGCTCGGCCAGATGCTTCATGGCGCTGCGCGCACCACCATAGCTGTCCGCAGCGATCGAGGGTAATCCGGAATGCTCGCGCGGACTGTCGATTGAAATCAACGGGAACTTTCCTTGGGTGAGGGCCTCCGCATAACCCAGCCCGTAGGGAAGCAACACCACCACACCGTCGGTGAACTGCTGTAGCAATTGCAGCACGCTGCCGGCAGGCCGGGTGTCGTGATCAACAAGTGTGTAGATCAGGACCTCGTTGCCAACTGCTGTGGCCGCGCGAACGACCTCGGTCACGAGGCTGCTGATAAACGGCGAGTCCAAGTGGGTCGCAAGAACTCCGATGACCCCACTCTGCCCCGACGAAAGCTTTTGCGCCACGCGATTGGTCACATAGCCCATCTCTGCAGCCTGCTTCAAGATCGCTTGGCGGGTCCTGCTGGACACGCCTTGACGATTGTTCAGGGCGCGGGACACGGTCATGGCCGAAACGCCAGTCGCCGCTGCCAACGCCGCCAAGGTCGGGGACGCCTCAACGTGAGGATCCAGGAGCCGAGGGGAATGCTCTTGGAGCGTCGCCTGTTGGCTTGCAGTTCTTCGAGAGCTGAAGCCAGTTTCGGCTGCCAGTTTCTGAATTGAATCGCGCACCGCCGAAGAGACGCCGGGCTGGCCGTTCAGCGCCCTCGACGCGGTGATCACAGAGACACCCGCGGCGGCTGCGAGCTGCTTCAACGTAGGGGGATGGTGCTTCATCGTTTACGTAACCTTGCGTCTGTCGCTGATCATAACGTTAGAGATAGCGCTCCATGAACGAGCCGGCATGCCGTTCTGTGCCGAGAGGATAGGGATTCTATCTAGGGTTTGCCCTATGGTCGATGGAAGCGTTATCGCTAACGATACGCATCGTTGGACAGCCCACCTCACGCAAAAGGAGACGCTCAGTGAAACCCTCGCCACTATCCGCCGCAGCCGCAATCGCTCTCGCCACGAGCGCCCTGGCCCAAGAGCCCAAGGTCCTCACGGAATGGGACATTCAGACCCAGCCAGCGGGTATCAAGGTCATACAGGAGGCCCAGGCGCGCTTCGAAAAGGCAAACCCCGATTTCAAAGTGCAACGCACTCAGATCCCGAACGACGCCTACAAGACCAAGCTGAAGATCGCCATGGGCGCCAACGAGCCGCCATGCGTATTCATGAACTGGGGCGGCGGGATACTTCGCGAGTACGTCAAGGCCGGTCAGATCGTGGACCTGACGCCTTACCTGGCCAAGGACGCGGGGTTTCGTGAACGCTTCTTGCGCACCGCCTTCGATGCCACGACTTCACAGGGCAAGACCTACGGCCTGCCGGGCGAGAACACTGCAGGCGTCGTCATCTACTACAACACCGAGATCTTCGCAAAGTTCGGCCTCACGCCCCCAAGGACCTGGCCCGAACTGCTGAAAGTCGTCGAGGCACTCAAGGCCAAGGACGTTGCGCCTTTTGCCCTGGCCAACAAGGCCAAGTGGCCCGGCTCGATGTATTACATGTATCTGGTGGACCGCATCGGCGGCCCTGACGTGTTCCGCAAGGCGATTGCCCGCGCCCCGGGCGGCAGCTTCGCCGACCCGGTGTTCGTGGAGGCTGGGAAGCGGCTGCAGGAACTTGTCAAAGCGGGGGCCTTTGCGCAAGGCTTCAACGGCTTGGACTATGACGTGGGTGCCTCGCGGCGGCTGCTTTACTCCGGCAAGGCCGCCATGGAGCTGATGGGCACCTGGGAGTCGTCCAGCATCAGAAACGAAAACCCCGAGTTCATGAAGAAGGTGGACTTCTTCCCGTTCCCGACTGTCCCGGGAGGCAAGGGGCAAGAGGGCAATGTCGTCGGCTCCGTCGGCAACAACTTCTACAGCATCTCGACCGCCTGCAAGACGCCCGACGCGGCATACAAGCTGATCACGACCATGGTCGATGACGCGTCCGTCAAGGCGCGTCTGGCAGACAACCGCCTGGTGCCGCTGAAGGATCTGCCCATCACAGACCCGACGATGCAGCGCGTGATGAAGCTGGTCGCCGACGCGCCTGCCGTGCAGCTCTGGTATGACCAGGAACTGCCGCCGCAACTGGCAGAACTGCACAAGGACACTGTGCAGGCCATGTTCGGTCTTTCGATCACACCCGAAGAAGCTGCGCAGAAGATGGAAGCGCTGGCGGCGCAGGTTCTGAAGTAGGTCATGGCCGCACCAACCACGATGGCGCCGACGCAGTGGGCGAGCCGCCGGCGGCCCACACCCAAGTGGGTGGCGCCCTTCCTGTTCCTGACGCCAGCGATTGCACTGTTGGCGATGTTCCTGATCTACCCCTTGACCGACAGCTTCTACCTGTCGTTGGTTGAATGGAATGGGCTGGGCCAGGGCAGCGTGCTTGTCGGTTTCGATAACTGGGCCGCACTGATTCGCGACATGCTGTTCTGGCACGCGCTGGGCAACAACCTCCTGCTCGGGCTGGCGTCGGTGGTGGTCCAGTTGCCGATTGCGATGGCCCTGGCCCTGTTGCTCGACAAGGCAGGCCGCGGCTCACGCACGCTGAAGATCCTGTACTTCCTGCCGCTGCTGTTCTCGAGTGTCGCCCTGGGCGTGATCTTCAAGAACATATTCGACCCCAATTTCGGGCCGATCAACTCGGTGTTCAACGCGATCGGTGCGACTGCACTCGCGCAGGACTGGCTGGGTGACACGCGCCTTGCCCTCGCCGCTGTAACTGCGGTCATCTGCTGGCAGAACATTCCGTTCTACATGATCCTGTTCCTTGCCGGGCTGGCCTCGTTTCCGCCCGAGTTGCGCGAGGCGGCCACGCTCGACGGCGCGACTGATTCGACCATCTTCTGGAAGATCAAGCTTCCGCACCTTCAGGGCACGGTGCGCACGGCGGCAATGCTGGCAGTGATCGGTTCGCTGCGCTATTTCGACCTCATCTACGTGATGACCGGCGGTGGTCCCGAAGGCGCGTCAGAGCTGATGGCGACCTACATGTACCGCACGGTGTTCTCGTCGTTCCAGTTGGGCTACGGCAGCACGGTGGCGTCTGCAATGTTCCTCGTCGTCACGCTCATCGCCGGATTCGGTATGCGGCTGACGAAGCGTTTCGAGACGGAGGTGTGACATGTCCGGCGCCATCACAACAAATTCAAAGCCCCTGACCCGCGGCGCCATCTGGGCGCTCGCCCTTGCCTGGCTCTCGGTCACGCTGCTGCCGCTCGCGTTCGTTGTCTTCACGAGCCTGAAATCGCAGCAGGACACCTTCGACAGCCCAGTGTGGGCGCTGCCCAGCCACCTCGACTGGAGCCACTACGTGGCAGTGCTTCAAAGCGGGTTCTTCACCTACTTGCGGAACAGCCTGTTTGTCGTGGGCGTCTCGGTCGTGCTGATTGTCATCGTCGCGGCGATGGCCGCCTACGCCCTCTCCCGCTTGAAGTTCCGCTTCAACAAGGCACTGTTCGGCTTGATCGTCGCCGCCATGATCGTGCCGCTGCACATCACGCTGGTGCCGATCTACCTGATGACGCGTGGCCTGGGCCTGTACGACACGCCGTTCGCTCTGATTGGTCCCTACGTGGCGACCAGTCTGCCGGTGTCTGTGTTCATTCTTGCGGAGTTCATGCGCCAGATCCCACGCGAGCTGGAAGAGGCCGCGGAACTGGACGGCTGCGGCCCCTTCACGATCTTCTTCAAGCTCTTCCTGCCACTTTCCGGACCTGGAATCGCAACGGTGGCGATCTACAACGGCATCCATCTCTGGAACGAGTTCATCTTTGCGTACGTGCTGACTTCGTCGCCGGGCAATCGCACGCTGCCGCTGGCGCTGTGGGACTTCCAGGGCGAGTTCTCCTCCAACATCCCCGCGATGCTCGCGGTGGTGACGCTGACTTCGCTGCCACTCATCGTGGCCTACGCCTTCGGCCAGGAGCGGATCGTCAAAGGAATGATGGCCGGCTCTCTCAAAGGCTGATTCGCATGACACAAATTACCCTTCGCTCAGTCCACAAGACCTATGACGGCGGCACCCAGGTCATCCGCGGCGTCGACCTGGACATCGCCGCCGGCGAGTTCTGCGTATTTCTCGGTCCTTCGGGCTGCGGCAAGTCAACGCTGCTGCGCATGATCGCCGGACTCGAAACAATCACCGCAGGCGATCTGACCATCGGCGGGGTGCGCATGAATGACGTCCCACCCGCGCACCGTGAGGTGGCGATGGTGTTTCAGAACTACGCCCTGTATCCGCACATGAGCCTGTTCGAAAACATGGCGTTCGGCTTGCGCCAGGCCAAGATCGACAAGCAGGAGATCGAGCGTCGCGTGCAGGATGCTGCGAAGATTCTTCAGATCAGCCATCTGCTCGAGCGCTTGCCCAAGGCGCTGTCCGGCGGGCAACGCCAGCGTGTCGCCATCGGCCGCGCGATCGTCCGCAAGCCCAACGTATTCCTTTTCGATGAGCCGCTGTCGAATCTCGATGCCGCGCTGCGGGTACACATGCGTGCCGAGATCGCCCGGCTGCACCGCGAGTTCAACCGCGCCAGCGCCGTCTATGTGACGCACGACCAAACAGAGGCGATGGCCCTCGCCGACAAGATCGTGCTGCTGCGCTCCGGCCAGGGCATGCTCGATCACGGCAGTGTCGCGCAGATCGGTTCGCCGATGGACCTTTACCATCGTCCGCGCGACCTGTTCGTCGCGGGTTTCCTCGGCTCGCCGAAGATGAATTTCCTGCCGGCAACGGTGCTCGAGTCGGAGGGAGACCGCGTCATGCTGCAACTCGACGGCGGCGGCGAGTGCATTCGGCTCACACAGCGCTTCGCTTCAGCGTCCCCAGGAAGCCGGGTCACGCTCGGGATCCGGCCCGAACATCTGGCCGCCGGCCGCGCTGACGGCGTTGCGTCGATTACCAAGCGGGTCCAACAGGTCGAACACTTCGGCGAATACAGCTACGTCTATCTGGAGGGCGCCAATCGTGAAAGCCTGATTGCCAAGGTCAACGGCCACAGCAATGCGCGGCCGGGCGACAACGAATCCTTCACGGTCCCCTCCACCGATTGTCACTTGTTCGACGCCGCCGGCTTCGCGCTCGCGCGCCTGGGCTACTGATCTGCAACCACCTGGAAACCCCTTTTTCATGAACGCTCCTTACAAAGACCCATCCGTACCCGTCTCCGAGCGGGTCAGCGACCTGCTCAGCCGCATGACGCTGGAAGAAAAGATTGCTCAAATGCACGCCTTCTGGCTGATCCTGGCCGAAAGTGGCGAACATCGCGTGCGACCCGGTGAGGCATTCATCGGGGCCAGCGACCCCGAGTCGGTGCAACGGCGCCTGGCCAATGGCTTCGGTCAGATCACCCGGCCGCTCGGCACGCGCAGCGTCGAGGCCGCTAGCGGGTTGCGCGCGCTCAACAAGCTGCAGCGCTTCTTGCGCAACGAGACGCGACTTGGCATCCCGGCGTTGTCGCACGAGGAATGCCTGACGGGGATGATGACTCGCGATGGCACCCTGTTTCCGTCGCCACTGGGGCTGAGCGCTACCTGGAACCCGGAACTCGTTCAGAAGGTGGGCGAACAGATCGGCTTTGAATGCCGCGAACTCGGCTGCCAGCAGGGCTTGGCGCCGGTACTTGATGTTTCGCGTGACGTGCGCTGGGGCCGTACCGAAGAGACCTTCGGCGAGGACCCGTACCTTGTCGGTGTCTTGGCGACGCGGTATGTGCGAGGGCTGCAAGGCCCCAAGCGCGACCTGCTGGCGACCCTGAAGCACTACGTCGGCCATTCGTTCAGCGAAGGCGGCCGCAACCACGCCCCGGTGCACGTGGGCTGGCGCGAACTGAACGACATTTTCCTGCTGCCGTTCGAAATGGCGGTCAAGCAGGCAAACGCCGGTTCGGTGATGCCGGCCTACCACGACATCGATGGCGAGCCGGTGCACGCTTCGCATCACCTGCTGACCGAAGTGCTGCGCGAACAGTGGGGCTTCGACGGCCTGGTGGTGGCCGACTATGTCGGCGCCAGCCTGCTGTACCAACACCATGGGGTTGCCGCCGATGCGACCGAAGCAGCCGCGCTGGCTTTCAATGCCGGCCTGGACATCGAACTGCCGAGCGACGATTGCGCGCAACACCTCGCACAAGCGCTTGAGCGCGGCCTGATCACGATGGCGACCATCGATCGAATCGTCGCACGTGTGCTGACCGAGAAATTCCGGCTCGGGCTATTCGAGAAGACGTTCGAAGACGGTGCAACACCGCCAGCACTGCGGACACCGGCCGCGATTGCCACGGCGCTGGAGGCGGCACGCCAGTCGATCACCGTGCTCGACAATCGCGGCGCAGTACTGCCACTCGATCCCACGGCGAAACCGCGCCTTGCGGTGATCGGGCCGACTGCGGCGGACCCACTGGCCCAACTCAGCGGCTACAGCTATCCCGCCCACGTCGTGTTGCACAACCAGGCCGAGGACACCCGGCACATCGTGACGCCCTTGCAGGCCCTGCAGGAGGTCTTTGGAGAAGAGCGCGTGCGATACGCGCGAGGTTGCCAGATCATCGAGGTGCGCCGCAAGGGCGCGCCCGTGTTCCCGGGCGATGTCACGAAGGAAGCCGTACGGCCGGCATCACCGCTCTCGCACCGCACCGACGAGATCGCGGACGCAGTACAAGCTGCCCGCGCGGCCGATGTGGCGATCGTATGCCTAGGCGACCTCGCAGGCCTGTTCCAGACCGGCACCATTGGCGAGGGCTCCGACACGGACTCGCTGGACCTTCCGGGCGTACAGCAAGAACTTCTCCAAGCCGTGGTCGACACTGGAACGCCGACTGTTGTGGTTTTGACCAGCGGGCGACCGTACAACCTTGGCGGCCTGGAAGAGCGGCTTGCCGCCTATGTGATGGCCTTTGCGGGCGGCCAGCAGGCGGGCAATGCGATCGCTCAAGTCCTTGCCGGGCAGGCAGAGCCCTCGGGCCGACTCACGGTCTCGGTACCCCTGAGCGCCGGCGCGATGCCGTACAGCTACAACCACAAGCTCAAGAGCGGTGGAACGCCGATTGCCTTCCACTTCGGCAGCCACTACCCGTTTGGCCACGGCATGTCGTACACGAACTTCGAGTACCGCAAGCTCGAAGTGGAGAGCGCAAGTGTGCCCATGGATGGCGAGATCGTGCTCAGCTTCGAAGTCGCGAACACGGGCAGCCGGCGCGGAGTCGAAGTACCGCAGCTGTATGTGCGGGATCGGGTGGCAAGCGTGGTGCGTCCCCTGTCGGAGCTGAAAGCGTTTCAACGCCTGGAACTGGGCAGCGGCGAGGCTGCCCGTGTGACGTTCCGCGTGCCGGTCGACATGCTTTGCTTCACCGGCATGTCCGGGCAACGCGTCGTCGAGCCCGGCATGTTCGATCTCGCGGTCGGTGCCTCGAGCGCCGACATCCGTGCACGCGCCGAGATCGAGGTGACCGGGGCGACGCGTACTCTCCCGCGTGACTGGCGGATGGAAAGCCATTGCGAGGTGCGTCCCGCGTGAACAGGGCCCAGGCGGGCGTCCACAGCCTCGCCATCTATCGACACACGTCAATTCGTCGCAGGTATCCACATGCAACAGACTTCCGTTCCTTCATTTCTCCCCGTTGACGTTTCACGCGCCTTGCTGGTAGGCCGCATCTGGCGTGAAGCTCCGGTCAATGGCCCCTGTGTGGTGCTGATCCGCGCAGGGCAGGTATTGGACATCACCGCCGCGGCTCCGACACTGAGTGATCTTCTGGAGCGGGATGACCTTCTCGACTTCGTGCGGACCTGCCCTGGCGAGCCCTTGGGCGACGTCGGCGACTTGCTGGCCAGGGCCGCACACGGTTCGAATGAAGTCGGCGCCCAAAGGATATTGGCGCCCTGCGATCTTCAGGCGATCAAGGCTTGCGGCGTCACATTTGCCGTGAGCCTCTTGGAGCGCGTCATCGAGGAACAGGCCGGCGGCGATGCACGAAGCGCCGAGCAGATCCGGTCCGACATGCAGCGCACGATCGGATCGGACCTCTCGGCCATCCGGCCCGGCTCGCCCGAAGCGGAAGCGCTCAAGCGCGAGCTCATCCGCCAGGGCACGTGGTCGCAGTACATGGAGGTCGGCATCGGCCCCGACGCCGAAGTGTTCACCAAAGCGCAGCCCATGTCGGCGGTCGGATTCGGCGCGGACGTCGGATTGCACCCCGGCTCGTCGTGGAACAACCCCGAGCCCGAGATCGTGCTGGCCGTCAACAGCCGCTCGCAGATCGTCGGCGCCACGCTGGGCAACGATGTCAATCTTCGCGACATCGAGGGCCGAAGCGCACTCCTCCTGGGCAAGGCGAAAGACAACAATGGCTCGTGCGCCATTGGCCCCTTCGTACGACTGTTCGACGAGAACTTCACGCTCGACACAATCCGCCAAGCCACTGTCGGTCTGGTCATCGAAGGGGACGAGGACGGGTTCAGGCTCGAAGGAACCAGCCACATGGCGGAGATCAGCCGCGACCCTGAGGATCTGGTGGCGCAGACGTGCGGTAGCCATCACCAGTACCCGGACGGATTCCTGCTTTTCCTTGGCACGATGTTCTCCCCCATCAAGGACAGAGGCGCTCCAGGGGAAGGGTTCACGCATCGGCTGGGCGACCGCGTGACCATCTCCACACCGTCGCTCGGTTCGCTGATCAATCGTGTCCAGCGCTGCGACCGGATTCCTCCGTGGACGTTCGGCGTCCGGGCACTCTATCGGAATCTGGCCTCGCGCGGCATCTCAGCCTCATCGACTGAAAGATCCCGGTCGGCCTGAGCCCCCCACGACTCCTGAGTTGAATCAAACAGCGCAAGAAGCCAAGCACAAGGAGCAATAGATGTTGTCTGCAATCTATCCGAGCCTCGCCGGCAGGCGAGTCGTCGTCACGGGTGGAGGATCGGGCATCGGCGCAGCCATGGTCGAGTCGTTCGTTCGGCAGAACGCCAAGGTGCATTTTCTGGACATCGCCGAGGCTGACGCACGATCTCTCGAATCGAGACTCAGTGACGTCGCGCACCCACCCGTCTTTCACCGCTGCGATCTGACCGACATCGGCGAGATTCACGCCACGTTCGCCGCGATCGAGGCATCGGGCGGCCCGGTGAATATCCTCGTCAACAATGCAGCAAACGACGATCGCCATGAAGTCGATCGCGTGACGCCACACTACTGGGACGCTCGGATTGCCGTCAACCTGCGGCACCAGTTCTTTTGCGCACAGGCCGTTGCCGGCGGCATGCGGGCAATGGGTCAAGGGGTAATCCTGAACCTTGGCTCGATCTCCTGGCACCTCGCACTGCCCGAGCTGTCGCTCTACATGACCGCCAAGGCGGGAATCGAGGGGCTGACCCGGGGCCTCGCGCGTGACCTGGGCAAGTTCAACATCCGCGTCAACTGCATCGTTCCGGGTGCGGTGCGCACGCCGCGCCAGATGCAGCTGTGGCAAACACCCGAAAGCGAGGCGAAGGTGGTGGCCGCGCAGTGCCTGCAGCAACGCATCGATCCCGCGCATGTCGCGGAGATGGCGCTCTTTCTCGCATCGGACGATGCGGCCCGATGCTCCGGGCGCGAGTACTTCGTGGACGCAGGCTGGTACGGCGCATGACCGAAGCCACCCGCACCGCCCGCCGGTTCCGATCGCAGGACTGGTTCGCCAACCCCGACCACATCGACATGACGGCGCTCTATCTGGAGCGCTTCATGAACTACGGCATCACGCCGGCGGAACTGCGCTCCGGCAAACCCATCATCGGGATCGCGCAATCCGGAAGCGACCTCAATCCGTGCAACCGCGTCCATCTGGAACTGGCGAAGCGCGTGCGCGACGGCATCCGCGACGCCGGCGGCATTCCGATGGAATTCCCCGTGCACCCGACCTTCGAGAACTGCCGGCGGCCGACCGCGGCCATCGACCGCAACCTGGCCTACATGGCGCTGGTCGAGATCCTGCACGGCTACCCGATCGACGCCGTCGTGCTGACGACGGGCTGCGACAAGTCGACGCCCTCGCAGGTCATGGCGGCGGCGACGGTGGACATCCCCGCCATCGTGCTGTCCGGCGGCCCGATGCTGGACGGCTGGTTCGAAGGCGAACTCGTCGGCTCCGGGGCCGCGATCTGGAAGAGCCGGCGGCTTCTCGCGGCGGGCCGGATCGACGAAGCCAAGTTCATGGACATCGCCACCGCGTCGGCGCCTTCGGTGGGGCACTGCAACACCATGGGAACGGCCTCGACCATGAACGCCCTCGCGGAGGCGCTGGGCCTGTCGTTGACGGGCTGCGCCGCGATTCCCGCGCCCTACCGGGAACGCGGGCAGATCGCCTACGAAACCGGTCGCCGCATCGTCGAGCTGGCCTGCGAGGACCGGCGGCCCTCGTCGATCCTCACGCGCGACGCATTCCTCGACGCGATCGTCGTCAACGCCGCGATCGGCGGCTCCACCAACGCGCAGCCGCATCTCATGGCCATGGCGCGTCATGCGGGCGTGGACTTGCGTCCGAGCGACTGGACCGAGTTCGGCTTCGATGTGCCGCTGCTGCTGAACATGCAACCGGCCGGCAAGTACCTGGGCGAGGCCTTCCATCGCGCGGGCGGCGTGCCGGCCGTGATGTGGGAACTCCAGCAGACGGGCTTGCTTCGCAGCGCGCGGCCCACCGTCACCGGCAAGACGATGGAAGAGAACCTCCAAGGCCGGCAAAGCGTGAACCGCGAGGTGATCCGCGAATTCGCGCACCCCCTCAAGGATCGCGCCGGCTTCCTCGTGTTGAGCGGCAACCTGTTCGACTTCGCGATCCTGAAGACGAGCGTGATCTCGGCGGAGTTTCGCGAGCGCTACCTGAGCCGTCCGGGTTCGGAGGGACGATTCGAGTGCCGGGCAATCGTCTTCGAGGATTCCGACGACTATCACGCACGCATCAACGACCCCGCGCTCGCCATCGACGAGAACTGCATCCTCGTGATACGCGGTGCAGGGCCCGTCGGCTGGCCGGGGTCCGCGGAGGTCGTGAACATGCAGCCGCCGGATGCGCTGCTCAAGCGCGGGATCACCAGTCTTCCCACCTTGGGAGACGGGCGGCAGTCGGGGACCTCGGACAGTCCGTCGATCCTCAACGCCTCACCCGAGAGCGCCATCGGCGGCGGGCTGGCGTGGCTGCGCACGGGCGATGTCATCCGCATCGACCTGAACGCCGGGCAATGCAACGCGCTGGTGTCCGACGAGGAGATCGCGCGCCGCAAGAGCGAAGGGCTGCCGGCGATCCGGCCGAGCCAGACGCCGTGGCAGGAGGTCTATCGCGCGACCGTCGGACAACTCGAGTCGGGCGCGTGCATGGAGCTGGCGGTCAAGTACCGCGGCGTGGCCCAAACACAGCCCCGACAGAACCACTAACCTCTTGCGGTCCGCCAGCCAGCGATGACCGGAGCAGACTCACTATTGAGGCCCAAGAAATGAGCACCACTTCACAAAGCATTTCACCGTTGCGCATCGGGATCCTGGGTTGCGCAAGCATCGCAAAGCAATTCGCCCGCGATGTGGCCCCGAGCCAGCAGGCGAGCATCAACGCCGTCGCAAGCCGCAATGCAGATAGGGCGAGAGCCATTGCGTCCGCCCAAGGCATCGACCGCCACCATGGCAGCTATGAGGCACTGCTGTGTGACAGCGAGATTGATGCGGTCTACATTCCACTCCCCAACACCATGCATGCCGGATGGACCATCAAGGCGGCCGAAGCGGGCAAGCACGTGCTATGTGAAAAGCCGATGGCATTGAGCCTCAAGGATGCGCGAGCCATGTTGGACGCCGCAAAGCGACACGGAGTCATCTTGCTGGAGGCGTATCCCTATTACTTCCAGCCGCATACGAGTGCCTTGCTCGATCTGGTGCGCAAAGACGCGATCGGAACAGTGCGCTCCATCCAGGCGAGTTTTGGTTTTACGCTGTCGGATCCAAAAGGCAACATCAGGATGAAGCCAGAACTTGGTGGAGGCGCGTTGCTCGACGCGGGGTGCTACCCCCTGAGCCTCATCCGACTGCTCATGGGTTCTGCACCGCAGAGCGTCCAGGCGGTGGCCTCATGGAGCGAGACCGGCGTTGACATGAGCGTCGCCGCGACGCTCTACTATGCTGGCGGAGCCCGGGCCCAGCTGACATGTGCGATGGACGCGGCCAACCATAGACTGGCCCACATCGTAGGCACGCAAGGCGTAATCACCACCGAATACCTGAACCACACGGGTAGTGCCGACGATCCGTTTGGCTATCGCCCCAACGAAATGCGCATACGCCGCGGCGCAGGCCCCTTCGAGGATATCCGCTCTGACGAAAGTGGGAGCGGCTTCCGCTTCGCGGTGGAGGCCTTCGCAAAGCTCATTGCAGAACGTGACCACAAGGCCATTGGTCAGGCGAATGAAGCGAGCCTCGACAACGCGGCTACGCTGGAGGCGCTGGCGCAAAGTGCAAAAGAAATGCGCACTGTCGATCTAGGGTCTGCGCCATAGAACGGTATTGCGACCACCATCACTCACGCCCGCGGCATCCTCGAAAGCGAGAACGTTGACGAACCGGCAAAGCCGCATCGTCGCCCGACCTCGCCTGGATACAGCGCTCTAGCCTTGTCGGCCGGCCACGCGCGACAGGAGCTTGCCGAGATCCGTCGGCAGCTTTTCGCCGCGCCACGCCACGTGCTGGTCCGGTCGCACGAGAACAATATCTGCTTCGTAGATTGCTCTGACGTTCGCTGCGTCAATGCGCACGACCTTCATCGGCACGCCCAGCCCGCGAGCGGCATCCTCCATGGCCGTCGTGTCGCTTCCGTTCAGGACGATCAACGAGAACCATTCGCCCAGGTGATCGTAGACCGCCGTCCCGTCACTGAGGAAGACATGCGGCAGACGACTTCCCGGCCGCGTTGTCGGCACGTAGACCGTTGGCTCGAGAGGCGGCGGCGCGCCGGGCTCCGACGCAACGATCGGGGATGTGGCGTAGCAGTAGCCGTGCTCCGTCCCCCAACCCTCGTTCTCTGCGTTGCCTTGGTCAGCAATCTGGCGGCCTACCGCGACACGCTTGGCACTCGCTTCGGGCGAGTCTCCGCCGAGGTCGCCCGCCTGATCGTAAATCTGCATCATGGCCATGCGCACGGCCAGGTGGGACTCGGAAGTCGCCCACGATAGTTTCGCAATGGGTTGGCGTTCGACTCCGTAGGACTCGAGCAACGTGTCGCCGCCCCAACCTTTCAAGATGGCCGCGAGTTTCCAGCCCAGGTTTGCAGCATCGGCAATGCCGGTGTTCATCCCGTAGCCGCCGGTGGGACAGAACTGATGGCAGGCGTCCCCAGCCAACATGACCCGGCCGTTCCGATACGACTGAGCAACCAGGTAGTGCGCGGACCACGGGTTCGCCACCAGTACCTCGAAGTCGAATTTGCAACCGACCCACTGCTCGACCATCGCACGCGGGTCGAGTTGACTCTCGTCGATGCCCGGGGGCAGGAACGTGTGAAGCGTCCAGTACTCCTTGTCGTCCTGCGCGATGATCAAACCCTTGCCATTCTGATAATGCCAAGCAACGCCAAATCGATGCAGCAGATCACGTGCCTTGGAACGGAAGTGAACCATGTAGAGGCGGGCTACGTTGGCAGTTCCGTCATTCTCGATCCCGAGCTGGGTGCGTACCGTGCTGGTCCCACCATCGCACCCGATCAGATACTTCGATCGAACGGACATGTTCTCGCCCGTCGCCGTGTTCTTGAGCGCCGAGGTCACGCCATCCGCGTCCTGGACAAACGACTCCAGGCGCCAGCCAAAGCGCACATCGACCATGTCGCAGGCCTCGGCACTTTGCTTCAGAACGGGTTCGACCACGATCTGACTGATCCGCAAGGGCGCCTCCAGCGTGAGAGAGCCGTCGTTGACGGTACGTCGGCGCCAGAATTCGTCCTCGGCTGACAGGTAGTGGAAGCGGTGAAGCTCGTGACCGCTGTTGAAATCAGTGATCCAAGTGACCGTGAATGGGCTCGACGCCGAAACCCCGACCGATCGAAGCTTGTCCGCAATGCCGATTCGCCGGAACAGCTCCATCGAGCGGCCGTTGGTGATGTCCATCTTCGGATGCTTGGTCGTTGTCGGATTTCGCTCGGCAACCAGCGACTCGATCCCATATCGCGCGAGTTCCAGCGATAAGGTCAATCCGACGGGCCCACCACCGGCGATGACTACGGGTACTTGAAGCATGTTTGTCTCCTCAACGTTGCAAACCTGAACGGCCAATTGCTGCCCAGGGGGCATCAGGCCCTTTCGAACACGGCAGCAATGCCCTGGCCGCCACCGATACACATGGTCGCCAGCGCGTAGCGACCTCCAGTTCTCCATAGTTCATGGACTGCCTTGATCGTGATGATTGCACCGGTGGCGCCTACCGGGTGCCCCAACGAAATGCCTGAGCCATTGGGATTGACTTTGGCTGGGTCAAGGTCGAGTGCTCGCGTCACAGCGCATGCCTGCGCCGCAAAGGCCTCGTTGGACTCGATGACATCCAGGTCGGTGGTGCGCAACCCCGCCCTCTCCAGGGCCAGCCGCGTTGCCGGCACAGGGCCGAGGCCCATGAAAGCAGGCTCGACCCCCGCGTGGGCATAGCTCACCAGGCGCGCCAGCGGCTTCAGCCCTGCTGAGCGTGTTGCCGCGGCGGTGGCCAGCACCACTGCGCCTGCACCATCGTTCAGCCCGGAAGCATTGCCTGCCGTCACTGTCCCATCTGGCTTGAAAGCGGGCTTCATCTTGGACAACTGTTCCGAAGTGACCTCGGCGCGAACATGCTCGTCCACGTCGAACAGGCGAACTCCCCGCTTTGTGGCGATCTCGACGGGAACTATTTGTGAACCGAAGCGCCCCTCGGCCACGGCAACACCCGCGCGCCGTTGGCTCTCCAGCGCAAGTGCGTCCTGCATGTCGCGGGTTATGCCTTCGCGTGCGGCGACGTTCTCGGCGGTGATCCCCATGTGGATCTTCTGGAAGGGGTCATGAAGAATGCCGAGCATGTAGTCGATCGCCTGCGCGTCCCCCATGCGGGCGCCCCAGCGCATATTCGGAAGCACGTAAGGCCCCCGGCTCATCGACTCTGCTCCCGCGCCTACTGCCACCTCGGCTTCACCCAGCAGCAGCGACTGCGCCGCCGATATGATGGCCTGGAGCCCGGAGCCGCACAGACGGTTGACGTTGAATGCCGGCACCTCGACCGGGATCCCCGCATTGACTGCAGCGACCCGGGAAAGGTACGCGTCGCCAGGCTCCGTGGGGATGACATTGCCCATCACGACGTGTCCGACTCGGTCCGCCTCCACGGCGCTGCGCCTGATTGCCTCGCGCACGACGGTCACGGCGAGTTGAGCCAGAGGGATATCCTTCAACGCGCCCCCGTACGTACCGATCGCAGTGCGCGCTGCGCCGACGATGTAAATGTCCTTGGTGAGCATTGGTACTCTCCTTTGATTGATGTTTCCGAACCGCGCGGCGGTTTGGGAGCTAGCGTCCGAGATAGACCGGTGCCCTCTTGTTCAGGAACGCGTCGACGCCTTCGCCAAACTCCGGCATCCCGGCGCCCTGCACGAAGGCGTCGCGCTCGGCTCTCAGTTGATCTGCAAGATTCCTTTGCAGGCCCTCACGAAGCAGCCGTCGGATACGTCCATAGGCGCCGGTCGGTCCCTCCGCCAGGCGCCTGGCCAGGACGTCGGTCTCGGCAGCCAGCCGATCGGCCGCTGCGACGCGGTGAACAAGCCCTTCCTCGAGCGCCTTTGCCGCCGAAAGGGGCTCCGACAGCAAGGCAATGGCCATCGCCCGCTGCAATCCGACGATCCGCGGAAGGAACCACGACCCACCAGCGTCCAAGCTGGCCCCTATGAGCGCGTAGGCCATGTTGAACTTCGCGTCTTCGGAGGCTATGACCAGGTCCGCCCCGAGGGCGATGCTCATACCAGCGCCGGCGACAGCCCCGTGCACGCTGGCGATGACGGGCGCATCGCCCTCCGCCAGCGCGGCCAGGCCATCGTTCAGCGGGTCGATGATGTCCCGCGCCGTCGCGCCGGCGCGGGAGGGGTCGGCATGAAAGGCTTGAAGATCACCGCCTGCCATGAACGCCCTGCCCTCCCCGGCCAGCACGACAACCCGCACGTCGGCGCGGGTTCCGACGTGCCTCGCTGCCTCGCGCCACTGCCGCGCCAGCGATGCATTGATCGCGTTCAAGGCGCCAGGCCGGTTGAACCGGATCCGGGCAATCCCCTGGTCGATCGAAAGCAATACCAGATCGTTGTCGCTATTCATGGCCGTCAGTAAAGTTGAACGTGCTAGCGCCCGGTCGGCCGTCCTCGGGATCACGTGCGTACGGGTGAAGGATCGCGGCCCCCTCCTCGGCCGCCGCAATGGCCTCGCGGACGATGTCCTCCGGTGTCACCGGAAGGCAGGGAAACATGCTGGGCGGGTGGACCGAACCGGTCACCGCGCAGGTGATGATGACTTTCCTCATCTGGGGACTACTTTGATTGCGGGTTCAACGAAGTCTGCAGCGAGCACTCAGGTCGGCTCGGCTACGACCACGTTCTCGATGTGCCCAACGCCGTCGATCTCAACGCGCATCACGTCGCCCACCCGGAGGAATTTGGGCGGCTTCATGGCACCGCCGACTCCTGACGGTGTGCCCGTGGCCAGCACGTCGCCCGGCTCAAGCGTCATCACCGTGGAGAGATACGCGATCTGATCCCACACGTCGTAGATCATCTCGTCCGTCCGGACCTCCTGTCGTAGCTCGCCGTTGACCAGCATGCGCATGCTCAGGCCATGCGGATCTGCGATCTCATCGGCGGTCACGATCCATGGCCCGATGGGGCCATGGGTGTTGAAAGACTTGCCGAGCATCATGGTCGGTGAGCGCATCTGCCAGTCGCGTACGGACACATCGTTGCAGACCAGATAGCCCGCGACCATGGCGGGAGCATCGGCCGCCGACACGTGCCGGCAGCGACGGCCGATCACAACGCCGAGTTCGGCCTCGTAGTCGAGCTTGTCGGAAGCAATCGGCAGATGCACATGGTCGAATGGCCCGGTGACACACGACACCTGCTTGTTGAACCAGACTTGGCTGTCAGGCACCTTGATGCCGGCTGCCAGCGCCTCCTCGACGTGTTTGCGATAGTTCATGCCGATCGCCAAGTACTTCGAAGGGTTTGGTATGGGCGCGTCAAGCTGCACGTCCGCCAACGGATACGTGACTGCAGCCTCCAGCACGATCGCACGGGCGCGGGCCATCACGGCAGGGCCGGATTGCAGCAACTCGAGCATGGTCCGCGGAATGAGCGAATCACTGGCCGGCAGGTCGATGACTTGGTTGCCGACGAGCTTTCCGATCGATTGAACGCCGCGACAGCGGAAGGTGACAAGCTTCATAAAGGTCCCTTGATAGGTTTGGTGCGATGCGCGCCCCGGCACGTTCCGTGCCGACTCATGACACGTCCTGCGGACGCCTCGAATAATAAATATATTTTATTAGTCAGAATACATAGGGAATACCATTATCAATTAGTGAAGACACCGTCTATTTTCTGTCTATGATTGCCCCATGTCCGCCATCCCGCAGCCGAAATCCAGCCTGACCCAGTCCGCGTACGAACGCCTGAAGGGCGATCTGCTGGCCTGCCGGCTCGAGCCCGACGAGCGACTGAACATCAGTGAGCTGTGCGGGGCATTGGGCGTCAGCCTTGGGGCCGTGCGAGAGGCACTGTCACGGCTTACCTCGGAAGGGCTGGTGGTCGCCGAGCCGCAGCGCGGCTTTCGGGTCGCCTCCATCTCCGAAGACGAACTGCGCGACCTGTATCGGACAAGGATCGAGATCGAGGCGTTGTGCCTGCGCCGCGCGATCGAGGTGGGCAGCCTGCGGTGGGAGTCCAACCTTGTGGCGGCGTATCACAGCCTTTCCAGAACGCCCGAGGCCGCGCCCGGCCACCCGGCACATGTGGGCGATGAGTGGCTGCAGCGCCATGCCGACTTCCACGAGGCGCTGGTCAGCGGAGGTGACAGCCCGTGGCTCATGCGCTTGCGAACGCAGCTCTTTCAGCAATCCCAGCGCTACCGGCGCCTTTCCGTGTCGCTGGCCAAGACCAAGCGCAACGTCGACAAGGAGCATCGGGAACTGATGGAGGCAGTCCTGGCGCGCGACGCCGATCGTGCCGTTGCACTGATGCGCGACCATCTGCAGCTCACGACCAAGATACTGCTCGCAGCGTCCCGCGCTTAGCCACCTGCCAGACGGCCCCCCCCGGGGCGGGCGGCAGCGTTACGAACTTCCGCCTTGGTCCAGTCCAACGCGGCTGGTCATGCCGATGGGCAAGCCTCCCTCGCCGATCTGCCAGCGATTCGGCCGCGGCAGCAGTCCCGCGCCCCGGTGGGGAACGAGCGAGGGGCCCGCGCGCGATTTGCACACCTGAATCAAACGCCCATCGAAGAAGGCAGCATCATCGCGTAAACCATAATATATTTTTCTATGTCGAATAGATAATATTGAGTCAACAACATCGCTCAGCGCTCCTATCGGAGCGGATGCGATCAAGGACGAGACAGACAGCCACGCACATCAACGGACGGCGATCTGTTGCCAAGAATGTCATAGGAGACACAACATGCGATCGCAACACCAAACTGGCAGCAACGCGCCGCCATCCCCGCGCGGCTCGCCCTACAGCAATTCGATCCCGGAGGTCAGCCATGATTGCCGTTGAAGACATTGCCTACGTGCGCTACCAGGCGCCCGACCTGGACCTTGCGCAGACCTTTCTCACCGACTTCGGCTTGACGACGGCATTGCGCAAGGACGACGTGCTCTACATGCGAGGCGTCGGAGTGCAATCGTTCGTCCACGTCACCCAACGGGGCGAGACGCCCGCCTGCCTTGGCTTTGGGCTGAAGGCCCAGAACAAGGACGACCTTCACAAGCTCGCCGCCGAGCTCGGCGCCCGAGTTGAGGACAACCCTGAACCCGGCGGAGGGTATCGGGTCACCTTCGCAGACCCGGCCGGCTACAGCGTGGACGTACTTTGGGGATCGGAGGAGCAGCGGCCACTGCCCGCGCGGCCACCTCTATCCACCAACTTCGGGCCGTCTCGGGGTCGGCGCGGTCGCACGGTTCGGCTCGACCCGGGACCCTCTCACGTGCTGCGCCTCGGTCATGTGGTTCTGCGTGTGCCGAGCTTCAACACCAGCTATGACTTCTACGCACGACTACTCGGCTTCCAGATCTCTGACAGCTACTTCGTCGGCGAGCCGGATCACACAGTCGCGGCCTTCATGCACGCTGGCCTCGGCAAGCGCTATTCGGACCATCACACCATTGCACTCCTGGAGAGCCCCCTGAGCGGCTTCGACCACAGTGCTTTCGAAGTCCTTGACTGGGATGATCTCGTGGTCGGGAACGAGCACCTGCGCAATAAGCAATACAGGCACTCTTGGGGCATCGGGCGTCACATTCACGGCAGCCAGGTCTTCGACTACTGGCGCGATCCGTTCGGCTTCAAGGTCGAGCACTGGACCGATGGGGACTTGGTGAATGAGGACTACCTCCGCAGCCACGAACACTTTGCCCCCGAGCGGCTGGCTCAATGGTCGCCGCCACTGCCCGAAGACTTCTTGGCTTGATTGAGAGCCACCAGTTCTCAAAACGCCGGAGCCGCGGCATGTGTTTCCTGCGCAATTGCCTGAACCAAGTGCGCATGCGCCACGGCCAGCACGGGAGACTTCCTCCCTCAGCGTTTTGCGCCGTGCATTACCCGCAGAGGCGTCAGCGCCGCCTTCAGCCGATCGCTCGATCGGCCGGAATGGGCAAGGGTTTCGTCCAACCGATTGGCCAGAGAGTCTATGTGCGCGCGCATCAGCCGCTCGGCGCCGAGCATGTCACCTTCGGCCAGGGCGTCGACGATGGCGGCATGGTCTTCGTTGCTGTGCTGCGCCTCGGTCTGAGACTGGTACAGGGCCGACACCAACGTGGTTCGGGCCGAGAGATCTTCCATCATCTGCGTCAGGAGGCGGTTGCCCAGCGCTTGTGCCAGGCAGACGTGGAACTCGGCCAGTAGCACGCTGCGTTCGCCAGCATTGCTGGACTTGGCGATGACGGCTCGTTCCTGTGCCACGTGCTGGCGCAGCCCCCGGATGACCGATTGCAGTGGCACGCCAGCGTCGCGCAGCATGCCCGGCTCCAGGACGCGGCGCGCTGCGTAGGTCTCGCGCGCCTCCTCGAAGGAAGGCTCCGCCACGTACCAGCCAAGGCGCGGGCGCACTTCGACGAACCCGCGGGCCTGAAGCTGCAGCAGCGCCTCGCGCACCAGTGTGCGACTGACGCAGAACAGCTCGGCCAGTTCCTTCTCGCCAAGCCGTTCGCCAGGGCGCAGCTTGCGCGCGAGGATGGAACGCATCACACGATCGACAATGGTCGCGTTGGCGCTCATCGGGCTTCCAGCATCGCGGCGTGCGAAAGGGCTCCGCGATCATCTTGAAAATCGGTGCTAGCCATTGACTGAGACGCCAGCCGGCGCCGCCACGACGCGCGGGCGAAGCGCCTCCATCGCCAGGTAAACGAGACCGCCCACCACTACACCGATGAACCAGCCATAGGTATTCCACCAAGACGGCAACAGGCTGGTGAAGTTGGGCAGGAAGGTGGAAAACACGCTGCCAACACCCACGGCCACCAGTGCATTGAGGTTCCAGCCACCCTCGTAGCGGTACTCGCCGTGCTCGTCGTACAGTGCTGCGACATTGATGCGACCCTTCGCCACCAGATAGTAGTCAACCAAGATGATGCCCAACAACGGACCCATGGTCGCACCGATGGCGTTGACGAAGTGCGCGGCATTTCCTTCCCAGGGCGCGAAGGGGTAGAGCACCAGCGCAATGGCGGCCGCAATGTAGCCACCCTTCTTGAAGTCAATCGTCCTGGGGAAGACGTTGGAGATGTCGAACGCCGCGGAGACGAAGTTCGCCACAACGTTGATACCCAGGGTGGCCACCGCGAAGGTGAGCGCGGCGATCAGCGCAAGCACCCAACTGTCGAACTTGGCGGAGATCTGTTCAGGGTGCAGTAGCACCTCGCCGTACACCTTGTAGGCAGCGATGGTAGTGACGCCTGCCACCAACGAAAAGGCAACCAGATTGACGGGCAGGCCCCAGAGGTTGCCCTTCTTCACCGCGTCCTTGTTCTTGGCGTAGCGCGAGAAGTCGCAGAAGTTCAGGTACAGCGCCGCGAAGTAGGTGATCCAGGTCGCGCCGACCGCCATCAGCGCCCAGAAGGAACCGGGTTCACCGCTGACGCCGGCATCCTTCGTCTTGTCGAGCAGCACAGACATGGGAATGCCATGGTCGAAGCTGAAGCCGCCGGCCTTGATGCACAGGCCGATGGCCAGCACCAACATGGCCACCCAGACCGCAGGGCCGGCCCAATCCTGAAACTTGCGTACGGTCTCCATTCCCTTCTGAATGATCAGCAGTTGCAACGCCCAGATGATCACGTAGCAGATCACTTCCAGCCCCGAGTGTCCGAGGAAGTGCACCGTCTTGTGAAACTCCAGGATGCTCTCGTTGCGCACCAACAATGCCACTACGGCGCCGGAAGCGGCCGCGGTCTGAGCACCGTACCAAAAGCAAGCCACCACTGCGCGCACCATGGCAGCCAGGTTGGCGCCCCATATGCCAAACGAGGCCCGAGCCAGCACCGGGTACGGCACACCAGTCTTCTCGCCGGCATAGCCGATGAGGTTCATCAGGAAGAAGATCACCAGCGAACTCAGTCCGATGGCCAAGAGGAAGTTGGTGAAGCTGCCGCACAGCAGGAACAAGCTGGCCGCCAGGTAGTAGCCCCAAAGACTGTGCACGTCCGAGGTCCAGACGTTGAAGAGGCTGAACGCGCCCCAGTTGCGCTCTTTCGCGGGTGCCAAGTCCTCGTTATAGAGGCCTGGGGACGGGTTGCGGATTTCCATCGAGTGTCTCCTTGGCGTAGTGCCGGCTGCGAGAGTCCGAGCTTGATACTCAAGCTGGTATGCAAGGATCGTATACAGAACGGTGGACGATCAAGCCCGGGTTAACCCGGGGACAGGGTCGGAGAAGCGCTACTGCGAAAGAATCCAGGGACTTCCATGCCGAGCAAGTTCGCCCGACGTCTAGTGTTCGGAATGGTCGACCTGGAGTACGCCCCGGCGAATCTGATCGCGCTCGAGGGACTCGAAGAGAGCCTTGAAGTTGCCGTTTCCAAAGCCGTCGTCGCCCTTGCGCTGTATGAATTCGAAGAAGACGGGGCCTAGTAACGTCTCTGAAAAGATCTGCAGCAACAAGCGCTTGGAGCCTCCCGCAGTCGTCCCGTCCAGCAGGATTCCTCGCGCCTGGAGCTCCGGCACTGGCTGCTCGTGCCCGGGCAACCGCTCCTCGAGCATCTCATAGTAGATGTCGTTCGGAGATGTCATGAGGGGTACGCCCGCCATTTGCAGCGCGTCCACCGTCTCGATCAAGTTGTCAGTCAGCAGCGCGACGTGCTGGATGCCTTCACCACTGAACTTCATAAGAAATTCCTCGATCTGGCCGGACGTTTTTCCAGCCTCCTCGTTCAACGGAATTCTGATCATGCCGTCCGGCGCCGTCATGGCCTTGGAGGTCAGCCCCGTGTATTCGCCCTTGATGTCGAAGTACTTGATCTCACGGAAATTGAACAGGCGTTCATAGAACTCTGCCCAGTGGGACATCCGGCCTCGATAGACGTTGTGCGTCAGGTGATCGACCACTCTGAGGCCCACGCCCTTGGGGTGGCGCTCTACCCCCGGCAGCCACTCGAAATCAATGTCGTAGATGGACTTGCCGTCCTCGAAGCGGTCAATCAGGTAAAGCGGCGCGCCGCCGATGCCCTTGATGGCCGGCAGGCGGAGCTCCATTGGGCCGGTCACCATCTCCATGGGCTGGGCGCCCAGTTCCAGAGCACGTGCGTACGCCTTGTGCGAGTCCTTCACACGGAAGGCCAAGCCGCAGGCGGAGGGTCCGTGCTCGGCGGAGAAATAGGCCGCAGGACTGTTCGGCTCCCGGTTGACGATGAAATTGATATCGCCTTGCCGATACAGAGCAACGTCTTTCGAGCGGTGCGTCGCTACCTTCGCGAAGCCCATCTTTTCGAATAGCGGTTCCAGTACGTTCGGTACAGGAGAAGCGAACTCAACGAACTCGAAGCCGCACAGGCCCATTGGATTGCTGTCTTGATAGGTCATGGATTTCTCTTTCTCTATGAGCACGGATGCTTGGCCCCACTGATCAGGCGACACCTGCGCTCAGTGGAAAAACGCGTCCCGGATTCAAAGTGCCCTGCGGATCCAGCATCACTTTCAGTCTGCGCATGAGGTCAATCTCCGCTTGCGCCCTGCTGTGATGCAAGAAGTCACGCTTTACGACACCGATGCCGTGCTCGGCTGAAATGCTGCCCTGGAAAAGGCCGACGCAGCCATAAACCAGCTCCTCGGCGCGTTCCAAGTGTTTCGGATCCGGATAAGGACCGCTGATCAGGTGCAAGTTGCCGTCGCCAAGATGTCCGAAGAAGAGGTGCTTCTGGCCGGGAAACTCGCGCTTCAGCTGGTCTTCCAACCGATGCACAAGTTCATCCATGCGAGTAATCGCGACACTTACATCGAACGCGGCGCATGGTTTGGCCACAGCCAGGAGTTCGCTCACCCCCTCGCGGATGGCCCAAAGATCGTCCTGTTGAGTTCCGGTCTGGGCCACCACAGCGTCGGCTACCAGGCCGGATTCGATCGCCTGCTCCAGGAACGCTTCCATCGACTCATTTGCGGCCATTCCCGCACCGGCTACGGATTCCACCAACGTGTAAACGGGGTAGCGGGCAGCGAGTGGAGAGGTCTTGCCTTGAGCCTCCATGCTCGCATCGAAGTAGCTGGCCCACATGACTTCGAAAGCGCTAAGACCTTGCAGGGAGGACTTTGAGCTTCTCAGCAACTCAAGCGCGTCGTCGAAACTCTGCATGCCGCAAAGCACGGTGCATCGCTGCGCTGGCTCGGGCGCCAGCATCAGTGAGAGGCGTGTGATGACCCCCAAGGACCCTTCGCTTCCGATGAACAGCTGCTTGAGGTCGAAGCCAGCGTTGTTCTTGATGACGCGGTCCAGCATCGTGAGAACTGTCCCATCCGCCAGTACCACCTCGAGGCCGAGGATCAGGTTGCGCATCATTCCATAGCGCAGCACCCGATTGCCGCCGGCGTTGGTTGCGGCGTTCCCGCCCACTTGGCAGGAGCCGCGGGCGCCGAGGTCAAGCGGAAAGGTCCAGCCATGCTCGGCGCAGGCCTGCTGCAGGCGCTCCAGGGTCACCCCCGCCTGTACGACGGCAATGCCTGCCACTGCATCGACTTCCTCGATGCGGTCGAGTCGGCTAAGGGACAGGGCGACCTCGCCGTCCAGCGGATTCGCGCCACCTGCAAGGCCCGTGAGGCCGCCTTGGACAGCTACAGAACAACCGTGCTCACTGCAAATGCGCAGGGCTTCAGCCACTTCCCCGGTGGTGCGCGGCAACAAGAGCGCAAGCGGCTGGGCTGCGCCCGCATCGCTCCAGTCCCGCGTCTGGCGAAGCTCCAGCCGTTCTCCCGTAAGAACTGATGCGGAACCGAGGCCCTTTGCCAAGGCGTCGATCAAGTCATTGCGTTTCATGACTCTGCCGTGAACCCGATGGATTTGACGATTGGGCCCCAACGCTCGTAGTCTGCCTTCAACCGACCTGCCAGCTCTTCAGGCGTCGAGGATGCGGCCTGCAATCCCATCACGCCGAGTCCTTCGACGATTTCGGGGCTGGCCAGGGCTGGGCGCAGCGCCGCGTTTGCACGCTGTACGACCTCCCGCGACGCCCCGGCGGGCAGGAACAGGCCAAACCACTCGGAGAATGCCATGTCCTTGAGCCCCTGCTCCATGAACGTTGCTACAGTGGGAGCGAAGCGATTGCGAGTGGATCCGCTCGTTGCAAGCAAGCGGCACTTTCCAGCCGCCAGGTGAGGCAGGAAGTCCCCGACGGGTCCGGAAACGGCGGGGATCTGTCCGCCGATCAAGTCAAGAATCGCGGTCTGAGTTCCGCGGTAAGGAACATGGGTCATGTCGACTCCAGCGGAACGTCCAAGTAGCACGCCGATGAAGTGCGGCACCGAACCGGCCGCCGGGGAGCCGAAGGAATTGTTCTTGGATGACTTCACCCAGGCCAGGAACTCCGGGACCGTGTTGACGGAGTTGGGTACGGCCGGTCCGACTGCGAAGCCAAAATCAAAGACACATCCAAGCGATACGGGGGCGAGGTCCTTCAACGGGTCATACGGCAGCTTCTTGTAGATGTGCGGATAGATTCCGAGCATCGACATCGGGGTTTGAAGGATGGCCGAGCCGTCTGCCGGCAAGGTCTTGATCACCTGGATAGCAATTTGCCCTCCGGCGCCCGTCCGGTTGTCGACCACAACAGTCTTGGCATAGCTGCCGGTCATGCGAGCGGCGAGACGTCGGCACAACGTGTCCGAGGTTCCGCCCGCGGCGAAACCAGTGATGAACTTTGCGACCTCCAACTGCGCGCCTTGCCCGAAGGCGCTTGCGGCCGGAATGGCGGCCGCGGCCGCAGCGGCTTGAAGGAACAGGCGGCGCTGCATGCTGAAGCTCGTCGGCAGGGAATTCTCCCAGCTGCTTTTGATTGACATCTCGTCTCCTGATTGACTACTCGAAGGCCCGCACGATGTATGCGGCGACCCCGGCATTGTGAAAAAGACTGGACGAACGAATTGCGATTTTTCTTGGATTATTTTGAAGGCGAGCTTCATATTCGTGTTCCTCGCGAGCGGCGCTGGTTGCCCTGCATCGCCCCCTCAGCGCCATTGCAATCGACGTGGCTTCCAGCAAGTCACTGAAGGCCGAGGCGTGCGCCATCACCGCGCTGTCCTTTTGGGACGTCCCCACGTGTGCTGAGCTCAGCTTTTCGAACCGTCCGGTGCGGACCCGCAAGCCGGGTAGTGTGGGAGTGGCCCGGTTCTCGGTGCGGTGGCCGGCCCCTGTCCTGACTGACTACAACTCATTGCTGCCTGCCATGTCGCTCAGCCCACATTGATCGAGGAGTGAGTACAGATGCCTCGCTCCAAAGGGCCCACGCGAGCGCCGCAGCAGCCGCGCAGAGAGCAAGCCAACGCAGTAGGCGAGACTTCCAGACCGAAAGCACGACAAGGGCGGCGGCACTGGTCACAGCGCCCACGGTAGTTGGATCTTTCATGGACTGTCTGCGCGTGTCTGGTTCGCGGATCGATGCAATAAGCCTACAGGCGGATTGCGCGCGACGGGAGCTTTCCGATATCCGCCCGCAGCTAGTCCCCGCGCCACGCAACATGCCGGTCTGGTCGCGCAAGAACAATATGAGCCTCGTAGATGGTTCATACCGATGGCCAGGTACTTCGGAGGGTTTGGTATGGGCGCGTCAAGCTGCACATCCGTCAACGGATGCGTGACTGCAGCCTCCCCGCCGCGGCGTCCCGGCGCAAGCCAATATATTATTAAACTATAAATGTATTGATATTGCCATCATGCACTCTTCAATGCCTGGTCTATTCACCGTTTATGATTGCCCCATGTCCGCCATCCCGCAGCCGAAATCCAGCCTGACCCAGTCCGCGTACGAACGCTTGAAGGGCGATCTGCTGGCCTGCCGGCTCGAGCCCGACGAGCGACTGAACATCAGTGAGCTGTGCGGGGCATTGGGCGTCAGCCTTGGGGCCGTGCGAGAGGCACTGTCACGGCTTACCTCGGAAGGGCTGGTGGTCGCCGAGCCGCAGCGCGGCTTTCGGGTCGCCTCCATCTCCGAAGACGAACTGCGCGACCTGTATCGGACAAGGATCGAGATCGAGGCGTTGTGCCTGCGCCGCGCGATCGAGGTGGGCAGCCTGCGGTGGGAGTCCAACCTTGTGGCGGCGTATCACAGCCTTTCCAGAACGCCCGAGGCCGCGCCCGGCCACCCGGCACATGTGGGCGATGAGTGGCTGCAGCGCCATGCCGACTTCCACGAGGCGCTGGTCAGCGGAGGTGACAGCCCGTGGCTCATGCGCTTGCGAACGCAGCTCTTTCAGCAATCCCAGCGCTACCGGCGCCTTTCCGTGTCGCTGGCCAAGACCAAGCGCAACGTCGACAAGGAGCATCGGGAACTGATGGAGGCAGTCCTGGCGCGCGACGCCGATCGTGCCGTTGCACTGATGCGCGACCATCTGCAGCTCACGACCAAGATACTGCTCGCAGCGTCCCGCGCTTAGCCACCTGCCAGACGATGCAAATCCCCTGTCGATCCCAAGGGCTTCCGCGAACAGCTTGATGAGTTACAAGCGAGCGCAGAGAAGCGGCTAGCCCTGGAGCGCAGCAAGACGCGGAACTGAAGCACTGGCAGGCGCTGACACAACCGAGCGGAAAACCAGATCCGGCCGATCGCTGTGGATCGTTCGAATTGGCTGTTTGCGGGTTCGCTGCGCGCTTACGATGATCCTTCTCCTCCAGCCGGATCGCACGATGCCAAGATGGCTTGAGCAAGTGTGTAGCCTTGCTCTCGGTTGCTGCGGATGGCGACATCGGAAAAGTCATAGTCACGCGAGGACGGTTCGTTCGGCGGCGGCCTGCGAGTGAAGCGGGTGACCTGCGTGGCCACGCCGTTGCCCATGAGCTGGATATAGAGAGGTATCCGCTTGATCTTGTCCTGCTGCCCTGGCTCGAACTCCTGCATCAGGTTGGCGATCAGGGCGCGGTAGGCGTCGGCTTGTTCACGGATGCGCAGGTCGCTGCGCACGCGCTGGGCATAGACGACTTCGTCGCGCCGTGCCAGGACCTCGGTGATGTTGCTCGGCAGTTCCTTCTGATTGGAAAACAGATCGACCATGAAGACGCGCTTGCCATCCGGCCCGCAGCGGTCGATCACCAAGTCGAGCGGGGAATTGCTCACGACGCCGCCGTCCCAGTACGGCTGGCCGTCCACATAGGTCCAGGAGAAACCGGGCGGCAGGCTGCCACTGGCAAGGATGTGCTCGGGGGTGAAATCATCGACATAGCTGTCGAAGGTCTCCAACTCCGCGTTCAGCACGTTGACTGCACTCACGAGCAGGCGCACCGGGCTGTGCTTGAGCGCCGGGAAGTCCACGTACTTCTCCAGCAGCCGCCGCATGGGCGCGGTGTCGTAGAGGCCGGTCCAGTTCCACGGCGGATCCCATGCTGCGTCGAATGAAGGGATCCAGCGCGGCCGGAAGAACTTCTCAACGCCGAATCCGATGATCTGCGCGGCCGTGACTGCACGCCGCGCCTGCTCGGTGAGGCCTGGCAGCGATGCGACCTTGAGATCCGCCCAGAACGATTCCAGTGCCTCGGTCGCACGATCCGGGTGGCTGGCGACGATTGCGCCGTTGAAGGCGCCGATCGAGATGCCGGCGACGATGTCGGGGAAGATTCGGCGTTCCTCCAGCGCCTTGACCACGCCGCACTCGAAGGCGCCCAGTGCACCTCCACCTTGCAGGATCAGCACGTTCTGCATCGGCAGCGTGTTGAGCGCGAAGGCGGGCTCCTTCAGTCGGTGTTTCTCCTTGCGCAGGTTGGTGCGATAGCGGATCAGGCTCTCGGCGGCGCGAACCTCATCGGCCGTGCGGCCAAGGGTGAACACGGCGCGCGGGATGTCCTGGCTCAGATAGATCAGGGAGAACGAGCGCCCGTCCAGCGCCCCCTGGCAGATGCTTTCGTCAGTGCCCGTGGGGTCGCCCAGGACGTTGAAACCGATATCGCCAACCTCGCAGAAAAAGTAGGAGACGGTGTCGTAGCGTCGCCTGCGCCCCAGCATGTTGCGGGCGGCGAGCTGTCCCTGCTTTATCGCGTTGTCCCAGTGCTCGACGTGTCGTCGGCGCGAGAACACCGGGTCGAGGAAGCTCGCCACGTCGCCCGCTGCAAAGACGTTCGGGACGCTGGCCTGCAACCGCTCGTCGACCGCGACGAAGCCATCTTCGAGCTTGATACCGCTGCCCTCGAGGAACTGCGTAGCCGGTTCCACGCCAATGCTCACGACGACCATGTCGCAAGGGATCTTGGCTCCGCTGGCAAGCTCCACTTCGTTGACTTTGCCTCTTCCGCGGAACGCGGCCACCGATTGGTTGACCATGATCGAAACTGCGCGGTCCTGCTCTGCACGGCTTTGGACGAAGTCCGAGAGCAGCGGCGATTCCAGATGCTTGAGGATCCGGCTTCCGGTTTCGATGACGGCGACGTCCAGGCCGAGTTCGCGCAGCGTGACGGCGACCTCCATGCCAAGGAAGCCGCCACCCACGATCACCACCCGCTTGGCGCTCGCGGCGGCCTGTCGAATGGCTTCGGCATCGCCCCGCGTCCTCAGCGTGTGAATTCCGCCGAGCGAGGCTCCCGTCACGCCCAGGCGCCGCGCGGAGGTTCCGGTCGCAACCAGGAGCTTGCCGTAGTGGATCCGCGATCCGGTCGATGTCTCAACCCACTGCCCTGCGGTATCAACCGCCACGGCCCGGGTCTCCAGCGCCACGTCGATCCGCTGGTCACGATAGAACGAATCCGGGTGGACCAGAATGCGTGCTTCGTCCGCCGTGCCGATCAGGTACGCCTTGGACAGGAAAGGCCGATGGTAGGGCAGGCTCGACTCGGCCGAGAGGATCAGGATCGAGCCCGTGGAGCCTTCCTGGCGCAATGTCTGCGCCGCCTGGGCACTGGCCAGGCCGCCGCCGATCAGAAGGAAGTCGATTTGTTGGGATGCCATGCAGTGTCACTGGGTAATGCCGCATTCGGGCCAAGGCCGCTGATGCCGGCGGCTCGTTATTGCATGAACCAGCCGTGGCTCACGATGAAGGACTGCCCCGTCAGTGCCGCGCTCGGGAACGCGGAGAGGAACAGCACCGTTTGCGCCACGTCCTCGACGGTGGTGAAGACGCCGTCCACCGTCTGCCCCAGCATCACGTTGCGAACCACCTCGGCCTCGCTGATGCCCAGTTCCTTCGCCTGCTCCGGGATCTGCTTTTCCACGAGCGGGGTCTTCACGAACCCCGGACAGACCACGTGCGAGCGCACGTTGTGCGCGGCGCCTTCCTTGGCGAGCACGCGGGCCAGGCCCAGCAGCCCGTGCTTGGCCGTCACGTAAGCGGACTTGAGCGACGAGGCTTCATGCGAATGCACCGACCCCATGTAGATGACGACGCCGCCGCGATCGTCCTTGTACATGTGCTTGAGGGAGGCCTTGGTGGTCAGGAACGCACCGTCCAGATGGATGGCCTGCATCTTCTTCCAATCGGCAAACGCGTAGCTCTCGATCGGATTGACGATCTGGATGCCGGCGTTGGAGACCAGGATATCGATCGTGCCGAACTTCTCGGCGACCCGGTCCACCCCCGCGTTGACGGCGTCCTCGCTGGTGACATCCATCGCCACGCCCAGCGCCTTGCCGCCCTGGCGCACGATGTCGTCGGCCACGGCGTTCGCATGGGCCAGGTCGAGGTCGGCAATGGCGACCGTAGCGCCGGCCTTGGCCAAGGTGAAGGCAATCTCCTTGCCGATGCCGCTCGCTGCGCCCGTGACGATGGCGACCTTGCCATTCAGATTGTTCATGATTCACCTCCTGTGGAAGAAAAGGGGAAAGAAGAAAAATGCCAGCGGCTCATTTCGCCAGGTAGTCGTAAACGACCTCCCCCAGATCGAGGGTGAGGTCGGCGACCAGATGCCGTGCCTCGACGACCTCAAGGACTGGCAGATCGGCGACCGGCGCCAGCGCGTGCGGCGCCAGCTGCAGCGAGGCCGGGCCGCTCCACGCGCCGCGCATCCGGATGTCGCTGAGGTAGTAGCGCACCAGCTCGCAGATGCGCGGCGAGCCGTTCACGTGCGGAATGATCTTGAGCAGGAAGTTCGGCTTGGCCAGCATCCTGGCCTGCTCCTGGGCGTCGAGCGTCTTGTGCTTGTAACCCATGGTCCCCATCGCAACCCGCACCGGCCCGTAGTCCAGCGTGCCCACCAGGGTGTCGATGTGCGTGTGCAGCGTCGGGCTGGCCAGCTTCTTGGGGAAGCCCCATAGTTCGCGGCCGCCGGCGATCGGCGGATGGTTGTCGAGATACATGGCGAGCGTGTAGCTGCCGGCTTGCCCCTCGAACTCGACCGGGATCACCTGGCCGCTCTCGGTGTAGTCGCCAAAGCCCGTCGAATCGGGCATCCGGATGAACTCGTAGTGCACCAGTGGCTGCGTGGGGGTCAGCGGCTCCGGGACCACCTCGCGCAGCCGGTCGGGATCGGTGCGGTAGGTGATGATGAAATACTCGCGCTCGACGAAGCGGTACGGTCCCAGCGGGAACGCCGGACTGGTCAGCGGCATGGCAAATGCGCGGGAGACGACGGAATCGAGGTTCATGACAGGGTGGCCTTTCCTTGAGAATCTGGACGGCAGCGGGGCACGGCCGGCCGGAGCCGCTTGGTGGCGGCCGGCGGGCAGTACCACGCGTCAGCGGAAGACTGGGATCGTCCCCGATGCCGTGCGCCGGTCGCCGGCTTCCAGCGCCTGCGCGGAGGTGTGCACCGAGTAGTAGCCGACGTGCAGCGGGTACGAATGCGGCACGGCCGAGCCAAGTACGAACACCGCGTCGATTTCCAGCTCCGCAGGTAGCAACGCTGCAGCCGCATCCGACGGGTGACGAGGCCTGCGAGACGGATATCGGGACGAAGAGCATCAGAGCCCCGACTGTTGCCTTCTCGTTGGGGAATTCGCAGCAACAACGAGAACCATCTCGGCATCGCACAGCGCCTCGACCTCGAGCGATGGCTCGTCCCGCAGCGCCACACCCTCGCGGGCCTCCACGCGCACCCCGTTGACGAGGACCGATCCGAGCGCGGGCACGAGATAGGCGTCATGGCCGACTTTGAGTTCGAGCTTGATCGAGCCCCCTGCAGCAAGCACCGCTCCAAAAACCTCCGCGTCCGCGCGGATCGGCAACGCATCGGGTGCGCCATAGCCGCTGGCGAGCGGAACAAATCGCCCAGCGCGGTCGCTCCTCGGAAACGGCTGCGTACTCCAACGGGGTGGGTTGCCAACCTGGTTCGGCTTGATCCAGATCTGGAAGATCCGCGTCGGCGTCTCCTCGTCATTGCGTTCGGAATGCCGTATGCCGGTTCCGGCGCTCATGACCTGAACGTCGCCCGCCTTCGTGCGGCCCTTGTTGCCGAGGTCATCTTCATGCGTGATGACGCCCTCACGCACGTAGGTGATGATCTCGACATCGGCATGCGGGTGCAGCGAGAAGCCCGCGCGCGGAGCGATCTCATCGTCATTCCAGACATACAGACGGCCAACTGCCTTATGCGTGGGATTGCCGTACTGGCCGATGGCGAAATGATGCTTCGCCTTCAGCCAGCCGATATCCACGCCGCCGATCTCGGCAAGGGTTCTGTGCTCGATCATGGTGCACCGTCCTGAATACGCGAGCCAGCGCGCCAGTGGGCTGAAGATGCAGCTAGGCGACCACCCAGCTTCGTCATGCAGGCACCCGCCACATCCATGGTCAAACTTGGAGCTGCCGCAAGAGCGTGGCGAAGTCCGCGACTTCCCAATGCTCCGCAAGTCTTCCGTCCTGAATTCTGTAGAGCTGGAAAGCCATCGCGTCAATTGGACGACCTGTGGGACGAAGGCCGGCGAACTCACCCTTGTGCACCCCCTGGACCGCATTCAGGACTGCGACCTTGTCTCCCTCGGCCAGGATCTCCGAGATCGGTAGCTTCAAATCGGCAAAGGCGGCGTGGAGCCCGGCGAAATACTGCTTGAGAGCCTCACGCCCTGGGGTTTGGCCGGCCAGATGATCGTTGTAATTCTCTGCGACGATCTGGTCGAAGACCTGGAAATCGGCAGCTTCGATGGCGGCAAAAAACCGTCTGACAAGTTCCTTGTTTTCTTCAGCTTTTGACGACATTTCATCTACTCCTGCTACGAAGTCATCTTTGGATTTCTATCGCAATCACCGAAGCTGCCGATCATCGAGCAGAACGAATTCCTTGGCTGCGACACCACCGCCGAACTGCTGCGCGCGGCCGCCCTCCGCCAGGGCTCCCAGATCCACGGCGGCGAAACCGAGGTGTTCGATGAGATCGACGACGGCCCTTCGGGCTGGCGCATCGTCGCCAGATACGAACAGGACACGACGGCCACCGAGCACCACTGGATCGGCCCCAAGGTGGGTGGCCAAGAGCGTGTTGAAGGCCTTGACCACGCGCGCACCCGGAACAGCGTCGGCGACGATCTGTGTCGACAAACGACCCTTGAGGTCGCGTGGCGTGAAGGCCGGAAAGTCGATTGCATTTGTCGCGTCGATCACGATACGGCCGCCCCAATCCACGCCTTTGACCGCTTCCGGTACCGCGTCGAACGGGATTGCCAGAATGACAGCGTCGGCCTGGAGAGCCTCTTCAGAAGTCACCGGCTTCATCAGGGCACCTAGTTCTCCGGCAAGTCCGGCCAGGCTTCCGGGCCCCTTGGTGTTGGCAACGAACACCTCGATCCCGCTGGCGACGAAGCGACGGGCGAGCGCGCTTCCGATCTTTCCGGCCCCAATGATGGCGTACTTCATGGTTCAGCCCTTCGAATCTTGAAGCCGTCGCCGAGATCTCGAACAGGGGGAAGGTTTGCACTGCCTACCGACTCGTTCCAAATGGCACCGGAAATCGTCATAGCGTCACGCTGTCTCGGCGATCGCTTGCTTGGCCGTCGCGAGAGCGGCTTCGCGAGCATCGGGACCAAAGCCGATCTTCTCTGCACGAATGAAAGTCACGTCGGTCAGGCCGATGAATCCCAGCAAGGTGCGCAGATAGGGTTCCTGAAAATCCATGGCCTTCGCAGGTCCCTCGGAGTAGAGACCACCACGCGATTCGATGACGATGACGCGTTTACCAGTCAGCAGGCCTCGGGGGCCGGCCTCCGAATAGCTAAACGTCACACCGGGGCGCAAAACGTAGTCAAACCAGGCCCGCAGGCCAGTCGGGATGCTGAAGTTGTACATCGGCGCGCCGATAACGACGCTATCGGCGGCCTGGAGCTCAGCAATCAGTTCGTCCGACAAGGCCCGGGCAGTCAGTTCGACCTCGGTGATGGGCTCGCCCCGGACGCCTGCCACATTTGCGGTGATGAGGTGTGGAATGGGTGCGGCTCCCAAGTCGCGATGAACGACAGTTGCGCCAGGATTCGCCTCCAGCAAGCGACGGACAGCGTCCTCGACCAAGACGTTGGAGACGGACGCATCGCCTAGAACACTGCTGTGAATGACGAGAATTCTTTCCATGATGGGTCCCAAACAATCAATCATTTGCGGACCACACAGTACCGTTCCGGAATTCAGTGGAATAGAACCACCGAGAGAAGAACTGTGTCGCGAAAATCGGAACGGCGGCTACTTCGCGAAGTGGGCGGGACAGAAATCCACCTCGAGGCGTTCGCGCCAACCCAGGTCTTCTTGGATAAGCGTCGCCCCAGTAGCGCGGTCAGCCTGGCGTCTGCATTCATGGGCGGCCTCCGTGATTCGAGCGAGATCACGCCTGGGCGGCAGCGAGACCCACCGGTCCGCCGGGATCGTCGGCGGGCCAGATCGCCTGCGTTTTCATTGTCAAAAATGACCAAAACTCGAATTTTTAGTAAATCCGGGGACCTCTCAGAGGAGAGGAATGACCGAATCTTTAGTAAATCAAGGGCGGCGCCGCCCCTCCGACACCGGGTTTCTACCGGCACTAATTTTTAGGTCACCCGTCCCTAAAAACGGTGCTTTGCGAGAACGCCTGCACCTCCTAAATTTCGGTCACGCCACACGGCAGACGACCCGAATCCACAACCAGGAACCCCGTCATGACCCACTCTTGCGACCCCGCACGCCGCCGCCTGCTCAAGACCTCGCTTGCCGCCGGCGGCCTGGCAGCCGGAGGCTTTCTCTCGCTCGATGCCCTGGCCGAGGGCAAGACGCGCATCAACATGCAGATCGGCTGGATCCCCAGCGTCAACCAGGTCGGCGAGATCGTGGCGAAACGCCTGGGCTTCTACGAGCAGGAGGGCATCGAGTTCGCGATCCAGCCCGGCGGGCCCAACATCGACGGCGTGGCGATCGTCGCCTCCGGCCGCTACGAGGTCGGCCAGGTATCGTCCAGCCCCTCGGTCATGCTCGCCGTATCGCAGGGCCTGCCGATCAAGTGCTTCGCGGTCGGCGCGCAAAAGCATCCCTTCACCTTCTTCTCGCTGGGCAAGAACCCGGTGCGCAAGCCGGCCGACCTGGTGGGCAAGAAGGTGGGCCTTCCATCCACTGCCGCCATCCTGCTGCGCGCGCTGCTCGCGAAGAACAAGATCGCCGAGAAGGACGTGACCGTGGTCACCGTCGGCTCGGACATGGCGCCGCTCCTGACCGGGCAGGTCGACGTGGTCACAGGCTGGCTCACCAGCACCACGGCACTCAAGACGCTGGGCCCGGACCGCGTCGACCTCACGCTGTGGGACGCCGGCGTGCAGCTCTACGCGCTGCCGTACTACGCCACCACCAAGACCATCGAGACGCAGCCCAAGGTGCTGGAGGCCTTCGTCCGCGCCACCTCGCGCGGCTGGCAGCATGCCAAGGCCAATCGCGACCAGGCGGTGGACCTGCTGGTCAAGGAATATCCCAACCTCAAGCGCGAGGACGAGCGGGCGGCCATCGACGTGATGCTCGAGTACGCGCTGGGCGGCCCCGCGCAGACCCAGGGCTGGGGCACGATGGACCCGGTGGTCTGGCAGTCGCAGATCTCGACCTACGCCGACCTGGGCCAGTTCACGGCCCGCACGCCCAAGGTCGACGATGTCATCTGGCTCGGCGCGCTCAAGGGCACGGCCGACGCACGCGTGAAGGCCTGAGCCATGGCCGCCGTGCTCAACGACGCCGCCGCGATCTCGTGCCGCGATGTCGGCATGCGCTTCTTCACCGAGCGGCGCGACGTCACCGCGATCAAGTCGCTCGACCTCGAGGTCGCGCAGGGCGAGTTCCTGACGCTGCTCGGCCCTTCGGGCTGCGGCAAGTCCACCCTGCTGCGCGTGGTGGCCGACCTGCAGGCGCCGAGCCGCGGCAGCGTCAGCGTGCTCGGCGCCACGCCGCAGCAGGCGCGCGAACGCCGCGACATCGGCTTCGTGTTCCAGGACGCGGCGCTGCTGCCCTGGCGCACCGCCCTGCAGAACGTCGAACTGCCGCTGCAGGTCGGCGGCGGCGCCGGCCGCAAGGGCCGCCGGTCGCCGAAGGAACTGCTGGAGCTGGTCGGCCTCAAGGACCGCGCCAACGCCTGGCCGCACGAGATGTCCGGCGGCCAGCGCCAGCGCGTCTCGATCGCGCGGGCGCTCGCGAGCGATCCGAAGATCCTGCTCATGGACGAGCCCTTCGGCGCGCTCGACGAGATCACGCGCGACCGGCTCAACGAGGAGATCCGCCGCGTGTGGAAGGAGACCGGCGTGACCATCCTCTTCGTCACGCACAGCATCCACGAGGCGGCCTTCCTGGGTCAGCGCGTGCTGATGCTGGCCGCCAATCCCGGGCGGGTGCGCGAGATCGTGCCGGTGAACCTGCCGGAAGACCGCAGCCTGGACGTCCGCGAGACACCCGAATTCGTGCAGCTCACCGGCCACCTGCGCCGCGTGCTGGAAACCTGCTGAAGGCGCCGACATGACCACCCGTTCCCTCGAAACACCCGTGACGGTGCGCGCCTCCATGGTCCCCGATCCCGAGTACGCGGCCTGGGCCGCCGCGCGGCGCAGGAAGATCTGGCGACGCCGCGTCCTGCCCGCGCTGGGCATCGGCGGGCTCGTTGCCCTCTGGTGGGCGGTGATCGTCGCCTTCGACGTCAAGCCCTTCATCGCGCCATCGCCATGGGCGGTGGTCGAGACGCTCTACGCCAAGCGCGCGGTGCTGCTCGACAACCTGATCCCCACGGCCCTGGAGGCGGCCGGCGGCTTCCTCCTGGGCAATCTTGCCGCGATCGCGATCGCCACGGCCTTCGTGCACAACAAGACGCTGCAGGACATCTTCTTCCCGGTGGTGCTGATGTTCAACGCCATCCCGCTGGTCGCGAAGGCGCCGGTGCTGGTGCTGATCATGGGCAACGGCATGGAGCCCAAGATCACCATCGCGGCGCTGGTGTGCTTCTTCCCGACGCTGGTGAACATGGTGCGCGGGCTGGAGTCGGTGAACCCGCAGGCCATGGAGCTGATGCGCGTGCTGTCGGCGAGCAAGACGGAGATCTTCTTCCGGCTGCGCCTGCTCAACTCCCTGCCCTACCTGTTCTCGGCCCTGCGCATCGCGGCCTCGATGAGCGTGATCGGAGCGGTGGTGGGCGAGTGGGTCGGCGCCACCGTGGGCATCGGCGCCATGATCCTCCAGGCCACCTTCAACTTCGACTCGCCGCTGCTCTATGCCGCGATCGTGATGAGCGCGACCTTGTCCGGCCTCTTCTTCCTGCTCGTGACCGTGGCCGAGCGCCTCGTCATCCGCTGGCAGCCCGAGAGCAGCCACTGAACCCAAGGAGCGCGGCGCACTGCGCGCCGCTCCATTCCCCCATCAATCAAGGAGATAGTGATGAGCCGTATTGGCGATTGGATGCATGAGAGCGCGCACGATGTCCGTGTTGCAGCCGAATCGGACGTGGTGGTGGTCGGCGGCGGCCCGGCCGGCCAGGCGGCCGCCCTGGCGGCTGCGCGCAACGGCGCCAGCGTGACCCTGCTGGAGCGCTACAACCACCTCGGCGGCCTGGCCTCCGGCGGCATGGTGCTGGTGCTGGACGACATGTGGGACAGCCACCAGCAGGAGATCTCGGTGCGCGGCATCTGCCTCGAGATGATCGAGCGCATGGCTGAGCGCGGCCTGGCCGAATACCCGAAGCAGAAGGACTGGGGGAGCCTGCCCGAATCGGTGCGCCGCTGGAAGCGCTGGGGCACCTTCGACTTCCACAGCAAGGAGAAGCCGCACCCGATCTGCTTCGCGGCCGCCTTCGACCCGGACGCCTTCAAGCGCGCCTCGCTCGAGATGGTGCTGCAGGCCGGCGTCGAGCTGCGCCTGCATTCCTGGTTCTCGCGCACGCTGGTGGAGGACGGCCAGGTCAAGGGCGTGATCTGCGAAAGCAAGAGCGGGCGCGAGGCGATCCTCGGCAAGGTGGTGATCGATGCCACCGGCGACCTCGACGTGGCTGCCTCGGCCGGCGCGCCGCACATCAGCGGCGCCTACATCGTGACCACGGTGTTCCGCCTCGGCGGTGTCGACACCGATGAGGCCGAGCGCTTCGAGCACCAGGAGCCGGCCGCCTTCCAGGCGATCGACCGCGAGGTCAAGCACCTCCTGGGCGGCGCCTGGGACAGCTGGTGGCTCAAGACGCCGCTGCCGGGCGTGGTGTGGTGCAACTGCCCGCACATGGCGGGCCTGGACGGCCTCAAGGTGGCCGACCTGACGCGCGCCGAAGTGCAGGGCCGAGCCACCATCCACAAGGTGATCGAGTTCATCCGCGCGAAGCTCCCCGGCTTCGCCGACTGCTACCTGATCGACCTCGCGCCGCAGACCGGCGTGCGCCAGACCCGCTTGCTCGAAGGCGAGTACGTGATGAGCAAGGACGACGTGACGCAGCGCGTGCGCTTCGAGGACAGCGTGGCGCGCGGCCGCGACTACTACTACCCCTACCGCTCGCTGGTGCCGCGCAGCGTCGAGAACCTGCTGGTGGCGGGGCGGCACTACTCGTCGACCTCGGCGGCGCAGAAGATCTCGCGCGAGATCCCGCCGTGCATGGCGATGGGCGAAGCCGCCGGCACCGCCGCCGCGCTGGCGCTGGATGCCGGCGTGGCGGTGCGCCACGTCGACATCGCCAGGCTGCAGCGCACGCTGCGCGCGCAAGGCGCCGATCCCGGCGACCAGAAGGGGCCGAATGCCGATGTGCCCGAGATCGCCCGTTCCTTCGCGGAGGCCGCATGACACACGACACCAAGACGCTGCCGCTGGCCGGCATCCGGGTGATCGACTTCACCCAGGTGATGATGGGTCCGGTCTGCACGCAGATGCTGGCGGACCACGGCGCGGACGTGATCAAGATCGAGCGCAAGGGCGCCGGCGACCTGAGCCGCTCCACCTTCGCGCCGGTGGCCGGGCGCGACAACCCGATCTTCTGCAGCCTGAACCGCAACAAGCGAAGCTGCGAGATCGATCTGCGCGATCCGGCGCAGGTGGAGCTGGTCAAGGCCCTGATCGCCGATGCGGACGTGGTCACCAACAACTTCCGCGCCGGCGTGATGGAGCGCCTGGGCCTGGGCTACGAGGACTGCAAGCGCCTGAACCCGCGCATCATCTACGCGGTGGGCACGGGCTACGGCGAGAGCGGCCCCTATGCGCACAAGGGTGGGCAGGACGTGCTCGCACAGGCCCTGACCGGCGTGATGGCGCGCCGCGCCGATCCCTCGGTGCCGGTGTCGATCTATCCCACCGCATTGGCCGACTACACCGCGGGCATGCACATGGTGCAGGGCATCCTCTTCGCGCTGCTGCAGCGCGAACGCAGCGGCGAAGGGCAGAAGGTCTCGGTGTCCCTCTACAACTCGATGCTGGCCATGCAGATGCAGGAGGCCGCGATGATCATGATGGAGGGCTCCGAGGTGAACTGGGCGGCGATGCCGCTGTCGGGTGTGTTCGACACGCAGAACGGGGCGCTGGTGCTGGTGGGGGCCTTCAAGGCCAACCCGCTGCGCGACATCTGCGCCGCGCTGGAGATCGAGGACCTGTCGCTGGACCCGCGCTTCGCCGACCTGCAGGCGCAGTTCAGGCACAAGGCCGAGCTGCATGCGATCTTCCGCGAGCGCTTTGCCACCCACACCCGCGAGTACTGGCTGGCCCGTCTCGAGGAGCAGGACCTGCTGTCGGCGCCGGTGCGCGACATGCGCGAGGCGCTGGTGGACCCGCAGACGCTGCACAACGAGATGATCATCGACGGCGGCTCGTCCAGCGGTCGTCCGCTGCGATTCATCGCGAGCCCGATCCTCATGTCGGGCGCTGCCACCGGCCTGCGCCGTGCGCCGCCCCGGCTGGGCGAGCACACCGACGAAGTGCTGGAGGAAGCGCGGGCCCTGGGCGAGGTGGTGCAATGAGTGTCCTCTACGAAGTCAAGGAGCATGTGGCGCGGGTCAGCATCGACCGGCCCGAGGTGCTCAACGCGGTCGACCTGCCGACCGAGGCCGAGCTGATCCGCATCTGGGACGACATCGAGCGGCGCGACGACGTCCGCGTGGTGGTGCTGACCGGCGCGGGCGAGCGCTCCTTCTGCGCCGGCGCCGACCTGAAGAACACCAGCAAGCTGAAGGGCGTCGAGTACTGGGCCGCGAGCCGCCCCGGCGGCTTCGGCGGCATCGCGCTGCGCGAGACGCTCGATGTGCCGGTGATCGCACGGGTCAACGGCTTCGCGCTCGGCGGCGGCTTCGAGATGGTGCTCGGCTGCGACCTCGTGGTGGCCTGCGAGGAAGCCAGCTTCGGCCTGCCCGAGCCGCTGGTGGGCAGGTTGCCGCTCGACGGCGGCATGCTGCTGCTGCAGCGCCAGATCCCTTACCGCCAGGCGATGGGCATGATGCTGACCGGGCAGAGAGTCAAGGCACGCCAGGCGCTGGACATGGGCCTCGTCAACGAGGTCGTGCCGCGCGCCGAACTCGACACAGCGGTCGAGCGCTGGGTGCAGCAGCTCCTGGCCTGTGCGCCGCTGTCGCTGCGCGCCATCAAGCAGGTGGTGCGCCAGACCGGGCAGCTCTCGCCCGCGCAGGCCCACGGCATGCGCCTGCCCGCGCTGGTGGCCGCACTGCAGTCGGAGGACGCTGACGAGGGCGTGCGGGCCTTCCAGCAGAAGCGCAAGCCCCACTGGCAGGGCCGCTAAGGGGCACGAAGGGACGACGCCGTGGCCCACGTCATCACCACCGCCTGCATCGACTGCAAGGACGGCGCCTGCGTCCCCTGCTGCCCGGTCGATTGCATCTACGAAGGCGCCCGGACTCTGTACATTCATCCGGATGAATGCATCGACTGCGGCGTTTGCGTGTCGGCCTGTCCCGTGCAGGCCATCTACGAGGAGTCCCGGCTGCCGCCCGGGCTCGCGCACTTCACGGCCATCAACCGCGAGTACTTCGGCGACGCGGTCAGCGGCCTGGGCTCGCCCGGCGGCGCGGACGGCCGGCGCAGCGCCTGCGACCACCCCGGCATTGCCAAGGCCCTGCCATCCGTGGGAGCGACCGCGTAGTACGAAGACGCAGCGGGACGGGAGGGACGGCTGATGCATGCCAGCGTCCTCAAGTACTTCATCGAGGTGGCCGCCTGCGGCTCGGTGCGCAAGGCGTCCGAGCGGCTCTACGTGGCGGCCAGCGCGGTGAACCGGCAGATCCACAAGCTGGAGGACGAGCTGGGGGTCGAGCTGTTCGACCGCATGCCCAACGGCCTCCGGCTGAACCCGGCCGGCGAGCGGCTGCTCAAGCACGCCCAGGAGACGCTGCACCAGTTCCAGGTGATGCGCACCGAGCTCGATGCGCTCAAGGGCGAGCGCACCGGCCACGTCAAGGTGGCCGCCATGGATTCCTTCTTCGAGGAGCTGCTGCCCTCGGCGGTGGAGGAGTTCCTGCAGCTCTTTCCCGCCGTGACCTACACCATCACCTCCACCCAGCCGATGGAAGTGGCCCAGATGGTCATGGCCGGCCAGGCCGACGTCGGCCTGACCTTCCTCGGGCGGCTGCCCGGCGGCGTGCGGGCCATGAACCAGGCACACCTGCCGATCGGCATCGTGATGCCGCCGGGGCACCCGCTGGCCCGGTTCGACACCGTGTCGCTCAAGGAATGCGCGAAGTTCCCCTTCCTGCGCTCGAGCTCGCATCCGGTGATCAGCGCCGCGTCCTCGCCCGAGTTCGCGAGCTTCTGGGACGACATGGAACCGGCCGCCACCTGCAATTCCACGCCCCTGCTCAAGCGCCTGATCATGGGCGGCAAGGGCATCTCCTGCTTCTCCAAGATCGCCTTCATCGAGGAGCTCAGGCGCGGGGAACTGCTCTGGCGGCCCTTCGAGCTGGAGGCGCTGAACGGACTGAAGGTGGGCATCGTGGTGCCCACGCAGCGCGTGCTGCCGCACGTCACGCAGAACTTCGTCGGCCGCATGGCGCGGCGGCTGACCCAGCTGGAGGCCATCGCCGCGACGCTCTGACACGCGGGCTCAGCCTTTCGGCCGGGCCGGCACCCCCGCCTCGAGTTGTGCACGCATCCAGCGATGCGCCGGGTCCTCGTGGTGGCGACGGTGCCACACCATGTACATCGGCAGCGCCGGACACGCAACCGGCGGCGCGACGCTCGCGAATTCGCGCAACAGCCCCTGCCCCTGCCCCAGCCGGGCCGGCGCCGTCGCCAGCAGGGGGCCGCCACGCAGGAACGCAGGCAGGCCGGCGAAGCCGGGCACCGTCACCGCGAAGCGCCTCTGCACGCCCGCCTCGGCCAGCGCCTCGTCCACCGCGAGCATGCGGCGCGGCTCGTAGACCACGGTCACGTGATCGGCCGCCAGGTAGTCGCGCCGGCCCTGCGGCGCCTCGCGCGCAGTGGCGTCGTAGTAGACGCGCCATCGATCCTCGAACAGGCGCTTTTGCATCACGTCGCCACCTTCGGGCGGCCGGGGACTGACCACGAGATCGCAGCCGCCACCGCGCAACATCTCCAGCGTCGGCACGTCGGAGGGAATGATGCGCAGCGCGACACCGGGCGCCAGGGCGCGCAGCCGGGCGGCCAGCGGCGGCAGCAGCACGTCGCGCTGGAAGTCGTTGGCGGCGATGGTGAAGGTGCATCGCCACTCGCCGGGCTCGAAGCGGTCGCCGCGCGCGAACACCTCCATGCCGGCCAGCAGCCCGCGCGCCTGGGCCGCCAGCTCGGCGGCGCGCGCGGTCGCCACGATGCCGCGCCCCGACTTCACGAACAGCGGATCGCCCGCGATGGAACGCAGGCGTCCGAGCAGATGGCTCACCGCCGATTGCGTGACGCCGAGCTGCGCCGCGGCCCCCGTGATCGAGCCCGCCTCCACCACCGCGACCAAGAGGCGCAGCAGCCGGGCGTCGAGGTTGTATTCATCGATCTTGTTCATGCGTTTCATGATGAACGATCTATTTATCCGTGGCAATCGAAGTCCGACACTGGAGCCATTCAGCGATCAGGAGACAGACATGGACGCACCGATTCCCGGCACCACGCTCTTCGACGGCAACCAGGCGAAGAAGGGCTACGCACTCAACAAGATGTGCTTTTCATTCAACGAGGAAGCCAATCGCAAGGCTTTCCTGGCCGACGAGGAAGCGTACATGCGCCGCTTCGGCCTGAACGAGCAGCAGGCCGCCGCGATCCGCGCGCGCAACGTGCTCCAGCTGATCGAGGCCGGCGGCAACGCCTACTACCTGGCGAAGTTCGCCGGCATCTTCAAGCTGGACATGCAGGACATCGGCGCGCAGCAGACCGGCATGAGCAAGGAAGCCTTCCAGGCCAAGCTGAACGCAGCGGCCCAGCAGTAACACCCCAACACCGGAGACACATCATGGCCAGGATCATCGGCGGCATCGGCACCTCGCACATTCCCGCCATCGGCGGCGCGATTCACAAGGGGCTGCAGAACGAACCCTACTGGAAGCCCTTCTTCGGCGGATTTCCGCCCATCCACGACTGGCTGGCCACGGCGCGGCCGGACGTGGTGGTGATGTTCTACAACGACCACGGCCTGAACTTCTTCCTCGACAAGATGCCCACCTTCGCCGTGGGCGCCGCGGCCCAGTACGTCTCGGCCGACGAAGGATGGGGCATTCCCACCCAGCCCGCGGTGGAGGGTTGCCCGGACCTGTCGTGGCAGCTGATCAACACGCTGGTGGAGCGCGAGTTCGACATCGTGAGCTGCCAGGAGATGCTGATCGACCATGCCTGCACCCTGCCCCTGAAGCTGCTGTGGCCCGAGGCCGGCGGCGGATGGCCGGTGCGCATCGTGCCCGTGTGCATCAACACCGTGCAATTCCCGCTGCCCAAGGCGAGCCGCGTCTATGCGCTGGGCAAGGCCGTCGGCGAGGCGGTGGCGGCCTGGGGGTCGGACCAACGGGTGCTGATGCTCGCCTCGGGCGGCCTGTCGCACCAGCTCGACGGCACCCGCGCGGGCCACATCAACAAGGGCTTCGACCTGCAGTTCATGGACAGCCTGCTGACCAACCCGGAATGGGCGACGCAGTTCTCGATCCACGAACTGGTGGAGAAGACCGGCACCCAGGGCGTCGAGCTCCTGATGTGGCTGGCGATGCGCGCCTCGCTCACGGCGGCCGGTCCCACCGTGCGCAAGGTCCATAGCAACTACCACATCCCGATTTCGAACACGGCCACCGCCGTGATGGCACTCGAGGTCTGAGGGCGCGCCGCGCCGCCGGTCAGCGGCGATTCAGAACACCTCGGTATCCACTTCCTGCGACGACTGCGCCGCGTAGCGTTCGCCGGTCACGGTCTCCTGGTTGATCAGCGCTCCAGCGCGAGCGAGCACCGAGGCCTCCAGGGCCAGGTCGGCTGCCGCGAGGTTCTCCAGCAGGTGCGCGACGCTGGTGGTGCCCGGAATGGGCACGATGTCCGACCCCTGGTGGAGCAGCCAGGCCAGGGCCAGCTGGCCCGGCGTGCAGCCGGCTTCACGCGCCAGGGCTTCGAAGGCAGGCAGCAGCTGCAGGTTGCGCGCATAGTTCTCCGGCGAGAAGCGCGGCATGGGGCGCCGGATGTCCTTGGCGTCCAGCGAGCCCACCTCCGTGAGCGTGCCCGTGAGGAAGGCCCGCGCCAGCGGGCTGAACGCGACGAAGGCGGCGCCGATCTCGCGGCATGCCGCCAGCACCGCGATCTCGGCGTTGCGCGTCCAAAGCGAATACTCCGTCTGCACGGCGGCGACGGGATGGACCGCATGGGCGCGACGCACGGTCGCGGCCGACACTTCCGAAAGACCGAGCGCACGGACCTTCCCCTCCTCCACCAGCCTCGACAGCGCGCCCACCGAATCTTCGATGGGCACCTTCTTGTCCCAGCGGTGCAGGTAGTAGAGATCGATCACGTCCGTGCCCAGGCGGCGCAGGCTGTCCTCGCAGTTGCGGCGCAGGGTTTCCGGGCGGCCATCGATCACGCGGCGCACGACGCCGTCTTCGCCCTTCACACCGGCCATGCCGCCTTTGCTGCACAGCGTGATGCGATCACGGTGCGGCTTGAGCACCCGCCCGACCAGCTCTTCATTGGCACCGAAGCCGTACAGCGCGGCGGTGTCGAACAAGGTCTCCCCCGCATCCAGCGCGGCCAGCAGCACGCGCTCGCCTTCCTCGGGCGAGGGGGGCGCACCGTAGGCGTGGCTGAGGTTCATGCACCCCAGCCCGATCGCGCTGACCTCGAAGGGCCCGATTCTTCGCGTGTGCATGCTGCTTATTTCAGCTGCTGTTCCAGCTGGTGCAGCACCTGGTAGCAGGGCAGCACCTGGGCCACGCTGGAGTTGGGTTCGCGTCCTTCACGGATGGCGGCGAAGAACTCGCGGTCCTGCAGTTCGATGCCGTTCATCGAGACGTCGACACGGCTCACGTCCACCGGCGTCTCGGCACCCTTGCTGTGCGATTGCACCAGGTCGTCGTAACGCGCGATGTAGGTGGCGGTGTCGCCGATGTAGCGGAAGAAGGTGCCGAGCGGGCCGTCGTTGTTGAACGAGAGGCTCAGCGTGCAGATCGCGCCGTTGGCGGCCTGCAGCTGGATGCTCATGTCCATCGCGATCTTGAGATCCGGATGGATCGGCCCCTGCACCGCGTTGGCCTTCACGATCGGGCTGCCGCACTGGTAGGCGAACAGGTCCACCGTGTGCGCGGCGTGGTGCCACAGCAGGTGGTCGGTCCAGCTGCGCGGCTGGCCCAGCGCGTTCATGTTGGTGCGGCGGAAGAAGTAGGTCTGCACATCCATCTGCTGGATGTTGAACTCGCCCGCCTGGATCTTCTTGTGCACGTACTGGTGGCTGGGGTTGAAGCGGCGGGTGTGCCCCACCATCGCCACCTTGCCGGTCTTCTTCTGCAGCGCGAGGATTTCTTCGCCCTGCCTGAGCACGTCGCACAGCGGGATCTCCACCTGCACGTGCTTGCCGGCCTCCAGGCAGGCCTTGGCCTGCGCGGCATGCATCTGCGTCGGCGTGCAGAGGATGACGGCGTCGACTTCCTTCAGCGCCAGGCTGTCCGACAGCTCGGTCGTGACGTGCTTGATGCCGTACTGGTTGGCGACCTCCCGGGTCTTCTCCAGTTCGCGGCTGATCAGCGAGACGACTTCGACGTCAGGAATGTTCTTGATGCCGTCGAGGTGCTTGATGCCGAATGCGCCGGCACCGGCCAGGGCTACTTTGATGGTCATTTCAGTTGTTCTCCAGGATGAGGTGGCCGACGGCCGTGTTGGACGCCGGGACGTGGAAGAAGCGGTGCGCGACCTTCGGCGGCTTGCCGCCGGCCACGTCGGCCATGGCGCCGCGCGCGATGAGCCACATCACGAGCTCGATGCCCTCGCTGCCGGCTTCGCGCACGTATTCGATGTGCGGCACCTTGGCGAGCTCGGCCGGCTCGGCGATCAAGCGGTCGAGGAACCTGTTGTCCCAGTCCGCGTTGATGAGGCCGGCGCGCGCGCCCTGCAGCTGGTGGCTCATGCCGCCGGTGCCCCAGATGTGGACGTTGAGGTCGTCGTCATAGCTCTCGACGGCCTTGCGGATCGCCTGTCCGAGGTTGAAGCAGCGCTGGCCCGAAGGGACCGGGTACTGCACCACGTTGACCGCGAAGGGGATCACCGGGCAGGGCCAGGCGCCTTCCTTGGGGTCCTGCTCGCCGCACATCAGCGACAGCGGCACCGTCAGGCCGTGGTCCACGTCCATCTTGTTCACGATGGTGAGGTCGAAGTCCTGCTGGATCACGCTTTGCGCGATGTGGCTGGCCAGCTCGGGGTGGCCGACGACCTTGGGCACGGGACGCGGCCCCCAGCCTTCGTCCGCCGGCTGGTACTCGGCGGCGGTGCCGATCGCGAAGGTCGGGATGAGGTCCAGGCTGAACGCGGTCGCATGGTCGTTGTAGACCAGGAAGATGACGTCCGGCTTGTTGTCCTTCATCCACTGCTTGGAGAAGTCGTAGCCGGCGAACAGCGGCTTCCAGTAGTCCTCCTGCGTCTTGTGGAGGTCCATGGCCGCGCCGATGGCGGGGACGTGCGAGGTGTAGACGGATGCGGTGATGCGGGCCATTCAAGCCTCCTGATGAGCCGCCTCGAAGGGGGCTTGCGCCCCCTCGGGGGGCAGCGAATACACGAAGTGATGAGCGTGGGGGCTCATGTTCAAGCCTCCTTCTTGCGGTGGGCGGCGCCTTGCGGCTGGTTCTGCGGCTGTGCATCGCCGTTCTCGCCCAGGTAGCGGTTGCCTTCGACCGAGCGACCGCCGTGGATCATCATGTCGCGGTATTCCTGCTCGGTCATGCCGGTCATGCTGCCGGCCATCTGCTGGAAGCTCTTGCCGTCGGTGGCGCCGATCTTCGCCAGGAAGTAGATGTTGCCGCCGGTGCGCATGCACCAGTTGAGATCGCGCGCCAGCACCGCCTGCTTCTGCTCCTCGGTCATCGGCCACTCGTCGAGGTAGGCGCGTTCGTCGGTCTTGAAGCGCTCGCGGTTCCCCGCCTTCATCAGGCTCATGCAGAACTGGTTGAGCCAGTAGCCCTTGCGGCTCTGTTCGGCGTCGAAAATGATCGTGCCGGGCACGTCGAGATAGGGTTTGTCGAGCGACATGGAGAATTCTCCTTTCTCAGTTATCCATCACGCCACACGCCGCACGCAGTCCCTGAAACCGGCGCAGCCCGGTCCAGGGCACCCGCGGAACCGGCTTTGCCGGGCCGCCGGGTGCGCCCCCTTGAGGGGGGATCCGAGCCACACGAAGTGGGCGAGAGTCGGGGGTGTTCACTTTTCCTCGGGCCAGTACAGGCGCATCGGGTTGTCGACCAAAAGCTTCTTCTGCAGCTCGGCCGTCGGCGCGATGTGCGGGATGAAGTCCACCAGCAGGCCGTCGTCCGGCATGTGGCCCTTGAGGTTCGGGTGCGGCCAGTCGGTGCCCCAGAGCACGCGGTCGGGGAAGGTCTCGACCACCTTGCGGGCGAAGGGCACCACGTCGCGGTAGGCCGCCTGCTCGCCATCGAGTGCGGGCGGGCCGGACACCGAGAGCCGCTCGGGGCAGCTCACCTTGCTCCACACGTTCGGATGCTCGCGCATGAACTTCAGGAACAGCTCGAACTCCGGGCCGTCGATGGGCTTGCTCACGTCGGGGCGGCCCATGTGGTCCACCACCACAGTGGTGGGCAGGCTGGTGAAGAAGTCCCACAGCTCGGGCAGGTCCACCGCCTCGAAGTAGATCACCACGTGCCAGCCCAGCTTGGCGATGCGGCCGGCGATCTCCATCAGTTCGTCCTTGGGCGTGAAGTCCACCAGGCGCTTGACGAAGTTGAAGCGCACGCCGCGCACGCCGGCGGCGTGCAGTGCCTGGAGTTCGTCGTCCGTGACGCTGCGCTTGACCGTCGCGACGCCGCGCGCCTTGCCGTCGGAGGACTGCAGCGCATCGACCAGCGCCCGGTTGTCGGCACCGTGGCAGGTGGCCTGCACGATCACGTTGCGGGCGAAGCCCAGGTGATCGCGCAGCGCGAACAACTGCGCCTTGCTGGCATCGCAGGGTGTGTACTTGCGCTCGGGGGCATAGGGGAACTCGGCCCCCGGGCCGAACACGTGGCAGTGCGCATCGACGCTGCCGGCCGGAACCTGGAACTTCGGCTTGCTCGGGCCGGCGTACCAGTCCAGCCAGCCGGCGGTCTTCTCGAACGGGCCTGTGGTGGGCTTGCTCATGTCGATGTCCTTCAGTCGATGTATTTCAGGCCGGCGGCCGCCAGCGGTTCGCGCATCTTGTACATGTCGAGGCCCAGCACGCCGCTGGCCAGCTTGTCGCGCTTCTCGCCTTCGTTGGCCTCGCGCTTGCGGGCGGCTTCCAGGGTCTTGGCCGCCATGGCACGCGGCACGCAGACCACGCCGTCGTCGTCGGCCACGATCACGTCGCCCGGCGTCACGAGCATGCCGGCGCACACCACGGGGATGTTGACCGAGCCGATGGTGGCCTTGATGGTGCCCTTGCTGCTGATCGCCTTGCTCCATACCGGGAACTGCATCTCGGTGAGCGTCTTGACGTCGCGCACGCCGGCATCGATCACCAGCGCCCGTGCGCCGCGTGCCTTGAAGCTCGTGGCCAGCAGGTCGCCGAAATAGCCGTCGGTGCACTCGGCCGTGATGGCGGCGACGACGATGTCGCCCGGCTGGATCTGCTCGGCCACCACATGCATCATCCAGTTGTCGCCCGGATGCAGCAGGACCGTGACGGCCGTGCCCGAGACCTGCGCGCCGGCGTAGATCGGGCGCATGTAGGGCTTGAGCAGGCCGACCCGGCCCATGGCCTCGTGCACGGTGGCCGAGCCGAGCGCGGCCAGCGCGTCGGCCGTTTCGCGGTCGGTGCGCTGGATGTTGCGGTAAACGACGCCGAGTTCGTACATGTTCGTTCTCCTGGATTGCTGGATTACTTGCCCTGGGCTTTCAGGGCAGCATCGAGACGCGGGAAGACGCGCCGCGCATTGCCCTCGAACACCATGTAGCGCTGCTCGTCCGTGAGGTTGGCGGTGGCGGCAACGTAGCGCTTGGTGTCGTCGTAGTAGTGGCCGGTTTCGGGATCGATGCCGCGCACCGCGCCGATCATCTCGCTCGCGAACAGGATGTTCTCGACCGGAATCACCTTGGTCAGCAGATCGATGCCGGGCTGGTGGTAGACGCAGGTGTCGAAGAAGATGTTCTTCAGGATGTGCTCCGAGAGCAGCGGCTTCTTCATTTCCTGCGCCAGGCCGCGGAAACGGCCCCAGTGGTAGGGCACCGCGCCGCCGCCATGCGGAATGACGAACTTGAGCGTCGGGAAATCCTTGAACAGGTCACCCTGGATGCACTGCATGACCGCGGTGGTGTCGGCGTTCAGGTAGTGCGCGCCGGTCGTGTGGAAGCAGGCGTTGCAGCTCGTGCTGACGTGGATCATGGCCGGGATGTCGTACTCGACCATCTTCTCGTAGATCGGGTACCAGTGGCGATCGGTCAGCGGCGGGCTGTTCCAGTGGCCGCCCGAGGGGTCCGGGTTGAGATTGATACCGACGAAGCCGTATTCCTTGACGCATTTCTCCAGCTCGGGAATGCAGGTCTTCGGATCGACCCCCGGCGATTGCGGCAGCATGGCCGCGCCGATGAAGTTGTCCGGGAACAGCTGGCTCACGCGATAGCACAGCTCGTTGCAGATCGCGGCCCAGGTGCTGGAGACCTCGAAGTCGCCGATGTGGTGCGCCATGAAGCTGGCGCGCGGGCTGAAGATGGTCAGGTCGGAGCCGCGCTCCTTCATCAGGCGCAGCTGGTTCAGCTCGATCGACTCGCGCAGCTCGTCGTCGCTGATCTTCAGGTCGGCAGGATTGGGCTTGGCCGACGGGTCCTTGATGCCGGCGATCTGGGCGTTGCGCCAGTTCTCCAGCGCCTTCGGCGCCGTCGTGTAGTGGCCGTGGCAGTCGATGATCATGCTTCTACTCCAGTTTGCTTTGAGTGAATGTTCCTCGTCTGGCCGCTCAGTGGGCGACGACCCGCTGCATCGCAGCACCGCCCGCCGGACCGGTCACGCGGTTCTTGATCACCAGCGCCGCCGCCGCGATCAGGCCGGGGATGCCGACGATCAGGAAGACCTGCGGCAACTCCAGGTGACGGCGCGAGAGTTCCGCGACCAGGAAGGAGCCGGCGATGCCACCGAAGCGGCCGATGCCGAGCATCCAGGATACGCCGCTGGCGCGTCCCGACGTGGGATAGAACTCGGCGGCCAGGGCCTGCATCGACGACTGCGCGGCATTCATCACCAGGCCGGCCAGGAACACGGCCACCACGAGCGTCGGCACGCCGGCGCCGAGCACCTGGCCGATCATCGCCACGGCCAGGCAGGTCACGAAGTAGCCCGTCGCGATGATGAGGTTGGCATTCCAGCGGTCCATCAGCAGGCCGAAGAAGATGGCGCCCACGCCGCCGAGCTGGAACAGCGCCGCAACCACCGACGCCTGGGCGGGCGGAACACCGGCTTCCTTGAACAGCACCGGCATCCAGTTCACCAGCCCGTAGACGATCACGAGGCCCATGAAGTAGGCGATCCAGAGCATCAGCGTGCCGACGATGAACTTGGGGGTGAAGATCAGCCGCAGGCCCTGGGGGCCTTCCTGGCCTGCTGCGTGTGCCGGCTCGTGCAATTCGTGCAGCGTGAAGCTGTCGGCGGCGGCGGCACGCGGCGTGATGCGCGACAGGATCTTGCGGATGCGATCGGCCGGATAGTGGCGAGCGACCATGAAGCGCACCGACTCGGGCAGCGCCACCAGCATCAGCACCGCCAGCAGCAGGGGCACGATGCCGCCGAGGATCAGCAGGCTGCGCCAGCCGAAATGGGGAATCAGCCAGGCCGCGAAGAAGCCGCCGAAGGCCGAGCCCACCGGAAAGCCGCAGAACATGCAGTTGGTGATGAAGGAGCGCTTGCTGTCGGGGCAGTACTCGTTCATCAGCGTCACCGCATTGGGCATTGCCGCGCCCAGGCCGAGACCGGTGATGAAACGCCAGAACGTCAGCGAGGTCAACGAGCCGGAACTGGCCGACACGAGGGAGGCCGCGCCCATGATCACGACCGCGACGGTGAGGACGCTCTTGCGGCCGAAGCGGTCGGCCAGCGGGCCCGCGCTCAACGCGCCGAATGCCAGCCCGAACAGGGCGGCGCTCAAGACCGGTCCGAGGGCGCTCTTGTCGATGCCCCACTCGCTGATCAGCGACGGCGCGATGAAGCCGATGGCCGCCGTATCGAAGCCGTCGAGCAGCACGATGAGGAAGCACAGCCCGAACACCATCCATTGATAGGGGGTGAACGGGGTTTCATTGAGCAGGGTCTGGACGTTCGCCCGCGATACACGATCAGTCATGGAGTCTCCCTTTGGTTGTCGGATCCATCGAAGAAGAACTGCGCTCAGGCCGGATCCATGCCCTGGCGCCGCTTGGCCTCGGCCGCTTCGGGCGAGGCCATGAAGGTCAGCAGGCGGCGCACGGCGTCGGCATTCGAAGAGCCGGCCACGACGCCACCCGAGAAGGTGGTGATGATCTGGATGGACGCCGGCAACGGGCCGACCACGTCGATGCCTTGCAGGCTGATCAGTTCGCTCAACTGCTGGAAGCCGAGCGCGACTTGGCCCTGGGCCACCAGCGAGCCGACCGGGACGCCGGGCGGGGCCTGCACCGTGCGCTCGCGCACCTGCTCCGCGATGCCCCAGCGCTCGAAGAGCTTCTGCAATGCGACGCCGCTGGGACCGGTCGAATAGCCGATCGTGGGCGCGGCCAGCACGGCCTGCCGGACCGCGTCTTCGGAGCTCAGGTCAGGATGCGGCGTGCCGGTGCGAACCGCCACCGCAACGCCGGAATGCACGAGGTCGAGCTTGCTGCCCGCAACGACCCGACCCGCGGCCAGCAGCTTGTCGATGGCGTCGGAGGCCAGGAAGACGACGTCGAAAGATTCTTCGCCGCCCCGCACGCGGCGGGCAGCGTCGACGCCGCCGACCGATTCGATGGCGACCGGTTCGCCGCCGCGCGCCTGCCAACCCTGGACCAGTTCGGCGAGAAGCTGGCGCGTCGCCATGGACGAGATGCCTCGCAAGGGAGTGGCCATTTGCTTGTCTCCTGATGGGTGCCGCGCTCGGGCCGTGAGCGGCGGAAAGATGAGCCGGATTGTCGGAAGCGCAATGCCTTCTGAATAGCCGCTTCTCTCGCTATCAGTTAGAGCAAATCGGCATATCTTTGGATAAGATTCCTGCTTTCGCGATATCTCTTGTCACGGATCAATGCAACGGTCGTGGATCTCAAGCAGCTTGAATATTTCGTGCGGGTGGCCGAACTCGGCAGCTTCACGCGGGCCTCGCAGGTGCTCGACGTGGCGCAACCGGCCCTCTCTCGCCAGGTCCGATCGCTGGAGGTGGAACTGCGCCAGAACCTCCTGGTGCGCAACGGCCGCGGCGTCACGCTGACCGACGCCGGGAACCTCCTGCTGGAGCACGGGCGGGGCATCCTGCATCAACTTGCGCGCGCCAAGGAGGAACTGGCCGTCGAGCGCGGCGGCCTGGCCGGCCGGGTGGCGCTGGGCCTGCCGCCGAGCGTCGCCCGCGCCTACGCGGTGCCGCTCATGCGCACGTTCCGCCAGCGGCTGCCGCAGGCGCAACTGTCGATCACCGAGGCGCTGAGCATCGCCATGCAGGAGTCGCTGGCCTCCGGCCGGCTCGATATCGCGGTCATCTACAACGCACAGCCCACCGCCGGCCTGGACCTGCGCCCGCTGATGGAGGAGGAACTGGTGCTGGTGCAGCAGCGTCCGCTCGGGCTGGCCGAGGACCCGCCGCTTCCGGTGTTTCTGACGCAGCTGGCCGATTTGCCGCTCGTCATTCCGAGCCGGCCCAACGCCATTCGAATGCAGGTGGAGTCGGAACTGGCAACCATCGGGCGCCTGCCGCGGGTGGCGCTGGAAATCGATGGCGTGCCGGCCATCCTGGAGCTGGTGGCCGAGGGACTGGGCAGTGCCGTCCTGACGCGCCATGCGGTGGCCAGCTCGGTGCGGCCCTCGGCCTACGCCGTGCGGTCCATCGGCGATCCTCCCCTGCGCGTGCGCTCCTGGCTGGCCACCAGCGCCAACCGCCCCGTCACGCGGACCCAGCAGGCCGTGATCGAACTGCTCAAGGAACTGGTGAGCGCAGGCTGAGGGCGCGCACTCAGAGCTTGGGCAGCCCCGCCTTCGCGATGACCTCGCTCCAACGCTGGATGTCGGCATCGAGCAGGGCACGAAGCTGTGCCGGACTGCTGCCCTGCGCGCTCAGGTTCAGGGCCTGCAACTGCTTCTTCACGTCCGGCTGCGCCACGGCGGCCTGCACCTCGCGGCTCAGGCGCTCGACGATCGCGGGCGGCGTCCCTGCGGGCACCGCCAGTCCATTCCAGGAAGTCACGTTGAAATCGGCCAGCGGACCGCCGCTTTCGCGCACGGCGGGCACCTCCGGCAGCTCCGGAGCGCGCTCCCGGCCCAGCACCGCGAGCGCCCGCAGCGCCTTGCCTTGCAGGTGGGGCAAGAGCGGCCCCAGGATGTCGACCACCGCGTCGATTTCGCCACCCATCACGGCCGTGACCGCGGGCGGCGTGCCATTGAAAGGAACGACCTGTGCCTGGATGCCGGCCGTGAGCTTGAACAGCTCGGCCGCCAGGTTCTGGGTGGTGCCGATCTGCGGCGTGCCGATGTTCAGCTTGCCGGGGTTGGCACGGGCATGGGCCAGCAGATCGGCCAGGGACTTGAAACGGCTGTTCTGCGCGACGGCGATGCCGAGGTCGAAACGCGCCATCTGAGAGACCGGGGCGAAGTCCTTGAGGGTGTCGAACGGCAGGCGCTTGAACAGGGCCGCGCTGACCGCCGTGCCGCTGGAGATCAGCAGCAGGGTATGGCCATCCGGCGCGGCGCGCGCGACCGTTTCGCCGGCCACCACGCCGCCGGCGCTCGGGCGGTTGTCGATGACCACGGGCTTGCCCAGCGCAGCGGCCAGCTTCTGGCCGACCGCGCGCGCCGTCAGGTCGGCCGCACCGCCGGGCCCGTTGGGCACCACCAGCCGCAACGGGCGAGAGGGGAAGGCCGCCTCGGCCCAGGCAGGCATGTCGAAGGCCACGGCGCCCAAGGCGCCCGCGGCGGCACCCTGGAGCAGGCGGCGGCGAAGAGGATCGATTGGCATGAATGGGTGATGTCTCATGGTGGGAGCGTATCGGAAGATGGCTGGCGAATAATCCGCCCCATGACTTCGCAATCACTCACCGAAGCGGAAGTGCGCGATTTTGCCGCCCGCGCGGCCCGTCGCGAGCGCTGCAGCGCATGCGCTCCCCTCTGGCGGCCCGCATGGGAGTCGGTCTCGGGCGCCACGCAGACCGGCCACCTGTCCAGCGTCGGGTCACTGCGCTCCGAGGAGACGGCCGATCGGCTCGACGAACATCATCCGCACGGGACCCACCTCTGGTCCCCCGAGGCGCCCATTGCGCTCGGCTGGCACCCTTACAACCAGTGTTCGCTGTGGCGCTGCAAGGACTGCGACGCGGCCTTCCTGCGCTACACCGAGTACGGCGGCTACTACCAGGACGAGCGCATCCGCCCGCTGATGGCAGATCTGATCGTGGTGCCGGACGCGCGCCCTAAGTGAGCAGGGCGCAGCACCTGCTCCGTCATTTGCAGGCGAAGCTCGCCGCCTGGTTCGGGTCGCCCCCGACATACTGCGCGACCTGCGGATAGGGGCACAGCGGCCGGCTTCGCTCCGACCCCTCGGGGCCCTGTTGAACGGCCAGAAGCTGGCCCGGCGCCCGGCCCGCCTCGACCCAATCGATGACCGCGGTCACGGCGTCGAGCACGTTGGGTGCGTTCCCGTTGCCGCAGTGCTGCATGCCGGGCGCCATGAACAGGCGATAGCTGTCGTCGAGCTTCGCGGTGGCACGGCCGGCCGCCTCGTAGTAGCCGATGCTCATCATCGGATTGAGGGCGGGATCGGCCCAGCCGTGGTAGGTGATCATCTTGCCGCCGCGCGCCTTGAAGGCGCTGAGGTCCGGGTTGCGCGCATCGAGCATCTGGCTGATGAAGCCCGTCGCCCGATAGCCCTCGTCGAGGTTGAAGGTGCGCCAGTCCGCATCCGGGCGGCTCGCGGGCTGATCGGCGAAGTAGCGCAGGAAGGTCTGCGCATAGGCGCTCTGCCGGGTTTCGCCGGGCGGCAGGGCCTGCCCGACCGATGCGAGGCGCGAACCCGGCGGCGGGGGCGGCGGCGGAATCGCGACGAACCATTCGGCCCAGCCGCTGACGCCGTTCGCATCCGGTGCCTCGGAACCCCAGGGCCAGGCCGGGAACACCGTGCTTCCCTTGTGCTGCATATCGGCGTGCACCGTCTCCAGCGCCACGATCTGCGCTTCGCTCAGACCCTGCAGGTCGGTTCGGGGGTTGATCCTGCACTGGCGTGGATCGGTGATCAGGCCGTCCTTCAGGCCGTCCGCCGCATCGCACTTGGCGACGATGGCGCGGCCGATCTCCGCGAGCTGGGCGGATGTGAAGCCCGCCTTGCTCACCAGCGGCGCGTAGGACACGTAGTCGTACATCGTCCCGGTGAAGTTGAGCACCGGTGCACCCGCGGCAATGCCGTCGAAATCGGCGGGATAGCGCTGTGCGGAAATCAGCCCCTGGCGTCCGCCGGTCGAGCAGCCGTCGAAATACGACCTGGCGGGCTTGCGTCCATAGAACGCGGCTGCCAGGTCCTTGGACGCCTGGGCGGTCAGGTGGATCGCGCGGTGGCTGTAGTCGACCAGCTTCGCTAGATTGTTCTGCGCGAAGCTGCCGAGCGGCTGGGCGACGGCGTCGTGGCCGGTATTGGTCTGCGCGGCCACGAAGCCGCGCTTGAGCGCCTCGTCGCGCAAGGCCACGCGGTTGGGTGCGTCGATCCGCTCGCCCGCATAGCCGCCGTTCCCACGCACGTACAGGCGGCCGTTCCAGCGCACGGGCAGCGCGACTTCGACCAGGACCTCGGGATCGAGGATCGCGACGATCCGGCAGAAGTCGGGAACGCCCTGGGCCGCCGCAACGACTTCCGAAGCCAGGACCGTGAGCCGCGTTCCTTCGACCGACACCACCTGTTGTCCGAGCTGCGCGCAATCGCCCGTCGACGCGGCGACCGGGTTGCTGTAGTTCACCGCGGCCTTTGCGGCGTCCCGAAAGCTGCCGACGTTCTGTGCATGCGCCGCGAGACCTGTTGACGCCAGGCACAGCGCCGCCGTCAGAGTCTTCCGCTTGATCATCGTCTTGTCTCCTTCTCGTGATTTTTCAGGGCAGGGAAAGTCTATTTGACACGACGGCGCAGGAAATCCAGCACGTGCTGGTTGAACTCGACCGGCTTCTCGAAGTAGGTCGAGTGCCCGGCATCGGCGACCACCGCGACTTCGCTGCCCAGGATCCAGCCGGTCAATTCGTTCACGACCGCCACCGGAACGATGGGGTCCTCGCTGCCGACCAGCAGAAGCGTCGGGCAGCGAACGTCCTGCAACGCCGCCATCGGAATGACGCGCCCGGGCTGCATCAACGAGGCCAGCGTGGCGCCCCAATCCGCCGCGGCCACCGAATGCGTGCTCGGGTTGAAGTGATTGATCTGCGCATAGAGCGCCGCCTTGTCCGGGTGTGTCTCGAGGAACCAGCGGCCCAGAGAACGCTGCTCGATGGAGGCCGCGCGCTGGCTGATCTGGCGCTTCTCCAGGATGCCCAGCAGCACCGGATGATCGATGGCGAGCGAACTGTCGCAAGCCACGAATGCGGTCACACGTTGCGGATGCGTGAGCGCCGTCTTCAGCCCGATCATGCCGCCGAGCGACTGGCCCACGATGCGCACCTGATCGATGCGCTCCTGGTCGAGGACCGCGATCGCGTCGGCGGCGAAGTTCTCCAGCGAGAACTCATGGAGCGGCGCCACCGACCGGCCGAAGCAGCGGATGTCCATCGTCAGGCAGGTGTGTTCCGGACTGAACACCGGCAATTGCTGCCACCAGGTGGCGGCGTTCGAGCCGGCCCCGTGCAGGAAGAGCACGGCCGGTCCCTGGCCGTGGCGTTCGTAGTAGATGCGGCGCCCCCGCGAATCGGCAAATGGCATGGCTTGAACCGGATCAGTTGGCTTTGAGGTTGAGGCTTCGCACCAGGTTGCCCCAGCGCTCGGTGTCGGCGCGCACCATCTGCGCGTACTGCTGCGGCGAACGACCTGGAGATCGGCGGCGGCGGACGCGGCGACATCCACATGATCACCGCCGCGTCGGTCATGTATGCCGCGGAGACGATGAACAAGGTGCTGAACGAGGCCGTGCAGATCCACGGCGGCGCGGGCTACATCTGGGAGTCCGAAGTCAACCGGCTCTATCGCGCCATCAAGCTGCTGGAGATCGGCGCCGGCACGACCGAGGTTCGCAAGATCATCATCAGCGACGAACTGCTCAAGCGTTGATTTGTCAAGGAAGGCCAGTTGCGTTCAACCCTAAGCCAGGAAAATGTTCGAAGTCGGAGACAGACATGACGCAAAGCAGTGCAGGCGCCGACTTCGCGAGGCGCGTGAATGTGGGGGATTTGCTGACGCGCAGCGCAGCCCGGACGCCTCACCAGGATGCCGTTGTCGATGGTGAAAGGCGCTTCGACTATGCCTCGTTCGAGGCGTGGTCCAACCAGATTGCGCACGGCCTGCTCGCGCGCGGATTCGTGCCCGGTGATGCGCTGGCGCTGATGTCGGGCAACAGTGCGGAATTCCTGGCGACCTATTTCGCGTGCGCCAAGATTGGCGTGGTCTGTGTGCCCATCAACCTTTTCTGGAAGCACCTCGAACTGGCGTACGTGCTCGACCATGCCCGTGTACGCGGGGCTGTGGTGGCTGGTGCGCTGCTGGACCAGTTCGCGACCGGTCTGGACCGCAAGCAAGCCCTGCGGGAGGTGTTCACCATCGGTGGGCAACAGGAGGTGCCGCGTTGGCCGGTTGATTTGCCCCGGACGGCATTCGATCAGCTGGCCGAGGGTCAGCCATCGCACGTGCCGATGCTGACCATCGAAGATCGCGCACCACTGTCGTATCTGTATACGAGCGGCACGACCTCCGCTCCCAAAGGCGTGGTCGGCAGTCATCTGGCGATCTACCTGGAGTCTCTGGGCACCGCCATCGACACCGGGATGACGGCCAAGGACCGCGTGCTGGCCATGATGCCGATGTTCCATACGGCGCAGCTCAATGCGATTTGCACCCCGGCTATCGCCGCCGGAGGCGCGCTGGTGATCCTGCCCGGGTTCGAGGCCGATCGCTTGCTCGATCTGATCGAGCGCGAGCGACTGACAGTACTTTTTGGGCTGCCCATGATGTACCGAACACTGGTCGAGGCGCAGCGTGCGCGGCCGCGAGACGCCAGCAGTTTGCGTCTGGCTGTCTATGCGATGGCGCCCATGCCGGACCATGAACTGCGCGCCGCCATCGAGACCTTCGACTGCGGCTTCTCGCTGATGTTCGGGCAGACAGAAATGAGTCCGGTCGCCACCTTCTTCCGACCTGAGCATCAACTCAGCCATCCCGGCGCCGTGGGCACACCGGGCGCAAACGTTCAGGTCGGCATCATGGACGAGGAAGGCCGATTGCTGCCGCCCGGGGAGTCGGGAGAAATCGTCTACCGCAGCCCGCAAGCCCTGTCAGGCTACCTCCGTGACCAGGACGCCTCAGACGCCGCATATCGCCATGGCTGGTTTCATTCAGGCGACGCAGGCTGTTTCGACCCGGACGGGATTCTCTGGTTCAAGGATCGATTCAAGGACGTGATCAAGAGCGGCGGCGAGAACATCGCCTCGATCGAAGTCGAAAAGGCCTTGTACGAATGCGATCCGGACATCGCCGAAGTCGTGGTGATCGGGCTGCCGCATGCGCGCTGGACAGAAGCCGTGACTGCCGTCGTCTTGCCTCGCCAGGGCAGATCCATCGACGAGGCGGCGCTGTCGGAACGCCTGCGAACGAGGTTGAGTCCGTTCAAGTGCCCCAAATCTTTCATCGTGGTGGACAGCCTGCCCAAGACTGCCACGGGCAAGATCCAGAAAGCCGTTCTGCGTCGCATGCACACAGCGCACTATGCATCCGAGAAACCTTGACCCGTGTTGCGCCGAGTGCCTCAGGAAAGTTACTTCGAGCGGAAGCCGACAGTCGACGGTGAGCGAAGCCGCAGTTGTCACTCAACTACCGCGAACGCAGCTGATGCCCGTGCGGAACGGTCGAGATGGTGAACGTGGCGCCGCCATGCTCCAGACGAGGCTTGCCGCGAGTCAGGACACTCCGATGCGATGCGCCGAGCATGCCCGAGTGTCGGCAACCCTGGTCCATTTGCCCAGCGCAAATACCGGTCCGCTCAACGAGTGGCCCATCGCACTCCATTTGTACTAACGCCAGGTCAGCCGCGGTTTGTCAGCTTCAATTCGGCGTGCAGGCCACCGCCGTCACGCGGGATTAGACCGAGCTTTGAAGACTGAAGCTCGGCAGAGCGAGCATTGGCGCGGGTTCGCGCCTTTTTTTGGGCCGATTGTGTTCCCATGTAAATGGTGTATGTTTTCCTTGTAAATACGGCTTCATTGAATACCATGTAACGCATGTACATCGAGACCGTCCCCAACCGCAACTCCCCGCCCGCCGTGCTGCTGCGCGAGGGCTATCGCGAAGGCGGCAAGATCGTCAAGCGCACCCTGGCCAACCTGTCGCACTGGGATGCGCAACTGGTCGAGCACTTTCGCCTCCTGCTCAAGGGCGGCGTGGCCGTCGAGTCGCTCGACGCGGTCATGACCATCGAGCGCAGCTTGCCCCACGGCCATGTGGCCGCCGTGCTCGGCGCGGCGCGCGCCTGTGGGGCCGAGAAGTGGTTTGCCAGCGCGCCCGAGCAGTTGCGATCGGTGCTGCTGGCCATGCTGTGCGCACGCGTGCTGGGACCCGCTTCCAAGCTCGCCACGCATCGCATGCTGCACGACGACACCGCCACCAGCTCGCTGGGCCGCGTGCTGGGCGTGGGTCAATGCCAGGCCGATGACCTGTACCGCGCCCTGGACTGGCTGCACGAGGCGCAGCCCACCCTGGAGCGGGCCTTGGCGCGCAAGCACCTGGTGGGCAGCACGCTGGTGCTGTACGACCTCACCTCGACCTGGCTGACGGGACACTGCTGCGAGCTGGCCGCCCGGGGCCATTCACGCGACGGCAAGCGTGACGATCCGCAGATCGTCTTCGGGCTGGTGTGCACGAGCGAAGGCTGCCCGATCGCGGTGGAGGTGTTCAAGGGCAACACGGCTGACCCGGCCACGGTGGCCTCACAGGTGGCCAAGCTCAAGGAGCGCTTCGGCATCCAGCGCCTGGCCTGGGTGGGCGATCGCGGCATGCTCACCAGCGCACGCATCGAGCAGGTGCTCAAGCCCCAGGACATGGACTGGGTCAGCAGCCTGCGCGCGCCGCAGATCGCGCTGCTGGCCGCCGAGCAGGGCCCCTTCCAGCCATCCCTGTTCGACCAGCGCAACCTCATCGAGCTCACGAGCGAGCACTTCCCCGGCGAGCGGCTGATCGTGTGTCGCAACCCCGCACTGGCCGAGGAGCGTGCGCGCAAGCGCGGCGAGTTGCTTGCCGCCACCGAGGCCGATCTCGGCAAGATTGCCGCGGCCACGCAACGGGCGCGCAACCCGTTGCGCGGCGAACAGGCCATCGCCCTGCGCGTGGGGCGCGTCATCGAGCGCTTCCACATGGCCAAGCACTTGGAGCTGACCATCACCGACACCGCGCTGAGGTGGACGCGCAAGACCGACGCCATTGCCGCCGAGGCCGCGCTGGACGGCCTGTACGTGATCCGCACGAGCTTGGCCGCCACACAACTCGATGGCCCCGCCGCAGTCGCCGCCTACAAGAGCCTGGCCCATGTCGAGCGGGCCTTCCGCTGCATGAAGACCATCGACCTGCATGTGCGCCCGGTCTTTCACTACAACACCGAGCGCGTGCGCGCCCACGTCTTGCTATGCATGCTGGCCTACTACGTGGAGTGGCACATGCGCGAGTGCCTCAAGCCCATGCTATTCGATGACGAGTTCATCGAGCAGGCCCAGGCCGCTCGCGCCTCACCCGTGAACAAGGCGCTGCGCAGCGAACACGCCAAGGCCAAGGACGCCACCAAGCGAGGCGACGACGGCTCGCCCCTGCACAGCTTTCGAACGCTGCTGCAGGACCTGGCCACCGTGGCCTACAACATCACCTCCACCAGCCTCAACCCCAACGCCAAGATCGTCATCACCACGCGCCCCACGCCAGTCCAGGCCAAGGCCTTCAAGCTGCTCGGCGTGAACCCCGTCTGTTCCCAGTAGCACACCCACACATTTCAAGAATGTCTCGATGAATCATGGACTTGCGTGCGGCTGTCTTCAAAGCTCGGATTAGACAACGGCGCCGTGAAGAGCCACCATCTCTTCCGAGCGCGCCATGCGACGCAGCGCGCCAGTCACAACCCATGAAAGAAAACGAGGCCCAGACATGCCCATTAGCTGCCAAATCATTGCAGCCCGTCGATCACTGGGCCGCGCGGTCATCGCGGCCTGCGTCACGCTGGCGCTCGCCGCATGCACGGCCCCGGGGCGACATGCGCCCGAAGCGGCCGTGCTGTCGCCGGATCGCATTGCCGAGATCGTCGCGAGCCCGGACCGCAGCGATGCCGACCGCGTGAACGACGCGCGGCGCAAGCCGCATGAGATGTTGATGTTCATCGGCGTGCGTCCAGGCATGACGGCCCTCGACCTGAGCGCTGCCGGCGGCTACACCACCGAGTTGATCGCACGCGCCGTCGGCCCGACCGGCCGCGTTTACGGACAAAGCCCACCGCGTCCACCGGAAAGCCGGCCGACGCAGCCCGAAGGCGCCGCGCCGCCGATGGCCATGCTCGCGGGTGCTCCGACCCGCGCCGGCGGTGGACCGCGGCCGTCGCCCGTCGCGCTGGCGGAGCGCGCAAAGAATCCGAACGCGGGGAACATCGTCGCCGTCGTGCGCCCCTTCGCGGATCCTGCGCCGCCAGGATGCGCATCGAACTGCTTCGACCTCGTCACGCTGATGTTCAACTACCACGACTTCGGCCACCTGGGGATCGACCGCGCCGCGGTGAACCGTGCGGTGTTCGCTGCACTGAAGCCGGGCGGCATGTATGTGATCGCGGACCATTCGGGGCGGCCCGGCACGGGCATCTCCGAATCAGGAACACTTCACCGAATCGAGGAAGCGTTCCTGCGCGCGGAAGTCGAGCAGGCTGGATTCAAGCTCGCCTCCGAAGGCTACTTCCTGCGCAATCCGTCTGACCCGCGCGACCGCAACACGCCGGAGCCGCCGCAACCCAAGGATGAGTTCGTACTCAAGTTCGTCAAGCCCTGACGTTGCAGCGGTCGCTCCCTTTGGGGTAGCCAGGCTGAAGCTCCGTGATCTCGGACTCAATCCAGGATGCGCTCGATGCACCTATTTGCTGGGCTCGCGGACAGCGTTGCGAGGGACTGGTGGTACTGGCCCGCGACGATGGAAGTTGGAGAGGTGGTCTTCGAAGATGGGCGACTCGCAGGCTGGAAGCCGACACACAACGCCAACCCTGGAGGGCGTGTTCTTTGATAGAGAGATCGAGACGCTTGCGGACCTTGAATCGAAACCCTAATTCGGCAGCCGCAGGTGGACAGTGTGCCGCTTCACGACTCGTGACAGGAGCCGGTTCACGGTCATGACCGACACCGGTGTGCCGGCGGTGCGATCGGCCGCTACGTCGTTGTCAGGACGGCAGCCAAGCGTCCGTGGCTTCGTTGAAGTCGTACTTGTCCCCGGCCTGAACCAGTAGGTACCGGCAAAGGGCGGTCGACCCAGCACGCAGGCGATGGACGATGCCGGGTTTGATCACGCAGTGTTCACCAGCTTGAAGCGACTGCTCGCGACAAGTTCCGCTTTCCGTGTCCGCCGCCTCAAAAACGACTACACCTTCAAGGCAGAAACACCAATCAGTGATCTTCGAGTGAGAGTGCCACTTGATCCTCTGGCCGGCTTCGACTACGAACTCGCGTGCTTGAACCTTCGGTCCACTGGTCAGCAGCCGAACCGAACTCACCTCGTGCTTCGGGGACGTGTATGCACCGCCTAGTTGAGAGTCGCGAGTCTCGGGAGTGCTCATTTTTAGTGTCTCGAGTAGTAGAGATCGTGATGGCGCCTCGGCTCCATTCGCAACGGCCTGGCGAGTGCACCGGGTGCGATCATCATGCAATGATTGCGGATCACCAGCCGCGGCGCAACACCATCCCTGGGACACCTTGGCGCTACACCCCGATCGCGCCCGTCTTGGTGAGGGTGCCTGGTCGCCTTGGCCGGCCACTCAATGGGCGCGCCTGCGAGCAACGCTGACCATGCGATGGCCGACGCCGGACTTCGCGACAGCGGGAACATCCGAACAAAGCTACTGCTGCAGCCCAGCGGCTCGTTCAAGACCCGTGGCATTGGCCATGCCTGTGAGATGTACAAAGCCCGTGGTGCACGGCGCTTCGTTTCATCATCTGGCGGAAACGCCGGCTACGCGGTCGCCTACGCGGGCCGCATGCTCGGCACGCCGGCGACCGTGGTGTGTCGGCAATGAGCGGCAACGCTCAATGCCCGGGCACGCCAGGCACGAAGAAGAACGCCAGACCAAAAATCAGATACACGGCGAGCAGCAGCACGCCGCGCAGCCAGTCGGAGCGGCCATCGCCGGCGACCTGTCCAGTAATGAGAACCGACAGCAACACCGTCGCCACCAGACCGCTGGGAAACACCAGATCCATCGGCCCCGGTCCCACCCACAGGCTCGCGAGCACCAGCACGGGAGCGACGAACAGCGCGACCTGCACGCTCGAACCGATGGCAATGGCGAGCGACAGGTCCATTCGGTTTTTCATCGCCGCGGTGATGGCGCTGGCGTGCTCGGCGGCGTTGCCGAGAATGGCCACGACGAAAACGCCGACGAAGACACGGCTCAAGCCGAATTCGTGCGCGGTCGGCTCGATCGCGCCGACGAGTATTTCGCTGACCCAGGCGATGGCGGCCGTAGCCGCCGCCAGGATGAGCAGCGATTTCTGCACCGACCACGGCGGCGGGGTGTCGCCCGCGGCTACATGCGCGACCGAGCCGACGAACAGCGCCTTGTGCGTAATCAACGAGAACACCAGGAACAGCCCGTAGACCGCGAGCAGCACCACGGCGATGGACACGCTCAACAGCACCACGTTGTGCGCCAAGCCGGCGGACAGCCCCGGCATCCCTTGCGTGATGCCCCTGCCCACCGCGGCGCTGTAGGCGGCGGGCAGCACCAGCGCGATGGCGGACAGCGTCAGCAGCGTGGCCTGCGAGCGCGTGCCTGCGGCGTTGTAGGTCTGCTCCGAATGGCCCAGGCCGCCGGCAAACATGGCCGCGCCCAGCACCAGCAGGATGTTGCCGATGATCGAGCCGGCAATGGAGGCCTTGACGACATCGTGCAGGCCCGCCCGCAGTGCGGCAAATGCGATGATCAGTTCGGCCGCGTTGCCAAACGTGGCGTTGAGCAGGCCGCCGATGCCCTCACCAATTCGCTCCGCCAGATGTTCGGTAGCGCGGCTCATCCAGCCGGCCAGCGGGAGGATGGCGAAGGAGGCCGTCAGAAACACGAACAAGTGCTGATGCGGATAGAAATGCTCCATGGCGATGGAGATGGGAACGAAGATCATGAGCCAGTTGAACATGCCGCACTCCTGTCTCTTGGGTTCCAACGCAGCGTGGGTCGGGGCGAGTTCGTCGTAGTCAAATTTGCGCACGTCGGCGGCCACGAAGTGAGCCGCCCGTCGAGGCGCAATTTCGGCCAGCCGGCTGTCGGCGGCGAGCGCCACCCGCGCGATGCGCCGGTGATGGTCGCGCAAGAATCGCAGATGCTTGAACAGGCCGGCTGCGCGCGCAGACCCGCGCAGCACAGAATGTGGCCGAACTGAGTCGCGGGTTGCTGCGAAAGCGGTCTTTGGGAGGCACGGCATCAGAAGACCGAAGTGCACTCGGTTCCGGACGTCCAATCCGGAATGCCCGACATCAAACGCATCCATCAAGGGCGGCGCTTGGCGCGCCACCTACGATCGCGCCTCTTGCCCTAGTTCAGATCCTTGTCCTTCCAGACCTTCGAACCTCCAAGGGCGACTCCCGCCTGAAGTCCTGCCTTCGTCAGCACATAGGCCTCGCCGCCCGTGAAAGCGACGGCGCCTGCCTTGACGTTCGCTTCATCCTTGCCGGTGCCTGCGCCCGCGCCAGCCCCCGCAGAGGCATCCCATCCCTTGTCGATGAAGTCGGCGAGCGACTTGGCGTCCTTGAAGATGAAGAGATAGCGTGTATCGGATGCCCCGACCTGCAGGCCTGCGCTTGCCTGCGCAATGTTCATATAGGTGTCCTTCTTGGACTTGCTGTCGTGCGCCACGCCCTTTCCGCCAGCCCCGCCAAGGCCGAAGCTCAAGCCGTAGGTAGTGAACACAGCGTAGCCGGGGGCCTTGTGCACCGCGTCCTTGATCTTGGCGTCGGCCTTGTAGAAGTCCTGGAGCGCCTGCGTGGCCTTTGCCTTGATCTCGGTCCGCTCCGCGGCCTTGTCCTTCGCGTACGCGCCGCTGGCCAGCAACGAGGTAAGCGCTGCAGCGATGATGAAAATCTTGCGACGTTCCACAGCATTCTCCTTTTTTGGTGTCTTGAGGACCAGGTGCGAGGGCGTCCGCTTTGTTTGCGCATCGGCACCACCCATTAGGCTCCCGAATGTTGTCACGATCCGGTGATCTTTGCTATCCACCTGCATGTTCGACTGGACCTGAGCGCGGGCTTCGCCGATCGCGTTGCACCGATCGTCCACTTGGGCCCGTGCGCAAACGCGGTGCTCCTGTCGTGGTCGCTTATTGCGGCGGCGACTAACACTGGCAACAAACAAAAGACTTGGCTGCCTCATCGGCCGTTTCCACCAGGTGCGCCCCCAACGCCACCCGCTCCGCCACCAGGTCCACCGCCACCCGCTCCGCCGCCAGATCCGGCGCCGGCTCCGCCACCACCGGCGCCACCAGCCCCGCCTGCACCGGACCCACCTGCACCGGACCCGCCTCCAGCAGCCCCGCCTGCACCGGACCCGCCTCCAGCAGCCCCGCCTGCACCGGACCCGCCTGCACCGGACCCACCTGCACCGGACCCACCTGCACCGGACCCACCTGCACCGGCCCCACCTGCACCGGCCCCACCTGCACCGGCCCCGCCTCCACCGGCCCCACCTCCGCCGGCCCCACCTCCGCCGGCCCCACCTCCGCCGGCCCCGCCACCTCCGGCCCCGCCACCTCCGGCCCCGCCACCTCCGGCCCCGCCACCTCCGGCCCCGCCACCTCCGGCCCCACCACCTCCGCCAGATCCGCCGCCGCCCGGATCAGCTGGGCTGTTCGCCACTACGAGACCCCCTGACGTGGTTGTACCGTTGGACACGGCTATCCCACCGGCGGATTGACCGGTCGGTGCGACGGTGCCATGAGAACTCGGCGTTTGCGTGCCCAGCACAGGAGGGCTCACGCAAATGGCTTCGCCAAAGGGGTTGTACGGATCGCAGCGTGCCCCGTTGCTGGCAGCCGCTGCCGCGCCCCGTTCCGTCGGTGCAGTCTGCTTCGCTGCCGTCGCGGTCGTGCCGACAGCGGACTGCTCCGGCTGTATGGCCGGCCGGATCAATGCGACGCCTGGCATGGCCGACGCTTGACGACCTCGGCTGGTTGTGCCCGACGCGGCCGAGGCCAGATTCCTGTCGTGGGGCATAGCGCTTGCGCGACGCTCCCGCACTGACGCCAGTGCTTGTGCTGTGCGAGCACCGGAAACCTGCGCGTCGGAACTCTTTGGCTCGGCCGTTCCTTCGGTATCTGAAGGACCATGCGTGTCGGACGGGTGTTCCTCGAATGCCGCCGCTTGCGGCTGAGCCAGTGCAGACGCATCGGCCTGCGTTGCAAGCGCGGCCTCTTGCTGCGATGGTGTCGGCGCGACATTCTGATCGGTGGTCGCAACGCCTGCAGCCGGCGCTGACGTCAGCAGCGAGCTCTCTGCCGGTGCCGAAAGCGGAGCCTGCAGAGGCCGGATCTGTAGTACCTCGCGCGGCGCAGCCAAGCTCCTGTTGGCCTTGTGGTGCCAGTACCAGCCCACGAACGTCGCGTTCAGCAGGACAACGCCGATCAGGAGCAGTACGACGCTCACATCGAGTCCGGCAGGAAGAGCCAGTCGCGCAGTCAACTTCCCCCTTCTGGTTGTGTGCGGTGCGACGAAATACTCGCTCGTCGTCACCGCCCGCACTCGCACAGGTGGGATCACGTGCGCAGGCAGTTCGACTTCGGGTATCGGCGTTCTTGCAGCTTTTGGCGCCTTTCCCTCGAGCAGGCGCCCATCCGAGGAGATGGCTGGGTTTCGAATGCCGCTGAAGCGCGCTGCGCACCCTCGGCAGTACTTGGCCCCGTCCCGGTTTGCGGTGTGGCACGTCTCGCAGATTTTCGTCATGGCAATGAGCGTGGCAGCGAGCGGGTGGAGTACCAGGAATGAGTCAGCGGTCTGATCGGACCGCTTTCCTGGATGTAGTCAGCGAGAGCTATGTGGTCGGCCGGCCCCTTTGCTGACGACATCCAACCGGCGGGATGCGCTACATCAAAACCACTCGGCGAGGGCGCCGATCAAAACCCAGGTTCGCGCGGTGAAGCTCTTCGAGATCGGTGGAGACAAGTACGTCGGTCACTTTGATTCCCCTTGTTCATATGCTTGTACGAGGCGTGCAGCTCGGTGAGGCGCTGTACGAACGGGGTGCGCAGGCCGCTCCTTCTTCCAGTTATCTCCAAGACCGGCTGCTGAACCGGCGGAGTGTCGCTACGTGCAGGGGCGTAGTGCCGCTCAACCAGGCTGCGTGACCATATGTGAACAACGAAGAGAAATAAATTGAGCGTTCGACTTATTTACCAATCTGAGCGTCAGTGATACTTTTGGCCTATTTTGCTTGGGACATGGTGCGAAGTCGTTGTCGGCCCAGTACCAGCGCTTGAAAATAGTCTCGGGGTTTCGGAGGAGGGTCATCATGAAAGTCCTCGCATTGCTCTGTTTGACAGCGCTCGCAGGGTGCGCCCCCGTGAGCCCACAAAAGGCCGCGCCTCAAGACGCTGCGATACAGAACGCGATCCAGAGTGGCCAGCAGTCCTACCAGCAAAAGGCAAACACCTATCAAGCCCGGCCTGCGCTCGTCCCCAGCGGGGGCGGCACTTACGCACCCACTGGAAATACTCAGAAGAAGCAGATGATGGTCTGTCGCTATGGTGGCGCGTCCCAATACCTGATCATTCCAGCGGACCAAGTCTGCCCTAGCCGTCCATAGAGGCGGGAATTCCGAAGCGGACGATTGAGCCCCGCCACTTCCAATCCAACCTCGATCGTGGCACGCTCATCGAATGCGGGCCCTTCGGTATTCCATCAACGTCACATTGGACGGATGTTGCGATCATCGTGTCGTGATCGCGGATGAGGAGTTGCATCGTCACGCGGCCGAGAACCTCTCGCGGGCCGATGCCATCCTATTTGGCAAGGTCACCTACGAAATGATGGAGGCCGCGTGGCGGCCGGTGGCGCAAGCGCATGCAAGGCCCGACTGGATGGCCGATTGGATGGAGCCGTTCGCCCGGACGATCGACGCGGCCAGGAAGTATGTCGTTTCAAGCACCTTGGAGCAGGTGGACTGGAACGCCGAGCTCGTGCGCGGGGAACATCTGGAGAGTACCGTCCGGCAACTCAAGCAGCAGCCGGGCAAAGGGCTGTTCGTGGGAGGCGTGAAGCTCCCGCTGGCGTTGGCAGAGCTTGGACTGATCGACGAATACGAGTTCATCGTGCACCCGAGGCTCGTGGGCCACGGGCCGACACTGTTCGCGGGACTGTCGAAGTTCGTCGATCTGAAGCTGGTGAGTCGGCAGGAGTTCGGCTCGGGGGCAGTGGTGTTGCGCTATGTCCAGAAGGCCTCGTAGCCAGAAGCTGCCCCTATGCGCGGCCACGCACTATCTGCAATCGCTTGGCCCTGTGGCGGCGTCGTCGATCCAGATTCCATCTTCGTCAGCCACGGAGAAGACAACAGTCACCCCTCGTTCCCGGAAAAACTTCATGTCCCGGTCGAAGCAATAGAGGTTTCGCTTGACCTCCCGATGGTGGGCCTTCTGCTCCTCGGTCCATTCCTTGGCGAGCAAGTGCGACGCCACCCCGTAGGTAAGCCGCCGCCCGGGTCCAGCGGTGACCGAGACAATCAGCGCGCTTGCGTTTCCCAGGGGCAACCTGAGGCTCAGTTCGCGGGCAATGCCTTCCAACTGCCGTTGGACTTCGGCATCGGAAACTGCGACCTCGTTCGTGGAGAACGCGAGCGCAGCCATGGCCAAGAGCGCCTCGTTTTGATTCATATCAGGCCCCGATTGCCCCGCACGGGCGTAGCAGGCCTACTTGACCAGCCCCTTGATCGTGTCCACGACCTCCGGATTGGCAAGCGTGGAGACATCACCAGCGTCCTGGCCATTCGAGATCGCGGCAAGCACACGACGCATGATCTTCCCTGAACGCGTCTTGGGCATGTCCGGGACCATGATGACGTGGCGCGGCCGCGCGATGGCGCCGATTTCGGACACCACCGACGCCACCACCTTGCTCGCGATCTCATCGGATGCCGCCAGGCCGGGTTTCAGTGAAACATAGAGATCGGGCACCTTGCCCTTGACCTGGTCGGTGACCGGAACGACTGCGGCCTCGACCACTTCGGGCACCAGCAGCGCGGCCGACTCAAGTTCCTTCGTGCCGAGCCGGTGCCCGGCCACATTGATCACATCGTCGATCCGCCCGAGGATGCGGTAGTAGCCGTCCGCCGCCTGTACGGCGCCGTCGCCGGCCATATAGGGCCAATCGCGCCAGTCCTTGCTCTGGGGATCCCTGCAAAAGCGCGAGTAATACTGGCGTACATAGCGCTCCGGGTCCTTCCAGATGGTCTGAAAAGCGCCGGGCCAGGGGTTGCGGATGCAGATGTTGCCCGCCTTGCCCGAGCCGCTGGCCAGCTCATTGCCTTGGTCGTCGTAGATCACCGGATGAATGCCGGGGATGGCGGGTCCGGTGCTGCCAGGCTTCATCGGGTGGATCCCGGGCACGGTGCTGCAAAGAAATCCGCCGTTCTCGGTTTGCCACCAGGTGTCCACGATCACCGCTTCGCCCCTGCCGACGACACCGTGGTACCACTTCCAGACCTCGGGTTCGATCGGCTCGCCCACGGTGGTCATGTGCTTGAAGTGGTAGTGGTACTTCGCGGGCTCGTCGGGCCCGCTGCGCCGCAGCGCGCGTATGGCCGTCGGTGAGGTGTGGAAGATATTGACGTCGAGGGTCTCGGCTATGCGCCAGGGACGCCCGGCGTCCGGATGGGTAGGGACCCCTTCGTACACGACGGTCGAAGCGGCGAGGGCCAACGGGCCGTAGACGATGTAGGAGTGACCCGTGATCCAGCCGATGTCCGCCATGCACCAGTACACGTCTTCGGGATGGATGTCCTGGATGTACTTCGAGGTCCAGGTGACATAGGCCAGGTAGCCGCCGATGGAATGTTGGCAGCCCTTGGGCCGCCCCGTGGTGCCGCTCGTGTACATGAGGAAGAGCGGCGCCTCCGCCGGCATTGGCACGGGGTCGACGCGTTGGCCGCGGAACTTCGGCAGCAGGTCATTGACGATGAAGTCGCGCCCCCCGATGAGCTTCGTGGGACTCGAATACCGGCCCGGATGACGCTGCCAGATCAGCACCTTTTCCAGCTGGTGCTTGTCCTGCTCTGCAGCGAGAACCGCCACATCGGCCTTCTCCTTGTGATCGAGCAGCTGGCCGACCCGGTAATACGCGTCCATCGTGATCAGCACGCGGCTCTCGGAATCCGAGATGCGGCTGCCGCAGGCCTTGCCGCTGAACCCGCTGAACACCTGGGAGTGGATCACACCGAGCCGGGCGCAGGCGAGCATCGTGATCGGCAGCTCCGCCACCATCGGCATGTGCAGGGTCACGCGGTCGCCCGCCTTCAGGCCGCAGAAGTCGCGCAACAGGGCCGCCAGTTCGTTGACGCGAACGAAGAGCTCCTGGTACGTGATGTGTTGAATCGCTTCGCTCTCCGGCTCGGGCACGAAGTGGATCGCTGTCTTGTTCTTGTGCTGGACGAGGTGGCGGTCCAGGCAGTTGTGACAGGCGTTGATCCGGCCCCCGACGAACCAGCGCCAGAACGGGGGATGGCTGGTATCGAGTGTCGTCTCCCAGTATTTGAACCAGTCAAGCAGGTCCGCGAACTCCTTGTAGCACTCGGGAAAGCGGTCGGGGGCAAAGCGCTCGAAGATCGCCCCATCGGTCAAATTGGCCTGCGCGATGAAGCGGTTCGGCGGCGGGATCAGTGCCTCTTCCCGCCAATGAACGGCGATCTGGGCCTCCGAGACGTCTGCTGCTGGGGGTGACAAAGGGTCTTTCGACATAGCCCGTACTCCTCAGTTGCCGCGAGACTTCGCCGCGGGCAACTCCGAACCCAGGTCTCCCGCGGCCGAAACGGCGCAAGCACCGCCTCGATGAATGGCTCGCCAAAGGATATTAGGCCTCGGCCCTGTGCATTGCCAGACCAGGGCGTCCGAAATCCTCCCACAGGCCAATGCAGGGGGCTGTCCGCGTTTGCTCGCGAACCGCTCGCGATCTATATTCTCATCCGGGTATTCGTGTTGCCGAAAGGAGATCTGCCATGGATCTTCTCGTCGAATCCGTGGACGTCTGGGCTGCATCCGTTCCGGACCAGCCCGGCGGCGTGGCTCAGGTGCTGACGGTCCTGCGCGAGGCCGGGGCGGACCTGCAATTCATCATCGCGCGCAGAGCTCCGGAGGAGCCCGGCAAGGGGGTCGTGTTCGTTACACCACTGCAGGGCGACGCCGAGATCAGGGCCGCCGCCTTGGTGGGTTTCAATGTCACCCGGCGTCTGCACTGCGTGCGGCTGATAGGCGCCGATCGGCCTGGAGTTGCCGCGGCGTTGACGCAGAAGCTGGCAGATGGTGGCATCAATCTCAGCGGGTTCTCGGCCTCCGTCATCGGCAAGCAGTTCGTTGCCTATGTGGGACTGGACTCATTGGCCGATGCCAACAAGGCAATGGAAATCCTCCAGCAGCCCTGATCCCGGCCCGCCGAACCAGCGGACCGTCAGCTTCCGGTGACCCAGCGCTTCCACCAGGGGCGTGGCGGCTCCGGCGGCTTCATCGCGAGTTCCTGGAGCTGGCTGGTCCTCTGTCGCCTGCGCAGTTCGACTTCCAGCGCGTGCGCCACGCCGTAGGCCGACTTGTCGCCGCGCGAGGCACGCGCGCGCCAGCCTTGGGCATAGGCAATCAGTTCCTCTTCGCCGAGGCTCGCGAGTTCTTCATGGGAGGGGACGGCAGACATGGGCTCGACCAGTAGCGGGAATTTTCGGAGCAATTGACCAGAATCTACACGACCGCGCGGCCAAGAGCTTCCTCCGTGACGAAATGCCATGGATGCGCAGGACGAGGTCCCGCTCCACGGGCGCCCCGCTATGCTCCTGCGGCATTCGTCCCCGCATCGAACGGAACACCGCCTTGCAACACGATCTCCACCTCGACGGCTACGTCAGCTTCACGATCGCGATCCTGCTGCTCTTCGTCGGCAAGGCATGCACCCGGGGCTTCGAACTGTTGCGGCGCTACAGCATCCCGGAGGCGGTCATGGGCGGGCTGGTCTGCATCGCCGTGGTCAGCGCGCTGTATCTCGGCATCGGGCTGAAGGTCGATTTCCAGCTCGGCGTGCGCGACGACCTGCTGCTGTATTTCTTCGCGGCGATCGGCCTGGGCTCCGATGTACGGACCCTGCGCCAGGGCGGCCGGCCGCTCGTGGTGCTGGTGGCGCTTTCGAGCGGATTCATCGTGCTGCAGAACCTCGTCGGCATGGCGATGGCGAGCGCGTTCGGGCTCGATCACCGCGCCGGCCTGCTGACCGGCTCGATCGCGCTGACCGGCGGCGTGGGCACCACGCTCGCATGGGCGCCGCATTTCGCGCGCGAGCTCGGCATCGCCAACGCCGAGACCCTCGGCCTCGCCAGCAACATGGCGGGGCTGATCGCGGCCTGCGCGGTCGGCGGCCCCATCGCGGCCTTCCTGCTGCGCCGCTACCGCCTCGTGTCGTCGGCCGAGGCAGTGCTCCCACCCGGCGGGCACTACGAGGACGAGGAGCGCGCCCGCCTCGACTACAACAGCGTGCTGATGGCGCTGCGCCGCGCCGCGGGCGTTCATCATGGTGCCGCTGGTTTGCGGCTTCTTCATCGACCTGGTGAACGCCTTCGTGATCGGGCTCATGGCCCGCTGAATCCGCTGAACCGTCAGAGAAACGCCGGGAGCTCCAGTGCCGCCGCCTTGAGCAGCTCGAACTCTTCATCGACCAGGTGGATCGCCTCGGTGTCGAAGTGCGAGATCGTGCCCCACACATCGCCGTCCGGCGTCATCAGGGGGACGCTGTGGTAGGACACGACGACGCCCCGGTAGGGATGCTCGCGCAGCCTCTCGTCCACGGCCGAGTTGTCGGTGCGGAACGAACCGTCGCGCAGCGCGAATTGGCAGAAGCTCACTTCGAACGGCACGGCGAGCAGGTAGGCGGGCGGCGCCGCGCCCTTCTTGTCGAAGAGGAACTCGTTGCGCAGGAGCGCCCCCTCGAAGCGGTAGATCGCACTGAACCGGTGCGGCACGCCCGAGTTGAGCCAGGCGAGCGCCTCTTCGACACCGGCGCTTCGCAAGACATCCCGAAAGGCCTCGACGCTGCGTAGGAGCATGCGGACAGTCTACGCCGGGCCGGTGACGCGAAGATGGCGCGCACACCAACTGAAGCAATTCGCTTCACTTGGGCCGCGGCTGCCTGAGCTTCTGGCCCGGCGTCTCGAGCTTTCCGGCGCGCAGCAGCGCCACCGAATCCGCGACCGCGCGCGCGACATTGCGTACTTCCTCCTGCATCGGCGCGTCGGCGTCGAGCGCCTCGTGGCTGGTGGCGTACGGCGCGTAGTAGCCCACGTAGCGGTCCAGCCTGGCGCGCACGCCGGCATCGACCAGACCCATCCAGTCCAGCCAGTCGCCGAGGTTGCGCCGCAGGTCCTCGACACCGGCCACGTCTCCATGCACCACGAGCCCGTAGACGCGGCCCGCGAGATGCTTGGGATAGTCCCATCCCCTCATTTCGAGCGCCTTGGCTTCCTCGGCGTTCTTGCCATGGGTGGTGGTCGGATCGGGGTTGCCGCCGTCGGCGCAGACCAGCCGGTCCATCATGAGCTTGAGCGGACTCGCGGCCTGGTACCAGTGCGTGGGCGTGAACAGGATGATCCCGTGCGCGGCGACCCAGCGCTCGTAGATCTCGTTCATCCAGTCGCCGGTCTGGTTCAGCGCATGGTTGGGGTAGCAGTTGCACGGCCAGTGGCACAGCGGCATCGCGGTCGAGACGCAGCCCTTGCAGGGGTGGATCTTGCGCGCGTAGTCCGAGGCGAGCAGGCTCAGGTCCAGCACATCGCACTCGAGGCCCGGCGCATCGAGCTGCGACTTCGCGAGCTGCAGCATGCGCCAGGTCTTCGACATCTCGCCGGGGCAGGTCCCGTCGTTGCGCGGCGACGCATTGATGAGCAGCACGCGCGATGGCGTGGCCGCGTCGCTCCACGCGTCCTGCGCCTTGCGCAGCCGCGCCCGGGTGTCGAGCCATTCAGCGGACAGCTCGTATTCGGGGTCCGCGAAGCCTTCGCCGGCCTTGCGGGTCACGGGCGACTTGCGCTCCTCCTTGTAGGCCGTCCATGCGATGTCCTCGAGCCGGTCGAGCGCCTCGCGCTCCGCGGCGAAGGCCGGATCGAAGAACGGCTGCGCGAAGCGCACATGAAACGCTTCACGCGACATCCGGTCGGGCGCCTGGCCCTTTCGCACGCTGGTCATGCCGCCAAGCTAGCCGGCCTTCGGCGCGATGCGCGCAGGCCACAAGGCACGATTCGGCGTAGGCCAACATCCCGATGCACCGGGCTCCCCGGACGGGCGCAGGATTCCGCCGACAGCCGCTCCGGACATTGACCCTGCCTGCGGCAGGCGGCAGCATGCAAGCGTCGGGCTTTTCGATGGAGACCACGATGAACACCACCAACACCCGCCCGCCCCCGCTGAACCCCGACGAGCTCAACGAAGAGCCGGAGCTGACCTTCGAGGAGTCGGTGCCGCTGGACGGTCCCGATCCCGAAGGCGAACGGATGATCGATGAGCTCGGCCAGGAGCGGCGGCGCAGGCAGGCCGAGCAGGCGCCGCCCCGGCCCGCCGAGGGCGAGCCGATGCCGGAGCAGTTTCCTGCGAGCTGAGGCCGGACGCGATCGGCCGGTCAGCCCTTGGCCGGGGGCGCTTCGAGCGGGATGCCGTCCAGATCGGCCATCCACACCGCCGCTTCCGAATCGCTCGGCGCGCGCCAGTCGCCGCGCGGCGAGAGCGAGCCGCCGGAGCCGACCTTCGGCGCGTTCGGCACGCACGAGCGCTTGAACTGGCTGGTCTTGAAGAAGCGATAGAGGAAGGTGCCGAGATGGCGCCGGATCTCGGCCAGCCCGTAGGCGTTGCGCTCGGCCTGCAGCGCGTCGGGCCATGCGCCCAGCGTGCGGTCGTGCCAGGCCTGGTAGGCCAGGTAGGCCACCTTCGTCGGCCTGAAGCCGAAGCGCAGCGTGTAGTAGAGATGGAAGTCCTGCAGCTCGTAGGGGCCGATGGTGTCCTCGGTGCGCTGGCCCGGCTGCGCCTGCGTTTTCGAGCCTGCCGGGGCGGTCGCCGGCACCAGTTCGGGGCTCACTTCGGTGTCGACGATGGCTTCGAGCACGCGGCTGCCTTCCGCGCCGATCTCGTTCTTCTCGGCCACCCAGCGCACCAGGTGCTTGATGAGCGTCTTGGGCACGCTCGCATTCACGTTGTAGTGCGACATGTGGTCGCCCACGCCGTAGGTGCACCAGCCGAGTGCGAGCTCGCTGAGGTCGCCGGTGCCGACCACGATGCCGCCGTGATGGTTTGCGAGCCGGAAGAGATGGCTGGTGCGCTCGCCCGCCTGCACGTTCTCGAAGGTGATGTCGTACTGCGGCAAGCCGTCCTTGAAGGGATGGCCGAGGTCGATCAGCATCTGCGTGCAGCTCGGGCGGATGTCGATCTCCTGCGCGGTGCAGCCGACCGCGCGCATCAGCGCATGCGCCTGCCCCAGCGTGCGCTCGCTGGTCGCGAAGCCCGGCATCGTGTAGCCGAGGATGTTCGCGCGCGGGATGCGAAGGCGATCCACCGCCTTCGCGCACACCAGCAGCGCATGCGTCGAATCCAGCCCGCCCGAGACGCCGATGACGAGCTTCCTGATGCCCGCCGCCTCCATGCGCTGCACCAGCGACTGCACCTGGATGTTGAACACCTCATGGCAGCGCTCGTCGCGATGCGCGGCGTCGGCCGGCACGTACGGAAAGCGCTCGACCTTGCGCAGCAGCCCGTGCGACGCAGGCTGGGGGATCTCCAGATCGAAATCCACGGTGCGCCATGCCTGCAGCACCGCACGGTGCTTCTGCGCCGAGACGCCGAAGGAGTTCTGCCGCATGCGCTCGCGCGACAGGTGCTCGAGGTCCACGTCGGCGCAGATCATGTGCGACTCGTTGCTGAAGCGCTCGCTCTCGGCCAGCATCTCGCCGCTCTCGTAGATCAGCGCCTGCCCGTCCCAGGCGAGATCGGTGGTCGATTCGCCGATGCCCGCCGACGAATAGAGATAGGCCGCCAGGCAGCGCGCCGAATGCAGGCTCACGAGCTGGTGCCGGTAGGCCGACTTGCCGATCGTGATGTTCGAGGCCGACAGGTTGACCAGCACCGTCGCCCCGGCGAGCGCCGCATGGCTCGACGGCGGGATCGGCACCCACACGTCCTCGCAGATCTCGACGTGCAGCTTCAAGAGGGGCAACTGGCGCACCCGCAGCATCAGGTCGGTGCCGAAGGGCACGCGCTGGCCGAACAGCTCGATCTCGGTCGCGAGCGCGGAATCGGCGGCAGCGAACTGGCGTGCCTCGTAGAACTCGCCGTAGTTCGGCAGATAGGTCTTCGGGAACACCCCGAGCACGCGTCCGCCGGCCACCGCGGCCGCGCAGTTGAAGAGCCGGTGATCGAGCCGCAGCGGCAGCCCCACCACCGCAACCGCGTTCGCGTCGCGCGAGGCCTCGACCACCGTCTGCAGCGCCAACTCGCAGGCATCGAGCAAGGCCGCCTGGTGGAACAGATCGTCACAGGTGTAAGCCGAGAGCCCCAGTTCCGGGAACGCCACCAGAACCGCGCCCTTGGCCGCGGCTTCGCGGTACATCCGGACCGTCTCGGCGGCGTTGAACACGGGATCGGCGACGCGATTGCGCGGCACCGCGACCGCCACGCGGGCGAAGCCGTGGCGGTACGGGTTATGGAAGTCGAGCGGGGTCGTCATGGACCGGATTTTGCAGGCACGCGCAGGAGTCGGCGGAATCCGGGACTTTCTGTCGGCGCGGACTGACCCCCGCACGGGAACCACGCCGAAGGCGGCGCCCGCGTGCTTCGGGCCAGATGGCGCATTCGAACTCAAGGAGAAGGACATGACCGGGCTCAGCGAAAAGCAACTGGCTTCGTTGCGCAAGAAGCTCGACCGGCGAGAGGCGGAGCTGGCGGCCGAACTCGCATCCATCAACAGCGAGGCGATGGAGGAAGCGGTGCGCCTGCCGCCGCTGGAAGCCGGCGACACCGCCGACCAGGCCGAAGCCCGGACCCTCGAAGCCGTGCGTGACGGCGAGGCGCTGCGCGATGCGCTCGAACTGCGCCGGATCGCCGATGCCAGGGAGCGGATGCGTAACGGAAGTTACGGGCGGTGTATCGACTGCGGCGTGCAGATCCCTCGCGAGCGGCTGGAGGTGCAGCCCTCCAGCGAGCGCTGCGTGCCCTGCCAGCGCCTCTACGAGGCGCATCACCGGCCGGGAAATGCCTGAGCCCGAATGCCGCCGCATGCAGGCAGCGTTTGTCCACGCCGGCCGCGTGGCCGAGGCGAATCGGCATAGAGTTTTCTAGATGAGCGTCTGGCAGCCGAACCTCAGCTGGATCACGGACCAACTCGCGGTCGGCGGCAGTTTTCCGCTCGAACGCGCGGACGCGCTCGCGCGCGAGCATCGCGTCGCCGCCGTGATCGACCTGCGCGGCGAGGCGGTGCCCGATCCCGTGGTGATGCGCCGCCACGGGATCACGCTGCTGCATCTTCCGACGGCGGACATGTGCGCGGTGGAAACGCCGGACCTCGAATACGGCATCCGCTTTGCCAACGAGTTCCTCGACGCGGGCCGGCGCGTGCTGGTCCATTGCGAGTACGGCATCGGGCGCTCGGCCACGCTCGCGCTGTGCCTGCTCGTGCATCGCGGCCTGCCGCCGCTCGAGGCGCTGGCGCTCTTGAAGAAGCAGCGCCCGCAGGTGGCGCCTTCGCCGCCGCAGTTCGAATGCTGGCGCGCGTGGCTGGACAGCTATCGCTTCACGCGCGACGTCGACTGGCCGCTGCCGAGCTTCGACGAATTCACCGCGCTCGCCTACGCCCGGCCGCGGCGGGGCTGATCGCCACCGACCCTATACTGCCCCGCGCCTGTGCCGACAGGACGGTGCAAGGCCGTGTTCAGCGATCAACAAGGAGACTTCAGACAGATGAACAACAAGGTACGACTTGGCGCCGCCGCCGCCCTGCTCTGCGCCGCTTCCTGGGCCGGTGCCCAAACCGCAGCGGCAGCACCCGCGCCGCTGCCGCCGCTCACGCCCGAGCAGCAGCGATTCCATGACATCTACAAGGAGCTGGTCGAGATCAACACCACGCACCTGAGCGGCAACAACACCGAGGCCGCGCAGGCGATGCGCAAGCACCTGCTGGATGCAGGCTTCAAGGCCGACGAGATCCAGCTCTTCGAGCCGTACCCGAACAAGGGCAACCTCGTCGTCCGCTACAAGGGCACGGGCGCGAAGAAGCCGCTGCTGCTGCTGGCCCACATCGACGTGGTCGAGGCGCGCCGCTCCGACTGGAAGACCGACCCCTTCAAGCTCAAGGAAGACGACGGCTACTTCACCGCGCGCGGCTCGTCCGACGACAAGGCGATGGCCGCCTCGTTCGTCTCGATCCTGTCGCAGCTCAAGCGCGAGGGCTTCAAGCCGAACCGCGACATCGTGCTCGCGCTCACGGCCGACGAGGAACTCGGCGACGTGCCCACCAACGGCGCCTTCTGGCTGGTGAACAACCAGCGCGCGCTGCTCGATGCCGAGTTCGGCATCAACGAAGGCGGCGGCGGCCAGCTCAACAACGGCAAGCCGGTGCTGCACCGCGTGCAGGTGGCCGAGAAGATGTACACCACCTACAAGCTCGAGGTGCGCGACGTCGGCGGCCACAGCTCGCTGCCGACGCCGGGCAATCCGGTCTACGAACTCGGCACCGCGCTGGAGCGCCTGGGCAAGTACCGCTTCCCGGTGAAGCTCGCCGATGTCACGCAGAAGTACTTCGAGCGCAGCGCGCAGTTCGAGACCGGGCAGATGGCCGAGGACATGCGCGCGGTCGCCGCCGGCAAGCCCGACGAAGCGGCCACCGACCGCCTGTCGAAATCGGCGCTCTACAACGCGACGCTGCGCACCACCTGCGTGGCGACGCAGGTCACGGCCGGCCATGCCGAGAACGCGCTGCCGCAATCGGCGAAGGCCACGGTCAACTGCCGCATCCTGCCGCACGACGATCCCGCCGAGGTCGATGCCGCGCTGCGCAAGCTGCTCGAAACGCCGCGCATGAAGGTCGAGCAGACCAATCCGCCGCTGAAGAGCCCCCCCTCCCCGCTGCGCCCCGAGGTGATGCAGGTGGTGGACTCGATCACGCAGCAGATGTGGCCCGGCATCCCGGTGGTGCCGACGATGAGTACCGGCGCGACCGACAGCCGCTTCATGCGCAATATCGGCATCCCGATGTACGGCGTCTCGGGCATCTTCTCGGAGCCCAGCGATGCGCGCGCGCACGGCCTCGACGAGCGCGTGGCGATCCCGCGGCTTTATGACGGCCGCGAGTTCATGTACCGCATGGTCAAGCAGTTCGCGCAGTAGCGCTTCACGCGCGGCGGAGCGCCTCGACGTAGGCCGGCAAGAAGCAGCGCCGGCTTCCGTCCGCAAACTCGACGGTGATCGACGCCGCATCGGCGCTCACCACCTGGCCTTCGCCGTATCGCCTCACCTTGACCGGCTGGCGCAACGCGAAGGCCGGGGCACGCATGCGGCGCGTCGCGGGGCGTCGCAGCGGCGCGCGCTCGATGCGGGCCGCGGATGCGGCGGCGAGCGCCGCCTCGTGGCGCGCGATGCGGCGGCAGTTGTCGCAGGTGCCGCATCGCTCGGCCGGCGCCTCGCCTTCGAGGTAGGCCAGCAGCACCTGCCAGCGGCACTGGCCCGTCTCCGCGTAGAACACCATGCGGTCCAGCGCTTCGCGGTCCTGCACGCGCCTGTCGCGGTAGCCGGTGGCGAGCGCACGCAGCGCCTCGGACGTCATGTCACGGCGCTGCAGGTGGATGCTTCCGTCCGGCAGGGTGGCCAGGATGCGGCTGCCGCGCAGCAGGCTCAGCGCGACGCGCAGCTTGTTGCGCGGGATCGGCAGCTCCTGGCGCAACTGCGCGAGCGTGATTCCCGCGTCATCGCCAGGCCGCGCCTGCAGCGCGCGGTACACGGCCTCGAACTCCTCCTGCGCCGGATAGCGCCCGCCGAGAAAGAACTGCTGCACCGCCTTGTCGCGCCGCAGGTAGAGCAGCGTGCAGGATGACGGCGCACCGTCGCGGCCGGCGCGGCCGGACTCCTGGTAGTAGGCATCCAGCGCGGGCGGCATCTGGTAGTGCAGCACGAAGCGGATGTCGGGCTTGTCGATGCCCATGCCGAAGGCGTTGGTCGCCACCATCACGCGAACTTCGCCGGCCATGAAGGCGTCCTGCGCCTGCCGGCGGTCCGCCGCCGCCCGACGACCGTGATAGAGGCCCACCGATTGGCCCGCGTCGCGCAGCGCGTCATGCACCGCCTCGGCAGCCCTCACGGTCGCGGCGTAGACGATGCCGCTGCCTTGGCTGCTGCGCACGAGCGCGAGCGCACGTCGCAGCTTCTCGTCCTCGTCCGCGAGCTGCTCCACCGCGTAGTGCAGGTTGGCCCGGTAGGTGCCGGTGTCGATCCAGCCGCCCTGCGGGATGCCGAGCCGCTTCATGATGTCCGCGGCAACCTCCTCGCTGGCGGTCGCGGTGAGCGCGAGCACCGGCGGGCGGCCGAGCTTCTCCAGCGCCATCTCGATGTCGAGGAACGCGGGACGGAAATCGTGGCCCCACTGCGAGATGCAGTGCGCCTCGTCGACCACCAGCAGCGAGGTCCGCCGCTGCGTCAGCAGCCCGAGGAATGCCGGATCCGCCAGCCGCTCCGGCGTCGTGAAGACGATGCGCGCGCTGCCGTCGCAGAGCGCCGCCTCGCCCGCACGAATCTCGTCGGCCGGCACGTGGCTGTTGAACTGCACCGCGTGCACGCCGATGGCGCTGAGCTTTTCCTGCTGGTCCTTCATGAGCGCGATGAGCGGCGAGATCACCACCGTGCGACCCGGCAGCATCAGCGCCGGAAGCTGATAGCACAGCGACTTTCCCGCGCCCGTCGGCATGACCGCGAGCACGGCGCGGCCCCCGAGCACGCGCTCGATCGCCTGCTGCTGCCCGGGTCGCAGCGTCTCGAGCCCGAAAGCATCCCGCAGCGTGCGCTTCAGACGGCCTTCGAGCGACATTCGGATGCCTTCTTCCTCTTTGGAATCGGTTCGCTGCCTTGTGCCATCGTCGTCCTTTCGCTTGCGCCTCCGAGCGGACGCGGATGGACCATTTGACGACGGTCCGGCGCGGCGCCTAGTAGGACGATCGACACACTCCGCGCCATCCGGCAGAGCGCATCTTTCAGACCGATGGCGGGGTCAATGGCGGGCTTCGATGGGATTGCCGTAGATCGGCTTGGCGCCGAACTGCGTGCTGATCGCGTGCGCGACCCCGCATGCGAGCATGACCGGCACCGTGAGCTGGAACTGGTCCGTCATCTCCAGCACCATGACGATGGCCATCAAGGGCGCATGGGTCACCGCGGCCAGCACTGCGGCCATGCCCACCACCGCCAGCGCGCGCGGATCGCCGACCCATGCGACGGGCATCCACGTCGCCGCGATCTGCGCCAGCACGCTGCCGGCGGTCGCACCGACGAACAGCGAAGGCGTGAACACGCCGCCGATGGCACCGCTGCCCGAACTCAGCGCGGTCGCCGCCACCTTGGCCGCCAGGACCACCGCCAGCCACTGCCACAGGTGCTCGCCCTGAAGCACCTGCGAGACCACGCTGTAGCCGTTGCCCCAGACCTGGGGAACGGCCGCCGAGATCAGGCCCACCAGCACGCCGCCGACGCCGAGGCGGACCGGCAACGACCCGATCCGGGAAAAGAGATCGCGCGCCTTGTCGAGCAGGCCGAGCCAGACCCATCCAATGCCGCCGAAGACGATGCCGGACAACAACGCAACGGCCAAGCCTGTCGGCGCCACGGCCTTGCCCGACATGACGTACAGGGGCGTGGGCTCGATCAGCCAGTAGATGAGCGAACTGGCCGTCGCGGACGCGATCAGGACCGGCGCGACCGTGCTGCGCGCGAAGAATCCGATCGCCAGTTCGAGCACGAACACCACCCCGGCAACCGGCGCATGGTAGGCAGACCCGATGCCCGAGGCGATGCCGCAGACCATGATGGTGTTGCGCTGCTCGGGCGAGATGGCCACCCAGCGCGCCAGCCATGAACTCACCCAGGCCGCGAGCTGGACCATCGGGCCTTCCCGCCCGATCGACGCGCCCGTTCCGATCGAGAACAACGCCGACAGCGTGCGGGTGAAGGTCGTGCGATCGTTCAGGTCCACGCGGCCGGCGCGTGCGGCCTCGATGTAGTCGAGGTTGCGATCGCCGCGCGGGCCCTTCGCGGCCCATCTTCCACCCCACTGCAGCACGAGCCCCGCCAGCAGCCCGCCGACGGCGCACACCAGCGCCCGGTGCCAGGCCGGCAGCGACATGGCCGTCTCGACGAGCCCGCCGGTGTGCCCGGTCGCGAGCCACTCGACCTGCTGCGTCAGCCAGCGAAACCCGATCGTCGATGCGGCCCCCAGTGCGCCCGCGATGCCCGCCCAGATCCAGAGCCTGATCGTTTGAATCGTTGGGCTGAGCACGTACGGGGGTCGCGGTCGCAACGGTCAGTGGCGACGCAGTGCGTGGGCCGCGGCGATCAGTTCGTCATCCTTGAAGAACTGGCAGACGTCTGCCTCCCGATGGGCGGCCTCGATGAACGCCCAGCGAATGATCCCCCCGGCGTCGATGAGGAAGTGCCCCGAGCCCTGAAAGCCGTGCGCCTGGGCGATGCGTTGATCGACTTCCGTCGCCACGAAGCCGTCCTCCCGGTTCAAGGTCTCCATGGCGGCAAAGGCGTTCATCACCTGCGGCACCTCCGGTCGGGACAAGGTCGTCAATTCGGTGAAGCGGGCGATCGTGGTCGTCTCCGGCCAATGGACGTCGTCCGGATCGGCGTCGTCGGGAAGCACCCGCGCCTCGAACAGTCCGAAGGCATGGTGCGTGCGCACGTCCGGGTCGGCGGCAAGCACGATTCGCGTCGGCCGGTACTGGAAGTACTGGCGCGCACGCTCGAGCGGCGTGTTGACGATGGCGAGGGTGTCCACACCCTCGCCGGCGAGCGACTCGTGCGTGGCGGACAAGTGGACGATCTGGCGGCGGCAGAAGGGGCAATGCAGGCCGCGGAACAGCGCCACCAGCACGGGCCCGTTGCCACGGTAGTCGGCGAGCGAGACATCGCCTTCGCGGTTGACTGCCGGCAGGATGAAGTCGGGCGCCGGGTCGCCGGGCCCCAGGGGTTGGAAAGCCATGAGAATCCTCCGAGGCAGTTGAGGCCATTCGACGGATCGGTGACGAGCGGGAAAAGATAGCACGATCCCGCGCACCGGCATGCGAAAGATTCCTACGTCGCCACGCGGCCCGCCGCCGCAACGTTCACCTTTTGCGACTTCGCCACCCCACCACCGAGCCTCACGTCACAGGGAGCTGCCTGATGACCCGTAGAGATTCGCGGACCCTGCTCGAGCGCGCGCTGACCGCGATGAAATCGTCAGCCACGACCTGCGAAGCCCGCCCCAACGACCGCCGGGGAACGGCTGGCGGGATGTTCCCGCCCGCCGATCCGCCGAACTGGACCGTGCGGCCCTACCTCCATGCGCGCGAGATTCGCGTCGCCTGGGCCGAGGGCCTGCTCGCGAACAACGACGGCACGCCGTGCAGCGGCGGCCTCTGGCATCCGGACACCGAATACAACCGGCTGCTGCTGCTGTCGGCCGTCGCCGAAGGACAGCGCCTGTTCGGCCTCGCGACGCACTGGCTCGAGGAGCGCGACGCCTGAGTCGCCGCTGAGTCGCCGGACAGCGCGACACTTCACCCGGGGCCGCTTCCTACATTCGCGGAGCGCTGGCCCCGGTAGCTTCCTGCGCGCACCCCAGGAGAGTTTCAGATGCCAGACAAACAGGCTGCCACGCGGCTTCACGAGGAAGTGACGGTGACCGAGGACGACGAGGTCCGCTACTGGATGGATGAGCTCGGCGTGACGGAGGAAGCGCTGCGCCGCGCCGTCGCCGACGCCGGGACCCGGCCCTGCGATGTGCGCGACTACCTCGGCGCGCCCACCGGGCCACCCCGCCTGACACGCGCCCGGCAGGACGCCAGGATCCGGCCATGGCCGAACGCGCGAGTGCGGTCAGGGGCCGGGTGTTCTCCTTTACCGTCGAGGGCCGACAGTTCGGCACCGAACATGAACGGGCCACGCGCGCCGAGGTCTCGCGGCGCCTCGCGGCGCTCAAGCGCTTCGATTTCGCGGGCGAATACGACGCCGCCCTTTTGCACGGCGGCGGCCATGCCGGCGCGTTCTACTTCGTACCGAGCGACACGCTGCACGTCGACACGGCGGCCGCGCTCGGCATCCGCGGGCCGGACGATCTCTTCGGCGGCGTCGTGCCGCACCCGTTCGTCGCGTCCAAGGTCATCACGCATCCGCTGGTGCATCCGCAGGCCGTGCGGCCGCAAGGCTGGGTGGCGCGCTTCGGCGAGGCGGTCGCGGGGGCCACGCTGAAAGGCTTTTCCGCCTTCTCGCGCGCCGATGCGCTGCAGGCCGGGGGCCTGCTGCTCGCCGACGGCGAAGTGCGCCTGAAACCCGCGCGCTCGGCCGGCGGCAAGGACCAGTGCGTGATTGCCGATGCGGCCGCGCTCGCGCACCGGGTCGATGCCCTGGACGCGGAGCAACTGCGCACCCACGGCGTGGTGCTGGAGGAGAACCTGATCGACCCCGTGATCCACAGCGTGGGCCAGGTGCAGGTCGACAGCCTCGTGGCCAGCTACCACGGCGTGCAGCGCGCGACGCGCAGCAACCGCAACCACGTCATCTACGGCGGCACGGACCTGCACATGGTGCGCGGCGACTTCGACGCGCTGCTGCGGCAGCCGCTCGCCCCGGGCGTGCGACGCGCGGTCGAGCAGGCGTCGCTCTATCACGCCGCGGTGATCGATTGCTACCCCGGCTTCTTCGCCTCGCGCATCAACTACGACGTGGCACAGGGCGAGAACCGGCGCGGCAAGCCGTGCAGCGGCGTGCTCGAGCAGTCCTGGCGCATCGGCGGCGCGACCGGCGCCGAGATCGCGGCGCTCGAGGCCTTCCGCCTGCGCAAGGACCGCCTCGTGGTCCGCGCCTCGTGCGTCGAGGCCTACGGCGGCACGGCACCACCGCCGGGCGCGACGGTCTATTTCCATGGTCACGATCCGGAGATCGGACCGATTGCCAAGTACGCCTTCATCCACCCCGATGCCGACCCTGACTAGAACCATCGAGATTCCCGTGGCCGACCAGCACATCGACGGCACGCTGGTCGCGCCCACTCCCGTCATCCCCGGCGTGCTGCTGGTGCACGGGTGGGACGGCAGCCAGGCGCAATACATCGCACGCGCGCACGAGCTCGCCGCCCTGGGCTGCGTGTGCCTCGCGATCGACCTGCGCGGCCATGCGCGCCACCAGTCGCAGCGCCTCGCGGTGACGCGCGAGGACAACCTGCAGGACGTGCTCGCCGCCTACGACGCGCTCGCCGCCCACCCGACCGTGGACGACAGCTCGATCGCGATCGTCGGCAGCAGCTACGGCGGCTATCTCGCGGCGCTCGCGTGCACGCTGCGGCCGATCCGCTGGCTCGCGCTGCGCGCCCCCGCGATCTACCGCGACGAGAACTGGGACGTCCCCAAGGGCAAGCTCGACCGCGAGGACCTGAACGCCTACCGCCGCACCGCGATCCGCTCCGAGGACAACCGCGCGCTGCGGGCCTGCGCGGAATTCCACGGCGACGTGCTGGTGGTGGAGTCCGAGGTCGACAAGACGGTGCCGCACGAGGTGATCGAGAACTACGTCCACGCCTTCAAGCACGTGCGTTCCATCACCTACCGCGTGCTCGCCGACGCCGACCATGCGCTGTCCACCGACGAGATGCGGCACGCCTACGGCATCCAGCTCGTGAGCTGGATGACCGAGATGGTGCTCGGCGCCAAGGCCGCGAGCGGCAAGATCCGGCCGGTGCCGCGCGTGCCGGCCTAGTGCCGGCACGGTGCGGCAAGAGGCATACTCGACGCAAACACAACTCGTCAGATCAAGCCGAATGGACAAGGAAGTCGATCCCGCCGTGCTCGGGGTCATCAATGAAAAGCGCCTCATGGGCGAAAAGCGCACGCCGGTCGAAATCATCGCCAGGATGGGCGTGTTCGATGCGCGCGAAAAGGCCGCCGACCTCGCCTGGCTGGCCACCGGCGACAACCTCAACGTCATCGCCACGCTCTGGGCGGAACTCGTGAACGTCGGCGCCGGCGGGCGCTGGTTCTATCTCGAATCGCTGAACCCGCAGGTCCGCATCGGCGGCGGCGCCCGCAGCGCCCAGCAGGCGCAGCGCGCCAAGGACCGGCTCGGCCTGCTCAAGCGCGCGCATGACGCGGACCGGGGCGTGCGCGTCGTGCTGCAGACCAACCGGGTGCCGGTGCTCGAGATGGAGTCCGACAAGTCGGCCCGGGTGTCGGTCCGCGTGCCGGACGACGAGGAATGGCACATCGCCGAGTGGGATGCAGACCGGCAGATCGCGCTGCTGGTGCGCGGCGCACGCGGCTGGATGCCGGGCGACGCCGACCTGCAGGCCGCGCGCGCCCGCGCCGCCATGCCCGAGCCGGCGCCCGAAGCGGACGCACTCGCCGGCCCCGCATCGCCCGAAGAACTGCACGCGGCCGCGATGGAGCATTTGACCAAGCACTTCGCAGGCTACGGCTACAAGGCCGAGAACGTCACGGCCCAGGGGCTGGGCTGGGACATCGAGGTCTCGGACAAGAAGGGCAAGACGCTGCTGAAGATCGCGGTCAAGGGCACGAAGTCGGGCATGCCCGCCTTCCAGCTCACGAGCGCGGAACGCGCCTGCGCCAAGGCGGGCGATCCGTGGCGCCTCGCGGTGGTCAGCGACGCGCCCGGCCCGGCGGCGCAGCACAAGCTCTACCGGGGCTCCGAGGTCGACAGCGCGCCCGGGCTGCTGCCGTCGTAGCCGTCGTAGCGCGGCTCAGCCCTCTTCCGCCAGCGCCAGCAACACATCGAGCAACACATCCGCGCCCCGCAGCAGGTCTGACGGCGCGGTGTGTTCGCGCGGGTTGTGGCTGATGCCCTCGGCGCTGGGCACGAAGATCATCGCCGAGGGACACACGCGGGCCATCATCTGCGCGTCGTGCCCGGCGCCGGAGGTCATGCGCCGCGTCGCATGGCCGCGTGTCTGCGACGCCCGCTCGATGATCCGCACCAGCCGTTCGTCGAAGGCCACCGGTTCGAAGCGCACGAGGCGACGCGTCTCGATGCGCACCGACTGCTCGTCGGCGAGCCTGTCGACGAACACCGCCAGTTCCCGCTCGGCGCGTTGCAGCGTGGCCTCGTCGGTGTTCCTCAGATCGACGCTGGCCGTCGCCCGCGCCGGGATCACGTTGATGAGGTTCGGATGCAGGTCGATCGCCCCCACGGTCGCGACCTGGCTTGCGCCCAAGCGCAGCGCGAGTTCGCGCACGAACACCGAGATCGCGGCCGCGCAATAGCCGGCGTCGCGCCGCAGCCGCATCGGCGTCGTGCCCGCATGGTTGGACTGGCCAGTGATGGCGAATTCCTGCCACGAGATGCCCTGCAGGTTCTCGACCGCGCCGATCTGCACGCCTTCGGCTTCCATGACCGGCCCCTGCTCGATGTGCAGCTCCACGAAGGCATGCGGCACGATCGATCCGCACGGCATGTCGCCCGCGTAGCCGATGCGCGCCAGTTCGTCGCCCAGCCGCGCGCCATCGGTGCCGAGGGTGTCGAGCGCCTGCTGCAGCGCAAGGCCGCCGGCGTGCACCAGCGAGCCCATCATGTCGGGCTGGAAGCGCACGCCCTCCTCGTTGGTGAAGGCCGCGACCACGAGCGGGCGCTGCGTGACGATGCCGCGCTCGTTGAGCCAGCGCACCACTTCGAGGCCCGCCATCACGCCATAGTTGCCGTCGTAGCGCCCGCCGGTCGCGACGGTGTCGATGTGCGAGCCGGTCATCACCGGCGGCAGGTCGGTCTTGCCGCGCCGCAGGCCGAAGATGTTGCCGATGCGGTCGATGGAGACGTCGAGGCCCAGCTCACGCATCCACAGGGCGAGCTGGTCGCGGCCCTGGCGATCGGCGTCCGTCAGCGCGACGCGGCAGACGCCGCCGCCTTCGATCGCGCCGATGGCCGCGTGCGCCTCGATGCGCGAGAGGAGCGCCGCTTCGCCGATCGAGCGTTGCCGCAGCCACTGCTGCTGCGCTTCGAGCACCTCGTGGTGCGACCGTCCGGCGAGGCTTTCATACACCGCCGGCGCGGTGGCGCCTTCGGTGTTGATCACGAGCACGCGGGCATCCGCCGTGAGGCCCGCCTGCTGGCGCCAGGCCTCGTCACGCGCGATGCGTTGGAGCGCCGCCAGGCCGGCGACGCCGGACTCTCCGGCGACCACCGGCACATCGCCGTGCGATCCGCCAGCCAGCACGCGCATCGCCTGCACGGCCTGCGCGTCCGACACCGTCATGAAGACATCGACGGCGGGCTGCAGGAAGCGCCATGCGAGCGGCGATGTCTCGCCGCACGCGAGACCGGCCATCACCGAATCCACGCTGCCGGTCGCGCGTGCCGGACGGCCTTGCAGCGCGCTTTGATACAGGCAGTCCGCCTGCTCGGGCTCCGCGACGATGAAGCGCGGGCGTCGTTCGCCATAACGTTCCCAGAAGTGGCTCACGATGCCGGCGGCCAGTCCGCCCACGCCGCCTTGCAGGATCACGTGCGTCCAGGGGCAGGCGTCGGAAGGCGCCGTCTCGAGCAGTTCTTCGGCGACGACGCCATAGCCTTGCATCACGTCGCGAGGCACTTCCTCATAGCCTTCGTACGAGGTGTCGGAGACCACCTCCCATCCGTTGACGCGCGCGAGGCGTGCGGCCTCTTCCACCGACTCGTCGTAGTTGCCGGTGATGCGGACGATCTCGGCGCCGAACGCGGCGATGGCGTCCTCGCGCTCCCGGCTCACCTGCGCGTGCAGCACGATCACGCAGCGGCAGCCGATGCTCTGCGCGGCGGCCGCAAGGGCACGGCCGTGATTGCCGTCGGTGGCGCTGATGACGACGAAATCGCGCAGCTTCGCGGCGTGCGTTCCGCGAAAGAGGTCCTCCGCTTGCCATGCACGGTCGGGCCAGCGGCGCAGCACCAGCCGGATGAGGGCATTGGGTGCACCGAGCGCCTTGAAGCTGCCGAGGCTGGAGCGCTTCGATTCATCCTTGAGCGTCAATCCGCCGATGCGAAGCGATGCCGCGAGGCCGGGCAGCGACCACGCGGGGGTCGGATGGGGCGAGAGCCGGTCCCAGGTCGAGAGCCGCTGCCGGCTGGCATGCCCCTCGGCGAGATTCAGGACAGCCTGCAGATCGGTTTCGTATGGACGGCGGGTGGCGTGGGAATTGAAGAGGAACATGTCAGGCGGAACGTGGCAGCCGGATGCGCGCCAGCTCGGCGAAGTAGCGCGCACCGATGGGAAGGATCGAATCGTTGAAGTCGTAGCGCGCGTTGTGCAGCGGCACGGCGCCGGGGCTGTCGCCGTCGCCGTTGCCGATGAACACGAAGGCGCCGGGGATGTCTTGCAGGAAGCGGCCGAAGTCCTCGGAAATCATCATCGGCGCCACGTTGCCGTCGACGCGCCCGGCGCCGGCGACGGCGCGCGCGGCCTCGACCGCGACCGGGACGCACTGCGGCCAGTTCACCGTGGGCGCGAACTCGTGCGTGTAGTCGACGACACAGCTGGCGCCATGCGCGTGGCAGATGCCTTCGCACAAGGCACGCATGCGCTTCTCGAGCAGCGCATGCACCTGCGGCGCATAGCTGCGCGTGTCGCCCTTGATCACGACCTCGGTCGGGATCGCGTTGCGGATGCCGTCGGTGATGAACTCGGTGCACGAGACCACCGCCGGATGGCCCGGGTCCACCGAGCGCGCGACGATGGTCTGCAGCGCCAGAACGATCTCCGCACCAATGACCAGCGGATCGACCGCCATGTGCGGCCGCGCCGCATGCCCGCCGCGGCCGGTGATGCGGATCACGAAGTTGTCCTCGCTCGCCATGATGCCGCCCACGCGGGTCGCGAAGTGCCCGGTCGGCATGCCGGGGATGTTGTGCGCGCCGTAGATCTCGTCCATCGGGAAGCGCGCGAGCAGGCCGTCGGCCAGCATCGCGGCGGCGCCCTTGCCGTGCTCCTCGGCCGGCTGGAAGATGAAGCGCACGGTGCCGTCGAAGTCGCGGCCGGCTGCCAGCAACTGCGCGGCGCCGAGCAGCATCGCCATGTGGCCGTCGTGGCCGCAGGCGTGCATGCGGCCCGCGTTCGCCGAGGCGTAGGCACGGTCCTGCGCGGTCTCGTGCATCGCGAGGGCATCCATGTCGGCGCGCAGGCCGATGACGCCGGCGCCGGTGCCGACCTTCAGGTTCGCGACGACGCCGGTGCCGCCGATGCCACGATGCACTTCCAGCCCCAGCATCTCGAGGATCTGCGCGACGCGGCCCGCGGTGCGCTGCTCGTCGAAGCCGGTTTCCGGAAAGCGGTGGAAGTCATGGCGCCAGCGTACCCAGTCGGCTTCGGGCGCGGTGTGGTTCGTGGTTTCCATGATGGCCTGCTCCTGCCTTTGCGATGGACAGGATTCTTGGGGCATCATCGCGAGGAAATTCACCACCTCTCGGCACATTGGTGATTTTTTTGTCTCATCAGTCGCCCCAAGGAGCATCGAATGTCTCGAAGAATCGGCAAAAGCGGTCAGCCGGTGGCGCTCGATGCGCTCGACACCGCCCTGCTCGACCTCCTGCAGCGCGACGCCTCGCTGCCGGTGCGCACGCTGGCCGACCAGGTGGGGAGTTCGCCCGCCACCTGCCAGCGCCGCATCGCCCAGATGCGCGAATCGGGCGTGCTGCGAAAGCAGGTGGCGATCGTGGATCGCCAGCTCGTCGGGCGGCCGCTCACCGTGTTCGTTTCCGTCGAGCTCGACAAGCAGAATGCCGCCCTGCTCACTCAGTTCGAGAAACGCATGGCCGCCGAGGAAGACGTGATGGCCTGCTACGAGGTCTCGGGCGAGTTCGACTTCCTCATCATCGTCAACGCGGAGTCGATGGCGCAGTACCACGCGTTCACGCGCGAGGCCTTCTCGTCGAACAACAACGTGCGCAACTTCAAGAGCATGTTCGCGATGAACTGCTCGAAGTTCGAGACCCGCGTGCCGCTGCCGCCACCTGCGGGTGAGCCGGCCTGAACGCGCCCTGGTTCAGGCTGGCACGGGCAGCTCGACGTCGAGGCCGCGGGCCTGGGCGATCAGCCGCGCCGCCGCATTGGCGGCCATTTCCATCCGCTTGACGTCGCGGGCGCCGAGATGGTCGCGCGCCTCGAGGCTGAATCCGCACAGCACGCCGTAGAGGCCGCCATCCGCACTCCTGGGTCCGGCGGATGGTACGCGGCGCACAATTCGACGACTCCGGCGGCCCGTGCGCTGCCGAGAAGGAGGCTTCCGTGCAAATGTTCCCGGCATCGAACGCTGGACCGCAGGCCGCGCTGCGTGATCTGCTGCGCGCGGTGCCGCGGCGCTACCGGGCGCCGCCGCTGCCGGAGAGTCTCGAAGCGGCCGTTGCCGCAGGGAGCGAGGCTACGCTCGCATTCGCCATCGAAGCCGCGCGCGTCGCCGAGGAGCGGGGCGTCCCCGCGCCGGCAGCGCTCGGCGATGCCTTCACCGCCGCGCTGGCCGCGCTGATCCGGCGCGCCATGACGCCGGACGGCGGCGACCCGGTCTTCCAGGCGCAGGTGCTGCAGTCGCGCGACGCGCAGGTTCGCGACTGGGTGCAGATCGAGAGCGTGGCGGCGGCCGACGCGCGCACGGTGCGCGCCGCAGTCGATGCCTTCGCGCATCCGGGCAAGCTGCGCGACAGGCCGGAAGGCGCGCGGCGTGATGCCTTGTCGAGCCTGCATGCGCTGGCCGCGGGCGGCGAATGGCGCGCGCTGGCCGCCGGGGCCGAATCCCTTCTGGCGACGCTCGGCGACGACGAGTCGCGGCTCGAGAGCGGCCTGCACGATCTCGCCGTGCATCCCGCGTTGCGCAGGCGAATCCGGGCGCAAGCGATGAGCGCGCTGGAACCGGTCCGGCGCTACCGCGCGCTGCGTGCGCGCCGCGTGCCTCCGGCGGGCAGCGAGGTCGCACTGGACCAGGGCCGCGCCGCGGCGCGCGAGGGCGCACAGGCCGAGCACGCGGCGGCGGAGGCGCTGAGACAGGTGACCGCCTTCCTGAACGACCTGGAAGGCGGCTCAGCACGCGGCTCGTACCGCGTGCTGCGCACCCTGCTCACGCCGCGCGAACTGTCGGGCGGTGGCGACCGCTCCAAGGAGGAGTGGGATGTGGCCATCGTGCGAAGCGCCGATGACGGGCCCGGCGATGTGGTCCTGCTGGCCGAGGTCAAGGCCGCGCCCGCCGCCGTCACGTCCGACATGCCGCGGCTGCTGCGCGGGCTCGCCCGCCTCGCGCAGGCCGACGCCGGCGCGGCCTTCACCTTCGCCTCGGTCGATGGCGCGGTACGGCTGCGCGGAAGCTCGCTGCGGGCACTCGATCCGCCCGGCCGCTCGCTGCCCGAGCCGGTGATCTACCTCTGCTCGGCGCCGACCGAATCGCGCCCCACGCTGCTCGGCGCGGCGGCCAAGGCCGTGCTGCTCTCGGAGCCCGCCAGTCTCGTCTTCGCCTGCGCGCTCGCCGACGGCGCCGCGCCGCCGCACGCCGGCCTTCGGCCCGTGTGGGACGCCCTGCCGCACGAGACACGCCTGCGCGCGACGCTGAATCAATACGACACGGCCCGCCGCGCGCGCGATGCGATGCTCTACACGGGCGATCTGCGGGCCGCCGTCGAACTCATCAGGCGAGCGCAGTTCTGACGATCGAGCCGCTGCGCGCGGCCTCCACGATGGCTTCGGTGACGAGCAGGTTCTGAAGTCCGTCACGGGCACTGACGAGCGGCATGGCTTCCCCGCGGATGACCTGGACGAAATGCTCGATCTGGCGCGCCAGCGGATCGTCGCGCTCGATCTCGAACACGCTGACGTCGAAGGGCTTCCACCAGGAGCGCTCGCCCGCCTCGCCGTAGGTCTTCAGCCGCATCGTCGGAATCGACAGCGAGCCGAAGGTGCCGGCAATGAGGTAGCAGTCCTCGTCCGGATAGGCCGCATAGGCCTTGTTCTCCTGTGAGGTCTGCTCCCAGCTGCGTGCGCTTGCGGCGGTGTCGGAGAGCATGAAGGTTGCGAGCGCGCCGCTGGCGAAGCGCAGGTTGACGGCAACCGTGTCTTCCACCGGAAAGCGGCGCGTCGCATTCGACGAGAACGCCTGCACGGCAACGATGTCGCCGCACAGCATGCGCAGGTTGTGCACCTCGTGGATCATGTTCAGCAGGATCGGGCCGCCGCCCGGCTCGCGACGCCATGGTGCATCGGCGAAGTACTGGTCGGGCTTGAAGAACAACGCGCTCCCCACGACGGCGACCAGCGCCCCGAGGCGGCCTTCGTCGATCACCTGCCTGGCGCGCGCCATGATCGGACTGTGCGCGCGGTGGTGGCCGATCAGCACCTTGGCCCGGGCCTCGTCCACGGCGCGAACCAGCGCCTTCGCTTCCTTGACGGTGGGCGCGATCGGCTTTTCCAGCAACGCCGGCATGCCTGCGGCAATGCAGCACATCGCGTGTTCGACATGCAATTGATTCGGTGTCGCGAGGATCACGCCGTCCGGGCGGTCCCTTTCGAAGAGTTCGTCGAGCGACCTGTAGAGCGGCACCCCCGCCCGACTGGCGATGGCTTGGGCGGCCGGCGCCGGATCGACGATGGCGGAGAGCGCGCAGCTTGCGCTGCGCAGTGCGACGCCCATGTGCGCCTGGCCGATGTACCCGGCGCCGGCCACGGCGATGCGGACTCTTGGGATGTGTGTAGGCATGGCGCAAGATTACTTATTCCACCGATTTTTATAATCAAACCAATCATGGTTTCATAAATCACGCAACGTGCACAATCTTCCGAACCTCGACGACCTGCATGTGTTCTGCACCGTGGCGCAGCGCGCGAGCTTCGTGGCAACGGCGACCGAACTCGGCGTCTCCCAGGCGTTCGTGAGCAAGCGCATCGGCGTCCTTGAAAAGCAACTCGGCGTGCGCCTGTTCCACCGCACCACGCGGCGCGTACGCATCAGCGAAGACGGCGAGCTCATCTATGCGGCGGCCCGCAAGGTCCTGGAAGACGTCGGCAGCATGTCGGAATTGGCCAGCAGCGCCAAGGGCGAGCCGAGCGGACAACTGCGGATCAGCACCAGCTTGCGCCTCGGCCGCAATCACGTATCGCATGTGCTGTCGCTGCTGCAGCGGCGCTACCCCAAGCTCGACATCTGGCTCGAGCTGCTGGACCGCCGCGTCGACCTGGTCGAAGAGGGATACGACATCGACATCCGCATCGGAGAGCCCACTCAGCCGCAACTGATCGCGCACCGCATCGCCCTGGGCAGCCGCATCCTCTGCGCGGCGCCGAGCTACATCGAGCGCTGCGGTCAACCCCGGTCATTGGCGGAACTGGCGCAGCACGAGTGCCTTGTCTTCCGCGATCGCGAACAGGCTTTCGGCGTGTGGCGCCTGCAAGGCCCGGGCGGCATGGACACCGTGAAGGTGACCGGCCGTTTCGGATCGAACCACAGCGACGTCGTGCTCAACTGGGGCATCGACGGCAACGGCATCCTGCTGCTGTCGGTCTGGGACATTGCCGCGCACCTGAAGGACGGCACGCTGGTGCGGGTGCTGCCGGACTATCGCGAACCTGCGGACGTGTGGGCCATGACCAGCAGCCGGTCGCGGGACTCGGCCAAGGTCCGCGTTTGCGTCGAGTTCATGAAGCGCCACCTCAGCAAGGGCAAGTTCGCGCTGGACACGAGACTGCCGTAATAGGCCGGCATCCCGTCAGGCGGGCAGCAGCGCCTTCCGGGCGGCGGCCACGAGCCGGCGGGTCAGCCCGTCGAGCAGGCCCGACGCCGCGCGCGCCTGCTGCCAGTGCAGGGGCACGTCCAGCGGCGTGCCCTGCACCAGCTCGACGAGCGCGCCGTCCCGAAGCTGGGGCGCGATCAGCGCCTGCGGATGCAGGCCCCAGCCCATGCCGGCCAGCGACGCGGCGATGAAGGCGTGGGAAGACGGCAGCGTGTGCCGCGGCAGCTCGACATGCCGATGGCAAAGTCGCCGCGCCCAGCGGGCCTGCAGCTCGTCCTTGCGGTTGAACACCAGGCTCGGCGCGAGCGCCAGGCTGCGGGCCCCGACACCCCGCGCGAAATGGCGATCCACGAAGGCCGGGCTGGCAGCCGCCACATAGCGCATGACGCCGAGCGGCCGGCTGCTGCAGCCCGCGGCCGGTCGGGCGGTGCCGGTCACGGCGGCGAGCACCGCGCCGCTGCGCAGCCACTCGGCGGTGTGGTCCTGGTCGTCCACCGCGATCTCCATCAGCACCGGCGCCTCGGCCGCGAACGCCGCCACCGCCGGTGCGAACCAGGTCGCGAGGCTGTCGGCATTCACCGCGACGGGCAGCGGCACCCGCGCGATGCCCTCGGGCGCGAGCGCCGGCAGCGCGCCCTCCAGTTCCTGTTCGAGCAGCCGGACCCGGTCCACGTGCCGGCACAGGCGCCGCCCGGCCTCGGTTGCCGTGCAAGGCTGCCCGCGCACGACCAGCGCGCAGCCGACACGCTCCTCGAGCAGGCGGATGCGTTGCGAGATCGCCGATGGCGTGACGTGCAGCGTGCGTGCCGCACGCTCGAAGCTGCCTTCGCGGATCACGGCAGCCAGGGCGGAGAGCGCCGAATAGTCGAGCATTCGAATTAGTTTCCCTAAAGCCAGATTAGCAAAGATAGTTTGTCTTCACCGTATCGCGCAGGCAAGCTCGGCGCATGTCGACCCTGCTGGCCCATGCTTCCCTCGCCGTCCCCGCCTTCATTCAGGGGCTCGCCCTCTCGCTCGGGCTCATCGTCGCGATCGGCGCGCAGAACGCCTTCGTGCTGCGCCAGGGCCTTCGCCGCGAGCACGTGGGCAGCGTCGTGTCGTTCTGCGCGCTGGCGGATGGCGTGCTGATCGCGGCGGGTGTGCTCGGCATGGCCCGGGCGCTCGGCGACCGCCCCGGCCTGGCGCGCGCGCTCGCGCTGGCCGGCGCGCTCTTTCTCGCGGCCTACGGCGTGCAGGCGCTGCGGCGCGCGCGCCGCTCGCACAGCCTGCGGGCCGCCGAGGGGCCGACGGGCCTCGGACGCGGCGCCGTCCTCGCCCAAGCGGCCGCCTTCACGCTGCTCAACCCGCATGTGTACCTCGACACCGTGCTGCTGGTGGGCAGCATCGGCGCCCAGCAGCCGGTGGCGCTGCGCGCCTGGTTCGTGGCCGGCGCCAGCATGGCGAGCCTGTGCTGGTTCGGACTGCTCGGCTGGGGCGCCCGCTGGCTGGCGCCCTGGTTCGCGCGGCCGAGGGCCTGGCAGATGCTCGACGGGCTCGTGGGCCTGACCATGACCGTGCTCGCCGCGCTGCTGGCGCGTCGCGCCTTCACCGGCGTTTGACGGGGAACGCGCCCTGCCCTAAGCGGCCTTCACCCGGCGCGCCCGAACCACATGAACGACAGCATGCCCGCCGCGATCGCCAGCACGGCCGAGATCAGCGTCACCACGCCGGACAGCTCGGTCTCGCGCGTCAGCACCTGCACGCGCGTGCCGAGGTTCTGGTAGACGGTGCGCAGCGTCTCCGCGGTGCCCGCGTGCTGGTATTCGCCGCCGGTCATGCGCGCCACTTCGCGCAACGTGGTCTCGTCGAGCTGCATGTAGATCGCCAGGCCGTCGGGCGTGGCGACGTCGCCGTCGGCCGTCCCCAGCCCCACCACGTAGATCCGCACGCCGCGATCGGCGGCCATCTTCGCGGCTTCCAGCGTATCGACGCCGGTGGTGCGGCGGCCGTCGCTCAGCAGGATGATCGCGGCGGAGCCGTACGAGCCCGGGGGCACCGGTGTGAATTCCTTGACCGCCTTCTTCTCCTTCTTGTCCAGGCTGCGTCCGTAGCGCGTGCTCGGCGTGTCGAGGTCGTCGAGCTCGATGCCCTGCTCCGGGAACAACTCGGCCAGGCACAGCACGATCGCGTTTCCGATCGCGGTGCCCATCTGCATCTGGAAACCGTCGATGCTCGCGATGAGCACCTCGCGGTCGAGCGTCATGCGCTGCGCGACCTGGCTGCTGCCGGCGAAGGTCACGAGGCCGACTTCGATGTTCTTCGGCAACTCGCGCAGGAACGACTTCGCGGCCTCCTGCGCCGCCGCGAGGCGGGTGGGCTTGACGTCGCTGACGCGCATGCTGAGCGACACATCGATGGCCAGGATGATCGATGACCGCATCCACGGCAGCGGCACGCGCGCAACCGGACGCGCCGCCGCGAAGACCAAGCCCGCAAGCGCCAGCAGGAACAGCGCCGGTGGCAGATGCCGCCGCCACGCCTGCCCCGCCGCGCCACGGACGACGCTCAGGCTGCTGTATTGCAGCGCCGCCCTGCTGCGGCGCCCCAGCAACCAGACGTAGGCCGCCGGCAGCAGCGCAAGCACCACAAGCACCCAGAGGACGTCAGGCCAGAGGAAGAACATCGGCGTCGTCGTGCGGTTTCGCACTGAGCCGCAGACGACGACAGGGATGTCGACCCTTCCGGCAGTGCCGCGATATCGTGCCCCTGAAGCCCGCGATTCGCAACCGCCGGACGAGGGGCAAATCAGGGAGCCGAGTGCGATAGCACGGACTTACTGACGTGCGGTCGGAGGCTACTTCTTGAGATCGACGCTCTCCAGCAGCGTCTTGAAGTACGCTGCCTGGCTGTTCATGAAGGCCTGGAACTGGTCGCCCTCCATGTAGGCCGGCTGCAGGTTGGCCTTCACCAGGCCATCGCTGAAGGCCGGGTCCTGCGCGGTCTTGCGCGTGGCGTCGCGCAGGTACTTCACGATCTCCGGCGGCGTGTTGAGCGGCACACCCAGGCCGCGCCAGGTGCCGAGCACGAGGTCGACACCCTTTTCCCTGAACGTGACGACCTTGTCGTAGGGCGGCGGCAGGCGCTTGTCGGCCATGGCGACCAGCACACGCACCTTGCCGCCGGCAACGTGGGGGCCGATCTCGGCCGGGCTGACCGTGATCGCATCCACATGGCCGCCGACAAGCGCCAGCACGCTCGGTGCCGCGCCCTGGAACGGGACGTGATTGAACTTGACGCCCGTCTTCTGCTCGACCGCCGCAGCGGCCAGGTGCCAGATCGTGCCGCTACCGGCATTGCCCATCGACACGCCGCCCTCCTGCTTGCGCGCCGCGGCCAGCAGGTCGTCGATGCTCTGGTAGGGCGAGTCGGCGCGTACCGCGATCAGGCCCGGGTCGCCGTTGAGCCGCGCGATCGGGATGAAGTCGGCCGTCGTCACCTTGGTCATGTTCAGGTGGGGAATGATCGCAAGCTCGGAGATCAGCACCCCGATCTTGTAGCCGTCGGGCGTCGCACGCTGCGCCTCCGTCATGCCGATGCCGCCGCCGGCACCTGCCTTGTTGGTCACGATGAAGGGCTGCGGAACGTATTTCTTGGCGCTCTCGGCGAACACGCGCGCCATCATGTCGGTTCCGCCGCCAGCGGAGGACGGCACGATGATTTCGATCGGGCGCGTCGGATAGTCGGCCGCATGGGATGCGACGGGCGTCAGGAGTTGCGCCGCCATCGATGCAGCGGCCATGCAAAGCGTCCGAAGGTTCTTCATGTCATGTCTCCTGAGTGGGGATGTCAGAGCACCGAGGCCATGCCGCCATCGACATAGATGATCTGGCCGCTCACGTAGTTGGATGCATCGGATGCGAGGAAGATGGCCGTGCCGACGAGTTCGTCGGGCTTGCCCCAGCGCCCGGCCGGCGTGCGGCCCTTGACCCACGCATCGAAAGCGGGGTTGTCGATCAACGCCTGGTTCATGTCGGTCAGCATGTAGCCGGGGCCGATGGCGTTGGCCTGGATGTTGTGCACGGCCCATTCGGCCGTCATCGCGCGCGTCAGCATGCGGATGCCGCCCTTGGCCACGGTATAGGGCGCAACCGTCGCGCGCGCCAGTTCGCTCGTGAGCGATCCGATGTTGATGACCTTGCCGCGCTTGCGCGGGATCATGCGCTTGGCGGCTTCGCGGCCGACCACGAAGGCGCTCGTCAGGTTGGTCTCGATCACGCGGCGCCAGTCCTCGGTGGCGAGTTCGATCATCGGCTTGCGGAACTGGATCCCCGCGTTGTTGACCAGGATGTCGACCTCGATGCCCTCAGCATCGAAGCTTTCGAAGGCAGACACGACTGCCGCCTCGTCGCAGACGTCGAAGGCAAAGGCGTCGGCCTGATAGCCGCGCTCGCGCAGCTTGGTGGCCGCGGCCTGCAGGCGCGTTTCATCGACGCCGTTGAGCAGCAGCCGCGCGCCGGCGGCGGCCAAGCCCTCTGCGATGGAAAAGCCGAGCCCGCGCGAGGAGCCGGTGACCAGCGCGGTCTTGCCCGCGAGGCTGAAGAGCGATGTGGACATGTCGTCGTTCCGTTCAGGGGGTTTGCAGCGATCCGTCCGCGAGGCGCGTCTGCGTCCAGGTGGTCACGGTCTTCTCGCAGGGGTACTTGCGCGCCTCGGCTTCGTCGATGTCGACGCCGAGGCCGGGCCTGTCGTTGGCATAGACGTAGCCTGCGCGGAACTCGGGCAGCCCCGGGAACACGTCGAGCAGCGCGCCGTGCGGCCCCTTGAGTTCCTGGATCACGAAATTCGGCGGCTCGATGCCGGACCATTCCTGCACGCCGAAATTGCGTGCGGCGAGGTCGACGTGGATGTTGGCCGCATGGCCCAGCGGCGACATGTCGCCTGGCCCGTGCCACGCGGTGCGCACCCCGTACTGCTCCGCGAACAGTTGCAGCTTGCGCCCCGGCGTGACGCCGCCGATCTGGCTCAGGTGGACACGGATGAAGTCGATGAGCTGCTCGGCAATGAGCGTCTTCCACTCGTAGGGGTTGGTGAAGAGCTCGCCCTGCGCCAGCGGGATGCGCGTTTTCTCGCGCAGCTGGCGCAGCCACTTGCCCTCCTCCAGCGGAATCGCGTCCTCGAGAAAGAACAGATCGAACTTCTCCATCTCGCAGGCAAAGCGGATCGCATCGACCGGACTCAGCCGCTCGTGCACGTCGTGGCACAGCTGGATGCCGAAGCCCACCTTGGCGCGGATGCCTTCGAAGAGCTCGAGCGTGTTGCGCATGTAGGCGCGGCTGTCGAGGTAGATGCCGTCGGGCGCGCCCCGCGGTGCCGTCTTCGGCGCCGGGCCGAAGCCACCGCCGCCGTAGCCGCCGTTCTGGCAGCGGATGTGCGTGATGCCCTGGGCCTGGTACTTCTGGATGTTGTCGCAGAGCTCCGCCAGGTCGCGTCCGTCGGCATGGCGGTACACCGGCACGCCTTCGCGCACCTTGCCGCCAAAGAGCTGGTAGAGCGGCATGCCGGCCATCTTGCCCTTGATGTCCCACAGCGCCATGTCGACGCCGGAGATCGCGCTGTTCTCGATCGGGCCGTGGCGCCAGTAGGCGTTCTGGTGCATCAGCTGCCACAGCTCCTCGATGACGCCGACATCGCGGCCGACCAGGAGGGGCTTGAGGTATTCCTCGACGAGGCATTGCACGACCAGATGGCGGTAGGAAAAGGTGGCGCAGCCGAGGCCATGCAGGCCCGGCTGGTTGGTCTCCACCTTGACGACCACGAGGTTGATGCCCTCGGGTGCGGTAAGGATGACCTTGACGTCGGTGATGAGGGTGGCCATGTCGTCGCGCTTTCAGTCGAAGTTCAGCAGGACCTTCATGGCCTGCGAGCGATCCGCCGCCAGCGCGAAGGCGCGGGCCGAGTCGCGGTAGGAAAGCGTGGCCGAGATCAATGGCTTGACGTCCACCAGCCCCTTGTTGAGCAGTTCGACCGCGACCGCGAATTCCTGGTGGAAGCGGAACACGCCGCGCAGATCGAACTCCTTGGCGACGATGGTGTTGATCGGCAGCGTCATCTCGCCGCCGCCGAGGCCCAGCTGCACGATGATGCCGCGCGGGCGCAGCACATCGAAGGCGCTGCGCAAGGCAGCCGCATTGCCGCTGGCTTCGAACAGCACGTCGAACTGGCCCTTGTCGACGGCGAAGCGCGCGAGGCCCTTGGGGTCCTCCGCCACGTTGACGACCTCGTCCGCGCCCACCTTGAGCGCCTTGCCCAGGGGATGCGCGCCGATGTCGGTGGCAACGATGTGCGCGGCGCCCGCGCGGCGCGCCGCGATGACGGCCAGCGCGCCGATCGGCCCGCAGCCGGTCACCAGCACCTTCTTGCCCAGCAGGTCCCCTGCCCTTCGCACGCCATGCAGCGCCACCGAGAAGGGCTCGGCCATCGCACCCTCGGCGTCGCTGAGCGAATCCGCGAGGCGATGCGCCTGGTATTCCTCGATCACGATCTCCTGGCGGAACGCGCCCTGCACATGCGGGTTGCGCATCGCGCTGCCGTAGTAGCGCATCTCCAGGCAGTGGTTCTGCAGGCCTTCCTGGCAGAAGCGGCACAGGCCGCAGGGGCGGCTCGGGCTGATGGCCACGCGGTCACCGGCCTTGTACGCCGTGACGCCGGGCCCGACCTCGTCGATCACGCCGGCCACCTCGTGGCCCAGCACCATCGGCTCGTTGATCCGGACGGTGCCGAAGCCGCCGTGCTGGTAGTAGTGCAGGTCCGAGCCGCAGATGCCGCCGCAGCGCACGCGCACGCGCAACTGCCCGGCGCCGACTTCGGCCGTGGGATAGGTCTCGACGCGCAGGTCGCCGGGAGCGTGGATGACGAGGGCTTCCATGTCCTTGTTCTTCCTGTTCTTCACTTGATGGCCAGGACGCGCTTGACCAGCTCCTTGCCCTTGTCGCTGCTCACCAGGTCGATCTGGTCGTACTTGATCGCGTTCTTGAACGAAGCGATGTCGGGCTGCACCACGGTCAGCTTGGTCTTGAGCTTCTCGCGTGCCTCCTTGTCGCGTGCGATGGTGAGCTGCAGGTCGTATTTCTCTGCTTCGGCCGCGGCGGCCACCAGCGCGTTCTGGTACTCGGGCGGCAGCTTCCTGAAGGCCTGGTCGGACATCGACAGCGTGGTCGGACCCTCGAGGTGGTTGGTCACGTTCATGTACTTGGTGACCTCTTGCAGCGAGGCGGTCTGGATCGCCTCGGGCGTGTTCTCCACGCCCTTGGCCACGCCGGTCTGCAAGGCCGCGTAGACCTCACCCCATGCGAGCGGCGTCGGCACCGCGCCGAACTGCTTGAACGCGGCGACGTAGATCGGCGACTCCGGCACCCGCATCTTCAAGCCCTTGAGGTCGGCGGCCGTCTTGACCTCCTTGTCCACGGTGAACATCTGGCGGAAGGCGAGCGGCAGGAAGGTCAGCACGCGGATGTTGGTCTTCTCGCGGATCATGGTGGCCACGTCCTTGGCGACGTCGCTGTTGAGCACGCGATCGACATGCTCGTAGTCGGTGTAGAGGTAGGGCAGCACCAGCACGGCCGACTCGGGCACGAAGGACGGGTATTGCTCGACGGCCACGATGCCGATGTCGAGCAGGCCCGACTTCAGGCCGGCCGCGTTGTCCTTCTCGGCGCCGAGCGCGCCGGAGGGAAACACCTTCACCGTCACGTTGCCGCCCGTCTTCTCCTTCACCAGTTCGGCGAACTTGAGCGCGACCAGTTGGAGCGTGTGGTCCGGCGCCATCTGGTGGCTGAGCTTGAAGGTGAATTTCTGGTCGGCGGCGACGGCGCTGCCGGAAAAGAGCGCGGCAACGGCCACCGAGACGAGTGCGGAGGTCAGCTTTTTCATGGGAGATCCTTGTGGATGGGAGAGTTCTGACGGGTGGGGTGAGGTATGGAATGGCCGTTCTCAGGCCATGCCGAAAAGACGCGGCAGGACAAGACTGAACCAGGGCACGAACGCGACCAGCAGCAGCCCGATGAACAGCAGGATCGCGTACGGCACCATGGCGCGCGAGGCCGCCTCGACCTTGGTGCCCGTGACCGAGCAGGAGATGTACATGCCCACGCCGATCAGCGGCGCGAAGCAGCCGATGCCCATGGCGATCAGCAGCACGATCCCGTACTGCACCGGCGAGACGCCGAACTTGGGCGCCAGCGGCATCAGGATCGGCGCGAAGACGAGCAGCGCCGGCAGCCCCTCGAGCAGCGCGCCCATCACGATCAGGATCAGCAGGCTGGCCAGCATGAAGAGCCAGCCCGTGTGCCCGGCCACCTTGATCATGAGGTCCGCGATCTCGGTCGGGATGCCCGCGGCCGTCAGCGTGTAGGCGAAGGAGCTCGCGGTGCTGGTGATGAACAGGATCATCCCGCCCTTGACCGCCGTATCGGATACCGTGCGCCAGAACTTGCGCACCGTCAGCTCGCGGTACAGCACCACCGACAGCACCAGCCCGTAGACCACCGCCACCGACGAGATCTCGGTGGGCGTCGCCAGGCCGGTCACGATCCCCACTACCAGCAGCACCGGCACCAGCAGGGCCGGGGCGGCCAACAGGGTGTTCCTGCGCACGACCGCCATCGGCGTCTTGATGCCGGGGTACTTGTTGCCGATGCGCGCCTTCAGGTAGATCGCAGCCATCAGGCACGAGGCCAGCACCAGCGCCGGCAGCAGCCCGGCCATGAACAGCGCGCCCATCGAGATGGTGGTGATCGAGCCGAGCACCAGCATCGGCAGGCTGGGCGGGATGGTCTCGCCCATCACCGCGCCCGCCGACAGGATGGCCGCGAACTCGGGCTCGTCGTAGCCGTTGTCGCGGATCATCTTCTTGAGCGAGGTGCCCACCGCGGCCACGTCGGCGGCCTTCGAGCCGGAGATGCCGGAGAAGATGTACATGCTGACCACGATGACCTGGAACAGTCCTCCACGGACCCGGCCGACCACCGAGACGACGAAGTCCGACAGGCGGCTGCTCAGCCCGCCCTCGGTCATCACGTAGCCCGCCATCATGAAGAACGGGATGGCCAGCAGCACGAAGTTCGAGACGCCCGCCTGCATCGTCGAGGGGATCGCGATCATCGATTCGCCACCCGAGAAGAAGGTGAACATCGTCGCGACCGTCGCCAGCACGAAACCCACCGGCAGCCCGAGCGCCATGAAGACCGCAAAGAAGGCGATCGTGAGCCAGGTGACGAAGGAGGATTCCTCGAACGGCCCCCAGACGGCGTTCATGCCGATCAGCGCACCGAGCCCGACGACGAACACGATGCCCGCGGCGAGCACCGACGCCTTGGCGCGTTGCGTCAGGCGGTAGAGCGCGAAGAACGACATCAGCACCAGCCCGGCGGTCAGCGGCAGCACGAACCAGCGCATCGAGATTTCCATCACCGTCGAGAGCTCTTCCGAGCGCGAGCGCACGACCTCGATCGACACGTAGGCGATATAGAGCGACCCGATGGCCACCATCCAGTCGATGAAGGAATCGAGCGCGGGACGCCATGCCTTGGGCAGCCGCTCGATCACCGCATGCACCGCGATGTGCTCGTCGCGGTTGTAGGCGAGCGCACCGCCGATGAAGGCAACGACGCCCAGCACCAGGTGGCCGAATTCGTTGGCCCAGAGGATGGTGAAGTCGAAGAAGCTGCGAGTGAGCACGTTCGCGAAAAGGATGATCAGCTCGCTGAGAACCGCCATGCCGACGAAGGCCTCCAGGCCCTTGTCGACCCACTGCACGAGGACATGCTGCTTCCTCGCTGGAGGATGCGTATGCCCTTCGCCGAGCAGGTCTTCGGCCGGGATGCCGGCCTGGATGGGAATGCTCATGATCCTTGTCTCCGTTCGGCCGTGTTCACCATTCGGCGATGGCGCCGTCCTCGTGGCGCCAGATCGGGTTGCGCCAGTCGGGCGCGCTCTTGCTGCGCTCGATGACGAGTTCTTCGTTCACCACGACACCCAGTCCCGGCTTGGTCGGCGGCAGCATGTGGCCGTCATGGAAGCTGAAGTCTTCCTTGTTGAGCACATAGTCGAGGAGCTCGGCGCCCTCGTTGTAGTGAATGCCCATGCTCTGCTCCTGCAGGACGGCATTGCGCGAGACGAAGTCCACATGCAGGCTGGATGCGAGCGCGAGGGGCCCGAGCGGACAATGCGGCGCGAGGCCGATGTCGTGTGCCTCCGCCATCGAGGCGATCTTGTGGCACTCGGTGATGCCGCCCGCATGCGACAAGTCGGGCTGCGCGATGGAGATGCCGCCCGCGGCGAACACGCGCTTGAACTCGAAACGCGAGAACATGCGCTCGCCCGCCGCGAGGGGGATGGAGGTCTTCGCGGCAAGCCGCGGATACTGCTCGGCCTGTTCGGCCAGGACCGGCTCCTCGATGAAGAGCGGGCGAAACGGCTCCAGTTCCTTGATGAGCACCGCGGCCATCGGCGCCGCGACGCGGCCGTGGAAGTCGAGCCCGAACTCGATGCTGTTGCCGAAGGTCTCGCGGATCTCGGCAACCACCTTGACGGCGGCGTCCACCGCCTTGCTGCTGTCGACGAGCCCCATCTTCTCGCAGCCGTTGAGCTTGAAGGTGTCGAATCCGGCTTCCTGCAGCTTTCGGATGCCGGCGACGACGTTCGCCGGACGGTCGCCGCCGACCCAGCTGTACATCTTCATGCGGTCGCGCACCAGCCCGCCCAGCAGTTGGTAGACCGGCACGCCGAGCACCTTGCCCTTGATGTCCCACAGGGCCTGGTCGATGCCGGCGATGGCGCTCATGAGGATCGGCCCGCCGCGGTAGAAGCCGCCGCGGTACATCGTCTGCCACAGGTCGTTGATGCGCGCCGGGTCTTGCCCGACGATGCAATCGGACAGCTCGTGCACCGCAGCCTCCACGCTGCGTGCACGCCCTTCGATGACCGGCTCGCCCCAGCCGGACACGCCTTCGTCGGTATCGATCTTGAGGAACATCCATCGCGGCGCGAGCCTGTAGGTGGTCAGGCGGGTGACTTTCATCGAGGGTGTCTCTGGTTGTTGGAGGAGTTGGCTCCGGGCGCCCTCTTCACGACGCCGACCTTGAACCACGGCGAAAGAATATCGTGATATTTCACGATATTCATAAGTGGATACCCTAGCGGTCGAGTCGCTCTCCCTGCATCAAATCTCCAAATGAAAGATGGACAATACGAGCGATATTCGTTGGTATATCAGTGACGCATCCGTAGGAATCCCATGGCAAGCCGCTCCTCGCCTCCCCGGCCGAAACTCGTCCCTGTCGACGCAGCCGCGCCGGCCGCGCCGCGCCGCAGCGAGGCGAACCTTTCCCAGTTGGCCTATGAGCGCATCGAGGAACTGCTGGTGACTTGCCAGCTCGCGCCCGGCCGCTTCCTGGCCATGCACGAGTTGCAAGCCATGGTCGGCTACGGCCGCACGCCCGTGCACCAGGCCGTGAGCCGGCTGGCCGCCGACACCCTGGTGCAGATCACGCCGCGCCACGGCCTGCGCATCACGCCGATCGACCTCACTCGCGACCGCCTGCTGCTGCGCCTGCGGCGCGACATGGAGCGCTTCGTGATCCGGCTGGCCACCGAACGCTCCGGCGCGTCACAGCGCAACCGCATGCAGCACATCAAGCGCCAGCTGGTCGAGCACGGCGCCAGCATGACGGTGGAACAGTTCAACGTGATCGACCGGCACATCGACCAGCTGTTCCTGGCGGCGGCACAGGAGCCCTTCGTCGAGGGCACGCTGCGTCCCCTGCACACGATCTTCCGGCGCATCGGCTGGATCTACCACATGCGCACGCCGGGCCACACCGACCTGCAAGGCACGGTGCAAGGTCACATCGCGGTCATCGACGCCGTGGCGGACGGCAAGGTCGACGACGCCATCGCCGCCTCGGATCACCTCATGGATTTCGTCGACACGATGTTCGACACCCTGGAGCGCGACGTGGCGCCGAGCCTCTTGGATTGCAGCCTGGACACCGACGAAAGCTACTTGGCGCTGTCATTGGACCGCCCTTGAACCGCCGTTGACTGGTCCGCATCCGTCAGCGTCTTCAGGAAGGCGACCACGTCGCGGATCTCGGCCTCGGTCAGCGCGGGCTTGCCGCCCCGCGCCTGGCCGAAGGGCGGATCGGTGTTGATGTTCCCGTGGTAGCGCGCCGGCAGGTCGTCGTAAGGCCGCACCTTGCCCTTCGCGTCGCGCCCGTACCAGCGCCCGGGCGCGGTGTCGCGCTGTGCGTAGAAGCGCACCACCTCCTCCAGCGAATGGAACACACCGTTGTGGAAGAAGGCCTTGCGCACCGCGACGTTGCGCAGGCTCGGAGTGCGGAACAGGCCGCAGTACTCGGGGCGATCCCTCAGGTCGGTGCGGATCGGGCCGCACAGGCCGAGGTCGTGGTACGCCGGATCGGCATTCGCCGCCAGGCCGCGATGGCGCGGCACGCCGAGGGCGATCATGCCGAAGTCGCTGAAGAGCGGGAACGCACCGTCCTGCGTGCGGTCGGCGATATGGCATGAGGCGCAGTTGCCCTTGTCCGCCGCGCGGAAGAGGCGCAAGCCGCGCTCCTCCGCGGGGCTGAACTTCTGCTCGCCGCGCAGGATGGCGTCGTACTTGCTCGTGAACGGATAGAAGTCGGCGGGCGACTGCTGGAACACCTCTAACGCGAGGCCCGCCGCGCGGAAGGCGGCCGCGGGGTCGCGGAACACGTCGTCGCCGAAGGCGCTGCGCATCTCGCCGGCGTACGCGGCACGTTCGAGCTTGCGCGCAACGTCCTCCTCCGAGGCGTTCGCCATCTCGGCCGGCGACAGGAGCGGCATGCCGGCCTGCTCGTGCGCGGAGCCCGCGCGGCCGTCCCACATGCGGCCGCCCGTCGGCCCGGCGTCGATGCTGTCGTCGCCGTCGTTGTCGTGGTGATGCTCGGAGAAGGCGGTGAGCGTTTCGAGGTAGCGCAGCGACGGCGCGGCGCGCGGCCCTTGCGTGCCGCCGTCGATGCCGCCCAGCTGCACCGAGAGTCCGTTCGGCGGCCCGTAGGCATGGCCCGGATCGTGGCAGCTCGCGCACGACTGGGTGCCCGAAGCGGACAGCGTGGGGTCGAAGAAGATCCGCCGCCCCAGCGCCGTCAGCTGCGCCGCACTGGGTTGCGGCCTGCCGGCGACCGGCGCATAGGTCGCGCCGACATAGGCCGGCGGGCGCGGCGCTGCCGCTTCAGGCGCGGGCCGCTCGCAGGCCGCGAGCGCGAACACCGCCAGCAGCATGAAGGCGAGCCGGCAGAACCAGGACGGATGAAAGCGGGGCATCGAAGGCGATCAGGGCGCAGATGCTAGGCGCGGCGCATGACAGAACGGTGACGTGACCTGAAATGCCCCTGTCACGCAGAGACGGGAACATCGCGCCGCCGGCCTCCCGGCCCGTTCATCAACATCCAACAACTCCACCTGCGATGACCTCCTCGACTTCCTCGCGCGCGCCCCACGCGCTGCATCCGCTGGCCCGGCTCTGGCCGTGGCCTGCCGCCATCGCCACCATCGCCACCACGGCGATCGTCGCCGCCTGTGGCGGCGGCAGCTCGGGCTCATCGCTTTCGGTGGCCAGCAGCAGCACGCCCACCACCTCCGGCGTGGTGACCGGCAGCTACTACCGCAATGCCAAGGTCTGCATCGACGCCAACAACAACGGCCGCTGCGACAGCGGCGAAGTCAGCAGCACCACCGACGACAACGGCGCCTTCAAACTGAACGGCCAGGGTCCCGTGGTGGCCGAGATCGGCACCTCCGCCAGGCGCTACGACCCGGACTCCAAGACCGAAACCCCAGTCACGCAGCCGCTGGTGTTCCGCGCACCGGCCGGTGCGAACGGCGTGGTCAGTGCGATCACGACCGAGCTCGCCGCACTGATGGACGACAACGGCGGCGACCTCGCCGCCGCGCGCGCCGCCCTGGCCAGGCGCCTGGGCGTGACCGAGGCGCAACTGCTCGCCGATCACAACAAGATCGACGATGCCGCCATCAAGACCGCGCTGCAGACCGAGATCGACGAGGCCATCGAGCGCATCGCCGAGGCCGTCGCCGAAGCACGCGACGGCGGCAGCGTGATCGATGCGCTGCGCAACCGCTTCGTGCTCGAGAAGATCCAGAACGTGGTCGTCATCTACGCCGAGAACCGCGGCTTCGACAACCTCTACGGCCTGTACCCCGGCGCCAACGGCATCCCGGGCGTGAACCCGTCGTCGAGCACCACGAACCCCGAGCCGCAGAAGGACTTCGACGGCTCCACACTGCCGGTGCTGCCGCCAGTGTGGTCGGGCGTGACGGCCGCCGGCCAGACGGTCACCGTGACGCAGGCGCAGGCCACGGGCATGCCCAACAAGATGTTCCGCATCGACGATCCGGCGGGCTTCTACAACACCGGCACGGTCATCGGCCAGTCGGTCATCACGCGCGATCTGGTGCACCGCTTCTACAACAACCAGATGCAGATCAACGGCGGCAAGAACGACAAGTTCGCGGCCTACTCCGATGCCGGCGGCCTGAGCATGGGCTACTACGACGGCAGCCAGATGACGATGTGGAAGATCGCCCAGCAGTACACGCTGGCCGACAACTTCTTCATGGGCGCGTTCGGCGGCTCGTTCCTCAACCACCAGTACCTGGTGTGCGCCTGTGCGCCGACCTATCCGAACGCGGACGCCGACACCTCGCCCGCGAAGGCCTCGATCTCGGCCATCGACACCGATGCCGACGGCAACTTCGTGCGCCTCACGCCGGCGCCGACCTCACCGGCCTCGGTGCTGAGCGGCGCACCGGTCTACAAGACCGACAGCACGCTCACGCCCAAGGACGCGCAGGGCGTGTTCCACGCGGTGAACACGATGCAGCCGCCCTACCAGCCGAGCGGCAACGCGCCGGCAGCCAGCGACACGACGGCCAAGTTCGCCGACCCGGCCAAGGCCACCACGCTGCCGGCGCAGACGGCCGACACGATCGGCGACCGGCTCGATGCCAAGGGCCTGAGCTGGGCCTGGTACGCGGGCGCGTGGAACACCGCCAGCAGCGACCGCAGCGTCGTCTACAACAACAAGGTGCCGAACTTCCAGGCCCACCATCATCCGTTCAACTACTACGCGGAGTTCGACCCGGTCGCGCATCCCGAGGCGCGCGCGGCACACCTGAAGGATTTCGACGCCGATTTCCTCAAGGACGCCGCGGCGGGCACCCTGCCCGCGGTGAGCTTCTACAAGCCCCAGGGCAACCTGAACCAGCACCCCGGCTACGCCAACGTGAACGACGGCGATGCGCACATCGCCGACGTGATCGCCAAGCTGCAGGCCAGCCCGCAGTGGAAGAACATGCTGATCGTCGTGACCTACGACGAGAACGGCGGCTTCTATGACCACGCGACGGTGCCGAAGGGCGACCGCTGGGGTCCCGGCACCCGCATCCCGGCGATCATCATCTCGCCGTATGCGAAGAAGGGCTTCGTGGACAAGACCCAGTACGACACCGCCTCGACGCTGCGCTTCATCACGCACCGCTGGTCGCTGGCCCCGCTGCCGGGGCTCGTGGAACGTGACGCCGCGCTGCTCAAGAACGGCAACAAGCCGATGGGCGACCTCACGGCCGCACTGGACTTCAGCGCCAGGTAAGCCGCGGGCGCCGGTCCGCAAGAAAAAACGCCGGGGGGCCTTGCCGCTCCCCGGCGTTTTTCTTTGGGCAGGCGGTCCCCCGGTGCTACGCTCCCATGCACACGTGCACAGGAGACAGAGATGACAGCCAGCTACGTGGAAATACAAGGCGCCCAGGCGGACATCGAACTCTGGGACGGGCTGATCAAGGACCACAACGCGCTCATCGCCGCCATGCTGCAGAGGATGTCGCAGGTCGGAAGCACCGAGGCCGAGTGGTTCGACGAACGGATCACCGAAGCCGAAAGCATCGAGAACCGCCTGGTCGTCGGGCTCGATCGCGCGCAGCGCCGGTTGCGAGGGTTGATCTAGGCTTCGGTGGGGGATACCTACCCCGGGGTTGCGCGGCCGTTACAGTCGCACTCCCAGAATCGATCGTCCGCAACAACTTCCATACAGAAATCTGTATCATCTTTCCGTGAAGACGACGCTCAACCTCAACGATGCACTGCTGACTCGGGCCAAGACCTTGGCGGCGCAGCAGCACACCAGCCTGACCCGGCTGATCGAGGAAGGCCTGCAATTGCGCCTGAAGGCGAGCCCACGTGCTGTGGCGCCCCGCACTGTTCCCGTCTATCGCGGCAAGGGAGGACTGGTCACAGGTCTCACGGGGCTGAGCAACAAGGCCATGCTCGACGCCGCCGATGAATGACACCCGATGTGAACGTGCTCGTCGCCGCCTCGCGCAGCGACCACCCGCACCACGCGGTGGCACACAGCTGGCTCGTAAGGGCCGTGGAGATGGCGCCCGTGGCTGCTCCGCTCACGCTGCAGCCCATGGCCGCTGCGAGCTTCCTGCGCCTGGTCACGCATCCGAAGATCTTTGTGAATCCGACCCCGACGGCCGAAGCCGTGGGGTTCGTCGAGGCGCTGCTGGGCATGCCGGGCGTCAGCGTGCCGACGCTCGGAGACGAGTGGCCGATCCTCAGGAAGCTTTGCATCGACAACGCGCTGGCCGCAAACGACCTGCCCGACGCCTGGCTGGCCGCCGCCGTGATTCAGCAGGGCGAGCACCTCGTGACCTTTGATCGGGATTTCAGACGCTTGCTGGCCCGCAGCCAGTTCACCCTGCTGAAGGCCACCTAGACCTAAACTGCCGCGCCCGCTTCGGCGGCTCGATCAACCAAAGGAGAATGTTCCCGATGCACCGTCGTCTGGCCCTGGCCGCCGCTTGCGCGCTTGCGCTTCCTCTTTCCCTCGCGCATGCGCAACGCCCCCAACCGCCGCAGGGCCCCCTCATCGCGGGCTACCTGTGCTGCAACATGTACACCTACGGCACGCAGATGGGCGATGGCAACTACCGCGAAGCCGGCACCAGCCTCGTGCCGGTCGGCACGCCGGCGCAGGTCACGGGCTACGAGATGCGCTTCGTCTACACGCTGGTCGGCGGCAAGGTGCAGCGCCTGAAGAACGACTACAGCCGCGACATCCCGATGGCGCCGTTCGCCGAGCGCTACATCGTCCAGGAAGACCCCAAGGTCCGCATCGCGAGCTTCGAGCCCGCGATCCGCGAAGCCATCCGCGACGCGAAGATCGCCGAGGGCATGACCCGCGAACAGGTGACCATGGCCGTGGGCTGGCCCATGACCAGCGAGAACCCGCGCCTGGACGCCAAGGTGTGGCGCTACTGGACGGATTCCTGGTCGGAGTACCAGGTGGCGTTCGACGACGCCGGCAAGGTGAAGTCGGTGACCGGCGCGCCGGCGGTGATGGAGCAGGTGCTGTACCTGCCGCGTTGAACGTGGCGCCGCGCCGGAAGCCCTGCGGCTTCCGGGCACGGACAGCCGCGAAGAGCTCAGAGCTCGAGCCGGCTGATCTTGGTGCCGTCGAGGCTCAGGTTCGCCATCAACCCGGCATTGCTCAGGGCGAAGCCGATGATGGGCTGCTGCGCGGTCTGAGTATCGATGGCCGCGTTGGCGCCGACCTTCAGCATCGTGACCGAGGCATCGGCGCCGGCGGTCCAGCCGCTGCTCGCGCGGAATTTGTCGAGCGATTCCTGCGTCATGAAGAGCACGAAGACCGCCTTGGAATCGGCGCCGGCCAAGAGGCCGACCGATGCCGCCGTGGTGCTGTAGTAGCCGACCGACCGGCCGCCTACGCGCAGCGCACCCTGGCCGTACGAGCCGCCCACGCCCAGCCCCGCCGACACCACCGACGGGAACACCAGCACCCCCTTGGCCTTGCCGGTCAACTCACGCGAGCCTTGCACCTGCCCATACAGCTTGGACAGTGCGGCGTCCACCGAGGAATCGATGCTGCTGCGCCGCGCCGCCGGGTCACCGCCCGAAGTGCCGGAGGTGGTGCACGCGGTCGTGAGCACGGCCAGAAGGCCGCCCGCGAGGAAAGAACGCTTCTTCATGACTCTCTCTCCTTTGAGTTACCGGGACGGCCATTTTGCGCGCCGGGTGGGCATCACTCAAGCCGTGCCGCACCATGCGGGCGCAGGCGGTTCACAATGCATCGATCACGCTGTCGCAGCGAGGTCGATCCAGAGAGCGCCATGGCCATCCAGCTCAACCACACCATCGTTTCGGCCCGCGATCCGCTGGCCTCCGCCACCTTCCTGTCGGAGATCCTCGGCTGCGCCGCGCCGGTGCCCTTCGGCCCCTTCCAGGGCGTGACCGTCGACAACGGCGTCACGCTGGACTACATCCGCGACGACGGCGAGTTCCCGGTGCAGCACTTCGCCTTCCTCGTGAGCGAGGAGGAGTTCGACCTGATCTTCGGGCGCATCCGCGCGCGCAGCCTCTCGTACTGGGCCGATCCGCGCCACGCGCAAGCGGGCCGCATCAACCACAACGACGGCGGCCGCGGCGTCTACTGGGACGACCCCGACGGCCATGTGCTGGAACTGCTCACGCGGCCCTATGGCAGTGGCAGCAGCGGCAGCAGCGGCAGCGCGTAGACGCTGCCTCAGCGCGCCGCCTGCGCGATCGTCCGCTTCGCGATGTTGACGAGGTGGATCTGGCTCGTGCCCTCGTAGAGCCTGAAGAGGCGCACATCGCGGAAGAAGCGCTCGGCGATGTTGCCCGCGATGTAGCCGCTGCCGCCGAACACCTGCACCGCCCGGTCGGCGACGCGGCCGCACATCTCGGAGGCGAAGAGCTTGCACATGGAGGCTTCCATGGTGACGTCCGCGCCCTCGTCGCGCTTGCGCGCGGTTTCGAGCACCAGCGCACGCGCCGCATGCACTTCGGTGTTGCTCTCCGCGATGAACTGCTGCACGAGCTGGAACTCGCCGATCGGCTGGCCGAACTGCTGCCGCGTGCGTGCATGGCGCACCATCTCGTCCACCAGGCGGATCGCCGGTCCCACGCAGAGTGCGGCCAGATTGATGCGCTGCTTGTTGAGCGTCTTCATCGCGGTGCGGAAGCCCTGCCCTTCCACGCCGCCGACGATGCATGACGCCGGAATCCGCACGCCTTCGAGCAGCACCTCGCCGACCGGCGATCCATGCTGGCCCATCTTGCGATAGGGATCGGAAGTCGAAAGCCCCGGCGCTCCGCGCTCGACCAGGAACGCCGTGATGCCGTTCGCGCCCTTGCCCTCAGCATCGGTGCGCGCGAACACGGTGAACAGGTTCGCGATCGGCGCGTTGGTGATGAAGCACTTCCTGCCGCTGATCAGGTAGTCGTCGCCATCGCGCACGGCAAGCGTCTTCAGCGCGGTGGCATCGGACCCCGCCTCGGGTTCGGTGAGCGCGAAGCAGCCGGTGAGTTCGCCGCTCGCCATGCGCGGCAGGTAGCGATCCTTATGGTCGGGGGTGCCGTCGACGACCAGCGATTCCGACGCGATGCCGGTGTTGCCGCCGAAGCGCGCGCGGAAGGTGGTCGCCGCCTGCGACACCTCGATGTTCACCCGTGCCAGTTCCTCGGTCGTGAGGCCCGCGCCGCCATAGGCTTCGGGGATGCTGTGGCCGAACAGGCCGAGCTGCCGCATGCGCTGCACCAGCGGTTCGGGGATCTCGTCGCTGCGATCGATCTCCTCTTCGAGCGGCTGGCACTCGTCACGCACGAAGGCACGCACTTGCGCCAGCAAGGCATCGAATTTCTGCTCATCTCGGATCATGCTTCCCGGCTTCCTTCCTTCGCGCACTTCGCCGGCAGCCGGTAGGATTCCGAAATCCATTGCCGTTGCTTCCGATCGAATGGGGTTGAGTTCGATCGATCGTAAGAGCGGCGGTCTCCGCGGATCATCAACGTGCGCACAGCTTCTTTGCATCTTTCGAAATGAAGGCCCTCGATTCGCTTCGGATCTTCGTGACCACGCAAAGGAAGGGCAGCCTCTCGGCCGCGGCCCGCAGTCTCAGCCTGTCGCCGGCCACCATCTCGCGCCGCATCAGCGCGCTGGAAGAAGAGCTGGGCGTGCAACTGGTCGACCGCACCAGCCGCAACCTCAAGATGACCGAGGCCGGGCAGGCCTTCCTGGAGCGGGCCGAAGGCGTGCTCGAAGCCATGGCCGAGGCCGAACAGGCGGCCCGCAATTCCCGCCAGCGACCCGAAGGCCGGCTGCGGGTGCATTCGCGCACCCACATCGGCCTGCGCGTGGTCGCGCCGCTCCTGCCGCGCTTCGCGCAGCGCTATCCGGACATCCGGGTGGAGATCGAGCTGTCGGAGCACCCGGTCAACCTCGTCGAGCACGACTTCGACGTCGACATCCGCACCGGCGAATCGAACGACTCGGGCTTCGTCATCAAGCGGCTGCTGTCGAGCGACGAGGTGCTGGTCGCCAGCCCGGCGTTCGTGAAGACCTATTCGCGCATCAAGCACCCGAAGGACCTGCCGGACGTGCGCTGCCTCACCTACCGGCGCGAGCACGAGGCGACGAGCTGGAAATACGTCGACGAGAACGGCGAGCAGCAGGAACTGCCCATCCAGGGCGTGCTGAGCGCCAACAACGGCGAGCTGCTGCGGCTGGCCGCGCTCGGCGGCATGGGGATCGCGCTGCTGTCGGAGCCGACGGTGCGCAGCAACCTGCAGGACGGAACGCTGGTGCGGCTGCTGCCGGACTATCGCTTTGCGGTGCGCGGCTTTTCCAATGGCATCTTCGCGGTGTTCCGGCAGAGCACGGCACTGCCGCTGAAGGTGCGGGCCTTCGTGGATTTCGTGGCCGAGGCGCTGCGGGACGAAACGGCGGCCTAGCGCTCGCGGACCGCAAAGCTGCTTTGCAGCTCCCGCCGCCCGGCCTGGGAGCACGCCTCCTAGAGTGCCGGCCATGGACCAACCCACCGCACTCCCCCCACCCCTCGCGGGCATCCGCGTCGTCGAGCTCGGCAACTACATCGCCGGGCCCGGCACCGCGATGGCGCTTGCCGACCTGGGCGCCGAGGTCGTGAAGATCGAGTCGCTCGACGGCGACGCGGCGCGCACCACCGGCCCTTTCGGCATGGCGATGCTGCGGGCCTACAACCGCAGCAAGAAATCGATCGCGCTCGACCTGCGGCAGCCGCGCGGCGCGGAGATCGCGCGCCGCCTGGTCGCGCGGGCCGACGTGCTGGTGCAGAACCTGCGGCCCGGCGCCGCCGAGTCCCTGGGCCTGGGCGCGGAGGCCTTGCGGGCCGCGCACCCGGGCCTCGTCCATGTGTCGATCGCCGGCTTTCCGGCCGCCTCGCCGTCGCGCGACCGGCCCGGCTACGACATCGCGGCGCAGGCCGAGAGCGGCCTGATGTCCGTCACCGGCGAAGCCGACGGCCTGCCGCAGAAGGTGGGCGCGACCATCATCGACGTGGCGAGCACGCAGGTGGCGGCGCAGGCGGTGCTCGCCGCCCTCTTCCGCCGCGTGCGCACCGGCGCCGGCGAGACCATCCGCGTCTCGCTGCTCGAAGTGGCGCTCAACCTGCAGATGCCCAACTGGAGCGACTACTTCGTGCGCGGCGTCGAGCCGAAGCGCAGCGGCGACGGCCAGCCGATGGCCGCGCCCGCCGCGGACATCTTCCGCACGCGGGACGGCATGGTCGTGGTCTCGGCCTACGTGCAGGCGCACTGGGTGCGGCTGTGCGGCGCGATCGGGGCGCCGGCGCTGGCGAGCGATCCGCGCTTTGCAAGCAACGAGCTGCGCGTGGCCAACCGGCCCGCGATGAAGGCCGCCGTGGGCGAGAAGCTGGCCCGGCTCGACACCGCCGAATGCGTGGAGCTGCTGAGCCGCAACGGCATCGTCGTCGCCGTGGTGCGCAGCTATGCCGACGCGCTCGCGAGCGAGGATTTCCGCGCCAGCGGCATGGTCATGGACGTGGCGGCCAACGGCAGCGTGCCGGGCTACACCAGCTTCGGGCTGCCCTACGAGCTGTGCGACACCCCGCGCCGCGCGACGCTCGCGGCCCCGGCGCTCGGGGCGCACACGGCGCAGGTGCTGCGCGAGGCGGGCTACGGCGACGCCGAGATCGACGCCCTGCAGGAGGCCGGCGTGGTCATGCGCGCCCCGACGGGCCCGGTTCCGGCCTGAAGCCTTGTGCAGGATATGCAGGAGGCGGAAAGCATCTTTTCACTCCTTGCAGATTTCACCGCCGGCGCGCGAACTAGACTGGATTCAGCGAGTCCGAGAACCGGACCAGAGAGACAAGGAGACACAGTGAGCTTGCGGAAATTCGTCATGGGCCTCGCCGTCGGGGCCTGCGCCATCGGCCCGGCGCTGGCCCAGCAGCCGGTGACCCGAATCGTCGTGCCCTTCGCCGCGGGCGGCGGCACCGACCAGTACTGCCGCATCCTGGCCCAGGAACTCAACAAGCACGGCATGAACGTCATCATCGACAACAAGCCCGGCGCGAGCGGCATCATCGCCGCCGACTACGTGGCCCGCTCCAAGCCGGACGGCCAGACCGTGCTGGTCTCGTCGCTCGGCACGCTGGCCAACAACAGCGTGCTCTACGACAAGCTGCCCTACGACCCGCAGAAGGACTTCGCGCCGGTCACGCAGATCGCCTACCAGCCGGCCATCATCGTGGGCCGCAGCGACCTGCCGTACAAGAACATCAAGGAGATGGTCGAGTACGCGAAGAAGAACCCGGGCAAGATCAACCGCGGCTCTCCGGGCGCGGCCATCCTGACCAACCTCGCGCCGATGGTGTTCGAGAAGAACGTCGGCATCACGGCCACGCACATTCCGTTCAACGGCGACGCACCCGCGCTGCAGGCGCTGCTGGGCGAGCAGATCGACATCCACGGCACCTCCATCACCGGCTCGCTGCCCTACATCAAGTCCGGCAAGCTGCGCGTGCTCGGCGTGATGGACTCCAAGCGCCTGCCGCAGGTGCCTGACGCGCCGACCTTCAAGGAACAGGGCTACGACCTCGAGGCGACGCTCTGGTATTCGTTCTCGGTGCCGGCCGCCACGCCCAGGGAAGCGATCGACCGCCTCAACAAGGCGGTGAACCAGGTGATCGCCGACCCTGAATTCGTGGCCCGCGCCCGCACGATCGGCATGGAGCCGCGCGGCAGCTCGCCGGAGGAACTGGCGAAGTTCGTCAAGGCCGAATCCGACCGCTGGCTGCCGGTGCTGCAGAGCCTGAACCTGCCCAAGCAGCACTGAGCCCGTCGGCTGCCGTCAATGCGGCGAGACGGCCTCCGACAGATTCCGCAGCAGCGCGGCGCCATCGCCCTCCCAGGCGCTTCCGTGCATCACCGCCATCACGCGCGGTGACTGCGCGGCCAAGGCGGCCAGCCGGTCCGCCGTCTGCGGCGCGTGCGCGAAGTAGTCCATCTGCAGGCGGAAGGCCTCGCTCGGGCCGAAGATGTCGGCCTCGGTCAGCGCCTTCTCGCTCGGCCCGCCCTGCGTGAACAGGTCGCCGCAGAACAGCGTGCCCGTGCGGGTGTCCATCATCAGCCCGCATTCCCAGCCGTGCGGCACGTGGGGCATGTCGAACCAGCGGATGGTGTGGCTGCCCAGGTCGAGTTCCTCGCCATCGGCCATCGCGCGCGGCGGACGGTCGGCCAGATCGGTCATCGAGACCATGGCCGCGACCTGGCCGCAGAGCGGCACCGCCTGCGGCGCGACCGCCAGCAGCAGGTTCATCGCACCGCACTCGTCGGCTTCCACATGCGACAGGCCGATGTAGCGCAGCCGCTCGATCGGCATCACGCGCGCGATCGCCTCGCTCACCAGCGGGAAGAGCTGGCGCGGCCCGGTGTGAAAGAGCAGCGGCTCCTCATCCACCACCAGGTACTGGTTGAAGCTGAAGAGCTGGCCACCGGGCAGCGGCACCGGCGTGTTGATGCGAAAGATGCCGTTGGCGATTTCCTGAACATTGGTGCCGGCGGCGGCGTTGGTGATCATGCGGGGGCTCCTTGGGTGCGTGAGTGGATGACGGCAGGTTGTGTCGCGACTCGGCCGGACGTTACAGCCATCTGGAAATTCCGTCGGCGCGTCGCTAAGCTCAACCCCATGCCACACGCCGCCCAAACGATTGCCTCGGAGTCCGGGGATTCCGACGCCGAGGTGATCCTCGCGCTGCGCATCGCCGGCGCGGGCGCGGCACGCGACATCGAGGCCGAAGCCGCCCTCTACCGCCAGCTCGCCCCGCGCGTGCGCCGCTACGGCCTGCGCCACCTGCGCGATGCCTCGGCGGCGGACGACCTGATGCAGCAAGTGATGCTGCTCGCGCTCGATCAACTGCGCACCGGCCGCGTGCGAGAGCCCGAGCGCGTGGTGTCCTTCGTCTTCGGAAGCTGCCGCACGCTGGTGCTCGCGATGCAGCGCAAGGAATCGCGCCGCGAAAGCCTGCTCGCGCGCCACGGCGAGGTGCTGGCCTTGGCGGACATCTCGATCGCGCCGCGCCACGATCATGAGCGCGTCGCCCGCTGCCTCGACTCGCTGCGCGAGCGCGAACGCAGCGTTCTTCTGATGAGCTTCTACGACGAGAAGCCCGCCGAGGTGGTGGCGGGCGAGCTGGGCCTTACCGCCGGCAATGTGCGGGTGATCCGCCACCGGGGCATCGCGCAGTTGCGCCACTGCGTGGAGGGCGGCCGGGAGGCTTCGGCATGAGCGCGAAAGCCCCGCACCTCGATGAGCAGACCCTGCTCGCCTACTGGTTCGGCGACACGGACGAGATGCAGACAGACGCGATCGACCTGCACCTGCTCGGCTGCGATCGCTGCGGCCGCACGCTCGACGAACTCGTCGCGCTCGGCGATGCGGTGCGGCGGGCCTTCGACCTCGGGCTGGTGCATGCCTTCGTGAGCGGGCCCTTTGTGCAGCGTCTCGTCGACGAGGGCCGGCACATGCGCGAGTACCGCCTGGCGCACAACGGCAGCGTCAACTGCAGCGCCGCGCCGCAGGACGAGGTGCTGGTCGCACGCTTCGAGGCGCCGCTGGCGGACGTCGAACGGATCGATGCGGTGCTGCACCTGTCGTTCGCGGACGATGCCGAATACCGCGCGGACGACATCCCCTTCGATCCCGCATCCGGCGAGGTCCTGATGGTGCCGAAGATCGCGATCGTGCGCGGCCTGCCCGCGCATGTGCTCACGGTGCGCCTGATCGCGCATGCGAAAGGCGAACTGCGGACGCTGGGCGAGTACCGGCTGAATCACAGTCCGTGGGCCGGCGCCTGACGGAACCGCCGAAAGCTTTCGCCTTCGTGCAGTTCACCGGCCGCCAGGCCACCGGCCTCAGGCGCGCGTCATGCGCTCGACGAGGACGACGGCCAGGAAGACGAGTGCGGCAACAGCGAGCCCACCGAAGTAGTCGGTGATTGATTGCGCGCATCAGCGTCATCGGAGCACATGGTCATTCGCTTCCGTGATGTGATGGTGAATGCGACCGGTGAAGAAGCGCGACAGAACCGCTTCCGTCGCAGCCTTCGCCTCCGCTCGTGCCGGGCTGGCAAGCGCCCTGTCGACGGATGCTCGGTCCGGGTAGCTGATCGCGAGAATCATCGGCAACTCGGGTGCACCTTCGTCGCGCTCGTTCGCGAAACACACCCGGACGGCAAGGGCCCCGGGGAATGCTTTCCACTTGGGCAGGATTTCGGCCAGAACGGCGGCGCGAAACGCCTCGGTCTGACCCTCGTTGACGTGTCCTTCGAACAGTGCAAAGCGTGTGATCATGGTTTCTCCTTTAGCTCTCTGCGGTGCGTTTAAGGTGTTTAAGACGGTGGACTCCAGGCGCCGAGAGGGAAAGTGCGGGGGCGGACGGGTGTCACTCGGTGCGGTAGCCGTCGAATTGCTTCATCAGGGCGACCGTGTCTTCGGCGCCGATGCCCGCGGCAACGAAGACGCGGTGCAGTTCGGACACATGCGCGGTCAAGGGAAGCGGCAATCGCTGGCCTTGGGAAAAGGCCTGCACGGCCTCCAGGTCCTTGAGCATGTTGTCGATGCGACCGGTGGGAGTGAAGTCGCGAGCCGCCATCTTGGGGCCGAACTCGGCGAGGATCTGGCTGTCGGCGCGCCCGCCGCTGAGGGCTTGCCGAACGCAACGCCTTGCGCAGCTTCTGCTGCGCTGGCCGCGGCCCGGGCGCCGAGCGCCGCCAGCGGCTCAACCTTGCTGCGATCGAGATCGAAGATGGCCACATCGTGAGCACACGCTAGCAGACGACGCGCGATGGCGTTGCCCATGATGCCCACTCCGACCACCGCAACGCGGAAAGAGGATCGCGTGGAAGAGGACGAGTCATTCGATGCATTCATGGGCGAGGCTCCGTGGGCGGTACGTGCCACATCAGAGCCCGGCCGTGATGCCGCCGTCGACGTAGAGGATGTGGCCATTCACGAAGCTCGACGCTTCACTGGCCAGGAAGATCACGGCGCCGGCCAGTTCATGTACCTCCCCCCAGCGGCCGGCCTGTCCCGCTGACTGTCACAGGTGCGCGACTGCGGCTAAATAGTTACCGGTAGCTTATTTGATTGCCGCATTCGCCCCACTAGCGTTTACCCCAGAATTCGAATTCTTGTTTCTCGTTAGAGTTACCGGTCACACTTTACAGGAGCCGCGCCCCATGTCCTCGTCCTCCGACACCCTGCCCCTCGTCCTGATGTGTGGACCCCTATCCAGCATGGGACATGGAACCGCTGGAGGCGAGCTATGCGCTGCACAGGCTGTGGGAGGCCAAGGATCGCGAGGCGCTGCTCGAGGCTTGCGCACCGAAGGTGCGCGCCATTGCCACCCGCGGAGAACTTGGCGCAGATGCCGGGTGATCGGGCGCCTCTGAATCTCGATTGGAGACGCGCATGAGCTTGATGAATGTCGAAGCTTCGGACGAAGGCGTTGCGATGCGGCTGCGCTGCACCTGCCTGGTGATCAACGCGCCCGACGACCTGCGCGTGGTCGAGCAGGATGCCGGCGAGCCGGGGCCCGGACAGGTGGTGGTGCAGGTGGGATTCGGCGGCATCTGCGGCTCGGACCTGCACTACTTCCACGCCGGCGGCTTCGGCACGGTGCGCATCAAGCGCCCGATGATCCTGGGCCACGAGGTGGCCGGCACCGTGGTCGCCGTGGCGCCCGGCGTCACGCGCGTGAAGGCCGGCGACAAGGTGGCGGTGAATCCCAGCCGACCCTGCGGCGCCTGCAAGTACTGCCTCGAGGGCCTGCCCAACCAGTGCCTGGAAATGCGCTTCTATGGCAGCGCGATGCGCGATCCGCATGTCGAGGGCGCTTTCCGCAACCTCCTGGTCTGCGATGCCGTGCAGTGCGAGCCCGTCGCCGCGCATGTACCGCTGCAGCACGCCGCGCTGGCCGAACCGTTCTCGGTGGCGCTGCATGGCGTGCAGCGTGCCGGGCCGCTGCTGGGCAAGCGCGTGCTGGTGTCGGGCTGCGGGCCCATCGGCACGCTGGCCGTGGCGGCGGCGCGCATTCATGGCGCCGCAGAGGTGACGGCAGTTGACCTCACGGACGAGACGCTGGCCGTGGCCCGCGCGATGGGTGCGCACGCCACGATCAACGTCGCGCAGGATCCGCAGTGGACACAGCGCTTCAGCACCGACAAGGGCAGCTTCGACGTGATGTTCGAATGCAGCGGCAACGAGCGCGCGCTGCGCGCCGGCCTGGAGGCGACGCGTCCGCGCGGCACCGTGGTGCAGCTGGGTCTGGGCGGTGAAATCTCGGTGCCGCAGAACCTGATCGTCGCCAAGGAGCTGGCGCTGCTCGGCAGCTTTCGCTTCCATGCCGAGTTCGCGCTTGCCGTGCGCCTGATCAACGAGGGCCGCATCGACATGCGCCCGATGATCACGGGCGCCTACCCGCTCACGCGTGCGCGCGAAGCCTTCGAATTGGCCAGCGACCGCAAGCGCGCGATGAAGGTGCTGCTGGATTTTTGCGCTTGACACCAACCTGATCTTTACCCTGTCCTATTGGAGGCCCCCCATGACCGATCGCAGAACCTTATTGGCCACAGGGCTGAAGACCCTGGCGGCATTCGCGGCTTTGCCGCTGGGCGCGGCAAGGGCCGCCGAGGCCTGGCCGACCCGCCCGATCGAACTGGTCGTGCCCTATGGCCCCGGCGGCGGGACCGATGTTCTGGCGCGCGCGCTGGCCGAGTCGGTGCGCAAGTACCTGGCTCAGCCCGTGACCGTGGTCAACCGGGCAGGCGCGAGTGGCTCCATCGGCATGGCGGACGTGGCCGCGGCTACGCCAAATGGCTACAAGCTGATCATGCTGACGGTGGATGTGATGATCCTGCCGCACATCGGCATCGGCAAGGTCACCTACGAGAACTTCGCGCCGATCGCGCGCTTGAACTTTGATCCCGCCGCCGTCACCGTGCGCGCCGATGCGCCGTGGAACACAGTGGAGGAATTCCTGGACCATGCCCGCAAGCACCCGGGCGAAGTACGCGTCGGCAATTCCGGCCCCGGTGCCATCTGGCACATGGCGTCGGTGGCCCTGGAATCACGCACCAACACCTCGTTCAACCTCATTCCTTTTCAGGGCGCTGCGCCGGCCGTGCTGGCATTGGGCGGGGGCCATATCGACGCCGTATCGGTCAGCCCGGCGGAGGTCAGCACCCAGGTGCAATCGGGCAAATTGAAGATGCTGGCAGTGATGGCCGACGAGCGCGTCAAGGGCTTCGAGAACGTGCCGACGCTGAAGGAGCGCAACATCGACCTGAGCCTGGGTGCCTGGCGAGGTCTGTGCGCGCCCAGGGGTACCCCGTCCGAAGTGCTGCAGCAGTTGTCTCAGGCCGTGGCGAAGGCAGTGCAGGAAACCGCCTATCGCCAGACCCTGGACAAGCTGAATCTGGGCGAGGCGTACGGCGACGCCGCCGCCTTTCGCGCCACCATGGAAAACGACAGCCAGAGTTTCAAGGCGCTGGCCGCAAAGCTGAACTTGACCGGCAAGTCCTGAAGCCAGGCCAAGGGCCGGCGACTCCGGCGCGCCGGCGCTCAGGTGCTGCCGCGCAGCTCGACGCGGAACGGGATCAGAATTGTCTCCGGCGCGAGGCGCTGGCCGTCCCGCGCGGCGGCGATGGCGCGCAACAGCAGTTCGCCGGCGGCGCTGCCAATGGCGGCGCAGTCGATCGCCACGGTGCTCAGTCGCGGGTGGCAGCTCGCACCCACCTCGAAACCGCCGAAGCCGGCAATGGCGAGCTTGCCCGGCACATCGATGCCGCGGCGCTGACATTCCGCCATCGCACCGAACGCCGGGTGATCGGACACGCACACCAGCAATTCCGTATCGGGCCAGCGCGCCAGCAACTGCACCACGCCCTGTGCCCCGTGCTCCATCGCCACCGGAGCCTCGCCGACGCTGATCTGGCGCGTCGCGTCCAGCCCCAGATCGCGCATCGCTGTCTCGAAGCCGCGGCGGCGGTCAGCGCCGCGGGCATCGCTCGCCGGCAAGCCCCCGAGGAAGGCGATGCGCCGGTAGCCCTGCGCGTGCAGCTGGCGCACCAGCTGCGCCTCCGCCTCGGCGTTGGAGAAGCCCACGCAATGCTCCATTGGCTGCGCCGGCAGGTCCCAGGTTTCAACGACCGGAATGCCGGCGGCCTCCAGCAGCTTTCGCGCCGCCGGCGTATGTGTGCCGCCGGTGACCACCACGCCCTCGGGGCGGCGGCCGAGCATCGCACGCAGCAGTCGCTCCTCGGTTGCGCTGTCATAGTCGGTGTAGCCGAGCAGCACCTGAAGGCCGCTCCCCTCGAGCGCGGCGGTCAGGCCATGCGCCGTATCGGAGAAGTTGGAGTTGTTCAGCGCCGGTATCAGGGCCACGACGACGCCCGAACGCTTGGACGAAAAAGTCCGCGCGGTATGGTCGATCACATAGCCCATCTCCTGGCAGGTGCGCAGGATGCGTTGCCTCAGCGCCTCGCTGGTGCTGCGCCGGCTACTGCCCTCACGATTGAGGGCGCGTGAGATCGTCATCTTCGAGACGCCCAGGCGAGCCGCTACGTCGGCCATCGTGACCTGGGTGGCCGGCGTGCGAGACGGTTCGACTGCACGGGCAGGTAGGCGAACCGTGGCGGGCTTTTTGGAATTCTGGCGTGCGGTCAACGTGATCGCTCCAGCGTGAGCTGGCCTAAGAAGTGATACCGGTTTCGACGCGGGTCCGGATCGCGCGGTGCTGATCGCATCGATGACGGCAATGATAGTAGAGCCCGGGGAGCGCAGACGCCCGCGGGTATTTACTAGTTACCGGTAACGCATGTACCGCAAGAATGCTGCGATGTCATCCGTCGCTGTCCTCGATGAGCGTTTTTCCGCGGTGGCCGGCGGCGCATCTCAACTGCAACGCCTCTGCACGGGCGCCGTCTGGAGCGAAGGTCCGGTGTGGATGTCCGAGACGGCGGAGCTGCTGTGGAGCGACATTCCGAACAACCGCATGTTGTGCTGGCACGCGGACCGCGGCATGCGCGTGTGGCGCGAGGCGGTGGAGTTCACCAACGGCCATGTCCGCGAGGCCGACGGTAGCCTGCTGCACTGTTCGCACGGGCAGCGCGCCGTGGTACGCACGCGCTTCGATGCGCACGGGCACCCTGTGGGCGACGAGGTGGTGGTGGACAGGTACCAGGGCCGGCGCCTGAACTCACCCAACGACGTCATCGTCAAGCGTGACGGCTCGATCTGGTTCTCGGATCCGCCGTACGGCATCCATTCCGATCGCGAAGGTCACAAGGCCGACAGCGAGCTGGGCGGCTGCTACGTCTTCCGCTTCGACCCGGCCAGTGGCGCGCTGCGCATCGCGAGCGATTTTGTGGAGGAGCCGAACGGCCTGGCCTTCTCGCCCGACGAATCGGTGCTGTACGTGAGCGACAGCTCGGCGGCACTGCGCGACGACGGTTCGGGCCACCACCACATCGTGGCGTTCGACGTCGTCAACGGGCAGGACCTGGCCAACCCGCGCGTGTTCGCTCTGGTCGAGCCCGGCCTGGCAGACGGCTTCCGTGTCGACGTCCACGGCTTCGTCTACACGAGCAGCGCCGACAGCGTCCAGGTCTACCACCCCGACGGCACCCGCATCGGCCGCATCGCGGTGCCCGAGAAGGTGGGCAACCTCGTGTTCGGCGGCGAGCGTGGCAACGAGCTGTTCATCTGCGCCAGCACTTCGCTATACCGCGTCGTGCTCAACACCCGGGGAGCCACCGCATGACGCCGCTGCTCTGCTTCGAGGGAGTCAGCAAGCGCTTCGGCGGCACGCAGGCCGTCGACGACGTGACGCTGGAAGTCCAGGCCGGCGAAGTGCTCGCGCTCCTGGGCGAGAACGGCGCCGGCAAGAGCACCTTGATCAAGCTGCTGGCTGGCATCTACCCTGCCGACGCAGGCAGGATGCTGGTCGATGGAAAGCCTGAGGAGGACTGGCGCAGCCGTGATCCGCTGCGCCAGCCGGTGGCTTTCATCCATCAGGACCTGGGCCTGGTGGAATGGATGACGGTCGCCGAGAACGTGGCCATCGGCATGGGCTATCCGCGCCTGTTCGGCTGGAAGCATGGTCTGGTCGATTGGCGTGCGGCCGATGCGATCGCGCGCCGCGTGCTCGAGCGGGTGGGATGCGACATCGACCCCGGCCGGCGGGTCTTTTCGCTCACCCGAGCCGAGAAGTCGCTGCTGGCGATCGGCCGCGCGCTGGAAGTGAAGGCCCGTCTGCTGGTGCTCGACGAGCCCAGCGCGAGCCTGCCCGCGACCGATGTGAACCGCCTGTTTGACGTCCTGCGCGATTTGCGCCGCCAGGGCGTAGGGATGATCTACGTCTCGCACCGTCTGGACGAGGTGATGCAGTTGTCCGACCGCGCGGCGGTGATGCGCGACGGCAAGCTGGTCGGCGTGCGCCGCACCGCCGAGTCCAGCGAGGCTGGGCTGGTCGAGCTGATCGTCGGCCAGGCGCTGGCCGACGACGAGCGCGCTGCGGCGCCCATCCCACGCGGTGACGCCAGGCCGCTGCTCGCGTTGCAAGGCGCCGTGGCCGGCAACGCCGGGCCGGTTGACTTGGCGCTGCACCCGGGCGAGATCCTCGGCCTGGTGGGCCTGCGCGGTGCCGGTCAGGACGCAATCGGCCGCGCGCTCTTCGGCTGCGAACCGCTCGTGACCGGCACGCTCGAGGCGGCCGGTCGCCGATGCGAGCTGAAGAATCCTGCGCAGGCGATCGCCGCAGGCATCGGCTACACCGCCGGCGAGCGGCTGGAGCAGAACCTGGCCGGCTCGATGAGCGTGCAGGAGAACCTGTTTCCCAATCCGCGCCTGCATGGCGAGCGCGGTCTGGACGCCAGTCGCCGCCGCCGCGAGCTGAAGCGGGCCGAGGCGCTGGCCGAACGCTTCGACATCAACCCGCGGGCGCCCCAGGCGATCGTCCAGCAGCTCTCGGGTGGAAACCAGCAGAAGGTGGTGCTGGCGCGCTGGGAGGCGCTGGCCCTGCCGGTGCAGGTGCTCGAGGAGCCCACTGCCGGCGTCGACGTGGGCGCCAAACGACAGATCTATGCCTTGCTGCGCCGACGCGCGGCCGAGGGCGCCGGGCTGGTGGTCGTGTCCACCGACTATGAAGAAGTAGCGACGGTGTGCACCCGCGTCCTCGTGTTCCGCGCTGGCCGCATCGCCGCCGAGTTGCACGGTGCAGACATCACCATCGCGCGCCTGCTGGCGCTGTCCGCCGGATCGGCCGGCGACGAAAGGGAAGCCGCATGAGTTCATCCATCAAGTCCACCGCGCTTGAGCCGGACGCCAGCCTCGACGGCGCGGCCACCACCCTCGGCCAGCGCTTGGGGCGTGCGATACCCAGCTATGGCCTGGTCGTGCTGACCGTGGCGCTGGCGCTGCTGTTCTCGGTGCTGTTGCCCGACACGTTTCCAACGCTGTTCAACCTGCGCGCGATCCTGTCGGACAAGTCGATCATCGCGCTGCTCGCGCTGGCCGCGATGATCCCGATGATCACCGGCAAGATCGACCTGACCGTGGGCTACGGCATCGTGCTGTGGCACATCCTGGCGATCAGCCTGCAGACCCGCTTTGGCTTGCCCTGGCCGGCGGCGGTGCTGATCGTGCTGGCCTGCGCGGCACTGTTCGGCATGTTGAACGGCCTGCTGGTGGAACTGGCCCAGATCGACAGCTTCATCGCGACCTTGGGCACAGGCACCGTGCTGTACGCCGTCGCGATGTGGCACAGCGGCGGCCGCCAGGTGGTAGGAGAGCTGCCAGCGGGCTTTGTCGGGATGGCCGGGGCCGACCTGTTGGGCCTGCCGGTGCCGGCCTTCTACGTGTTGGCGGTGGCCTTGGCGTTGTGGGCGGTCACCGAGTTCATGCCGCTGGGGCGCGCGCTGTACGTGATCGGTGCCAATCCCAAGGCCGCCGAACTCAACGGCCTTTCGGTGCGCCGGCACGTCATGGGCGCCTTCGTTGCCTCCGGGCTGATCAGCGGATTTGCGGGAGTGCTGCTGGCCTCGCGGCTGCAGATCGGTCAGGCCAGCGTGGGGCTGGAATTCCTGCTGCCGGCACTTGTCGGCGCCTTCCTGGGCAGCACAACGATCCGCCCAGGACGGGTCAACGTCTGGGGCACGCTGGTGGGCGTGGCCGTGCTGGCCATCGGCATCTCGGGCATCCAGCAGTTCGGCGGCGCGTTCTTCGTGGAGCCGCTGTTCAACGGGCTGACGCTGCTGATCTCGATCGGCATCGCCGGTTATGCGCAACAGCGCCGCAACGCATCCATTCGCCGCCGCATCTCGCAGAGGCAGCTCGGCGAAGGCGCGCCGTCTGCGGCGGCTCCTGCGCCTTCGCCATCACATGTCAACTAGGCCGTGCCAGGCCACCCATGAAGGAGACCTCGATGTTCAGACCCCTGAAGTTCGCACCGGCCGCGCTCGCCGCGGCTTGTCTTGTCGTCTTCGCAGCCCCGGCTGCCGCTGACGCCTTCGTCGACGAAGCAAAGGCCAAGGTGGCAAAGCTGGCCGGCGCCAAGAGCGCCTGGGACGGCCCCACAACAGGCCCGAAGGCCACCGCCAACAAGACCGTGGTGTTCGTCGCCGCCGACATGAACAACGGCGGCATCGTGGGCGTCAGCAAAGGCGTGGAGGAAGCCGGCAAGGCCATCGGCTGGAACGTGCGCGTGATCGATGGCCGGGGCAGCGTCAGCGGCCGGACCGCTGCGCTCAATCAGGCGCTGGCGCTCAAGCCCGACGGCATCGTCGTCGGCGGCTTCGACACCACCGAGCAGAAGGTGGCCTTCGGCAATGCCGCCAAGGCGGGCACTCCGTTGGTCGGCTGGAACGCCGGTCCGAAGCCCGGTCCCGATGCGGCCGCCGGCCTGTTCGCCAACGTCACCGTCACCGCCGACGACATCTCCGAGGCGGCCGCGCTGTGGGCGATTGCCGATTCCGACGGCAAGGCCGGCGTGGTGATCTTCACCGACAGCCAGTATTCGATCGCGATCTACAAGGCCAAGGCCATGGAGGCGGTGATCAAGCGGTGCGGCGGCTGCACGGTGCTGAGCTTCGAGGACAGCCCGATCGCCGACAGCGCCACCCGCATGCCGGGCCTGACCACCTCGCTGTTGCAACGCTTCGGTTCGAAGTGGACGCATTCGCTGGCGATCAACGACCTGTACTTCGACTTCTGGGGCAGTTCGCTCAAAGCCGCGGGCAAGAAGGGTGACGACATGCCCCGTGCGGTCTCGGCCGGTGACGGCAGCGAGGCTGCCTATCAGCGCATCCGCGCAAAGAACTACCAGAGCGCCACCGTGCCCGGGCCGCTGAACATGCAAGGCTGGCAGGTCATCGACGAGATGAACCGCGCTTTCGCGAAGGCAACGTGGTCGGGGTACGTGCCGCTGGCGCATGTCGTGACCGCGGCCAACGTCGCAACCGACGGCGGCGACAAGAACATCTTCGACCCGGGCAACGGCTACCGCGACCAATACAAGCGGATCTGGGGCAAGTGATCCCCGGGGTGCAGTGTTGTTGATGGCGTGTTCAGACGATTCGGGTCTCGAGCTCGCCGAGGCCCTCGATCCAGACCTGCATCACGTCGCCGCGCTTGAGGAAGGTGCCGCTCTCCATGCCCACGCCCGCCGGCGTGCCGGTCAGGATCACGTCACCCGGCTCGAGCGCCACGCGTTCGCTCAGGTAGGCGATCTGGTCGGCCACCCCGTAGAGGTGATTGCTGGTGTCGGAGTCCTGGCGCAGTTCGCCGTTGAGCCACAGCTTGATGGCCAGGTTCTCCGGCGAGGCCACGAACTCGGCCGGGGTGAAGACGGGACCCAGCGGGCATGATCCGTTGAAGCACTTGTGGCCGATCCAGTCGAAGCGAAACGGCGACGAGGCGTCAACGCCGGCGCGCACCAGGTAGTCGCGCGCCGAGAGGTCGTTGGCGCACATGTAGCCCGCCACATGATCGAGCGCGTTCTCCACGCTGACGGCCGATGCCCGGCGACCGATCACCACGGCCAGTTCCGCTTCCCAATCCAGCCGCTCGGTGCGCGCCGGGATCGGCACGTCGGCGCGATGACCCGACAGCGTGGATCGACCCGCCTTCAGGAAATGCCACGGGGGAATGCCCTCCTTCTTGGGGTCGAGCGCGAGCTTCGCACCCGACACGCGGGCCATCGCCTCCACGTGATCGCGGTAGTTCGCGCCGGCGCCGTAGATGGCCCCGGGCCGCGCGAGCGGCGCCAGCAGCTGCAGGTCCGCAGGTTTGAGCTCGCACCGTCCAAAGGGCTGCGGATCGTCGGCGAGTTGCAGCGCCAGCCGGGCCAGCACGAGGCACGAATCGTCCCAGTGTTGCAGCAGCTCGTCGATGGAAGCCTCGGCGATCGAGGACTGCTGCGCACGGCGCGCCGCCGTCTCCAGGTCGAACCAGCGGTCGCCTACTGCGATTCCGGTGCGAGCCACGGCGTCCTGCTGGTAAGTGAAGAGCTGGTATTTCACGCGACGCATCGGTTCATTCCTCATGGCAGGTTGTGGGGCAGCAGGTTTCAAAGCAGTCGGCACGATTGATCGGACAGGTGGACGTTGAGGGTGAAGCCGCCCTCCATCAGCAGCCAGCAGCGGACCTCGATCGAAACCGCGCCCTCTGCGACAAAGGGGTCGGCGGCGAGGATCGCCCGCGCTTCCTCTTCGGACGCGGCGCGCAGGACGGACAAGCCTCCGAGCGAGCCCGGTGCAGCGCCCTCGCCCACGAAGGGGCCCGAGGCGAACAGCTCACCTCGCCGCTCGGCCGCGACCGCCCAGCGCAGGTGCGACTCCAGCAGCTCGCCCATGCGCGCTGCGTCGCGCGGCGTGCGCAATGCCACGTAGAGGCGCTTGTTCAGCATGTCCGCCAAGAGCTCGCTCGCTGCCTCGGTGCTCATTGGATAAACGTGCTCCGCACCGCGGCGCGAGCCCCCGTCGGAACGGCCGGGCGGAAGCTCATGGCGCCTCGAAGTTGACGACGAAATCGGGCGGCGGCGGGGTGGCTGCCCAGACTGCGGTCAGCTCCTCCGGCGCCGCGTCCAGCGGCGTCCAGCCACTGTCGTCTTCCGGGATGATGTCGATGTCCCAGAAGTACTCGGCCAGGCTGTTCCAGGGGTCGCGGATGTAGTGGAAGTAGTTGGAGCCGCCCACGTGCCGGCCAAGACCGAAGCCATCCTTGTAGCCGGCGCGCAGCAGGGTCTGGGCGCCGAGCTCGATCTCGTCGATGTCGCCGACCTCGAAGCTCAGGTGATGCAGCCCCGTGTGCGTGCTCTTGGCGAAGGCCAGCATATGGTGGTCGCCGCCGGCACAGCCTCGCATGAATGCAAGGACGTCGCCGGCGCGATCGGACAGCTTCATGCCCAGCACCCGGCCGTAGAAATCCACCGAGCGGTTCACGTCCGGCGTGAACTTGATGAGATGGCCCAGCCGCCGAGGCCTGGCCCGCTTGCGCAGGGACGCCAGGTCGCAGGCACGCCGACCGATGCGCCGGTAGTTGCCCGGCGCGTTGATCTCCACAGCTGGCCCCGCCAGCGACGGGGCCGGCTCGGCCAACTGCACGTTGACCCAGTCGCCGTGCGGATCCTGGAACCACAGGCCGTCGATGTCGCCGAACGGGCTGTGCGCGACGCGCACACCAGCGCGCTCCAGGCTGCCCGGCAGCGCCTTCATCCCCTCCTCGTTCGTGCCGAACGACACGTAGGACAGCTTCTTGCGCCGGCCCTCCATCAGCCGCAGCTGGTCCTGCGCGCGGCCTTCGCAGCGGAACACCAGATCGCTGGCGACCGCACGCGTTTCCAGCCCGAAAAGCTCGTAGAAGGCGCGGCCCACCTCGAGGTCGGGCACTGTCATGCCCACGTGCAGCAGAGTGCGGATCATGGACCTGCTCCTGGTTCTCGGTTCGTCATGGGAGGTTGTTGCGGCATGGAATCGGCTTCGATCAGCTTGATCACGGCCGAAATGTCCTCCTCGCCCATGCCCCCTTCGAGGGCGCGAAGAAAGTACGGTGCCGCGACCGAGAAGAGCGGCGTCGCGCAGCCCATCCCGCGGGCGAAATCCGTCCCCATCCGCAGGTACTTCTCCAGCGTGCAGAACGGCCCCGGCGCCGGCGAAAAGCTGCGCGCTGCCATCATCGGCGCCCGGACAGTGAACATGGCTGAATTGCCCGCGCCCTGCCGGATCACTTCCGCGACCCGGTGCGGATTGAAGCCCGCCTTGGCACCGAGGTTCATCGCCTCGGCCGCGGCCAATGTGTGGATGGCCACCAGCGCATTCGCAATGAGCTTCATGGCGACGGCACTGCCGATATCGCCCAGGTGGAAGTGATGGGCCGTGATGGCCTCCAGGACGGGCTTGCAGCGCTCGAACAGCTCCTCGTCGCCACCGATATAGAGCGCAGCGCGGCGCTCGACGACCATCGGCGGCGAGCCGCTCACCTCGGCCTCCAGCATCTGCGCCCCCGCCGATTCGATGCGCCGGGCCTGGGCCACCTTGTGCTCCCTCGGATAGCTGCCCAGCTCGATCACGACCTTGCCCGGCGAGAGTGCTGCCAGCACACCGAGCGGCCCCTCCAGGGCCTCCGCCTGGGCCTTCTCGCCGGGCAGGCACATGAGCAGCACGTCGGCCTGGCGGGCCACCTCCGCCGGCGAGTCCAGCGCGACGCCGCCCGCGCCCACGAAGGCCTCGCGGTCGTTGCGACGAAAGCCCACCACGCGAAAACCCGCGCGCATGAGGTTGATGGCGACCGGCAGCCCGAGCTGGCCGATGCCGATCATGCCGATGACATGGGAAGCCTGGGCCACGCTTGTCTCCTTGATCTTGCGGCGATTCTGCGAGGCCGGCGTCACCTGATCCATACCGATTCGGTGATTCATGGATATAGACGCCGTTTATGTTCGTGCGTGCGAGAGACCTCGACCTGCACGACGTTCGCCGACCCCGGGCCCTGGGGTAATCCAGAATGATCGAAGGCGAGCCTTCTATAAACTGAATCGATTCAGGCACAGACTGCGCAACCAAATCGGCACCCGAGTGAAAGACCTCAATCTCCTTTATGCGTTTGAGGCGCTTTGGCGGGATCGCTCCGTCACCGTTGCGGCAGAGCGGCTCGGGCTGACGCAGGCAGCGGTGAGCAGTGCGCTCAAGCGCTTGCGCGCCGAATACGACGACCCGCTGTTCACCCTGGTCGGTCGCAAGATGGAGCCGACGCCGCTGGCCAGCGAGCTGTCGCCCCAGTTGCTCGACGCCCTTGCCGTGGTTCGCAAGACGCGCGAGGCGCGAGTCAAGTTCGATCCCGCGAGCGCCAGGCGGGTGTTCACGATCCGCACCCGCGACATCGGCGAAGTGGTGTGCCTGCCTCAGGTGTCCTCCGCGCTCGAACGAATCGCGCCCGGCATCCACCTTCGGACGGTGTTCCGGCCCATCGCCGATACGCTCAGCGGCATGGCCAACGGCCAGGTGGATCTGGCACTGGGCTTCCTGCCGTCACTGGAAACGGGAATTCATCGACGCGTCCTGTTCATGCAGAACTATGTCTGTGCCATGCGGGTAGGCCACCCGCTGGCCGAAGGAGAGTTGACCCAGGACCTCTTCAGTCGCAGCGACCACCTCCTCGTCGAGTACTCCGGCAGCGGCCATCTGAGTCTTGAACGCGCCCTGATCGATGCGGGCCTGCGCCAACGCATCAAGCTGCGCATACCCCAGTACCTTTCGGCACCGCATTTCATCATCGACTCGGACCTCCTTTGGTCCGTTCCCGCCATCCTCGCGGAGAGGCTCGCGCTTCACTTCCCGCTGGTGATCAAGCCCCATCCTCTCCCCCTCCCCGAGTTCGAAGTCGCGCTCTACTGGCACGATCGCTATCACCGCGACCCCGCGAACAAGTGGCTTCGTGAGCTCATTGCCGACACCTGCGCCTCCTCGATTGGAAAGCGAAGTGCTCCAGCGCTGACCCCGCCGCGACCGCCCGCCTCGGTTTGAAGTTCCTCCGGCCGGCGCTGCCGAAATCCCGTTCTGGCTAAACGGGCCTCTCTCGGGGAGTCCCACATTGCCTCTCCTGGATGACGGCGGCGAGCGCCTTCTCGGCGGTGAGCCGGGGGTCCGGGACCTCGTGGAGCACGACTGACTCCTTGTCTTGAGCGTACCAACCGCTCGAGCCTCCTGCGCGCACCAACACCGTGCGAGCTGAGCGAGCCGCCGCATTCACCCGTCCTCTGACCGAAAAGGCGCTAGCCCACAACCTATGGTTTACCCTATCAAGATATTGTTCATATGTTCCTAATATATTTAAAACCGCGCTAGTCCAGTTCACCTTCACTGACCCCTAAGGAGTATTTGCATGAACAACCCCCGTTGGCAGGGCATCTTCCCGGCCATCACGACCAAGTTCCACGAGGACGAGAGCATCGATGCCGAGGGCACCGCCCGGCACATCGACTTCCAGATTCGCAACGGCATCCACGGCCTCGTGACCTGCGGTTCGCTCGGGGAGGCCAGCACCCTGACCCTCGAGGAAAAACTCGAAGTTGCCAAGATCGCAATCGACGCCAGCGCTGGCCGTATTCCGGTACTTGCCAACGTCTCGGAAACCAGCACACGCGAAGCGCTGCGCTACATAGCAGGCGCCAACAAGATTGGCGTCGATGGCTTCATGGTGATGCCGTCCGTCATTTACGTCGCTGACGCTCGTGAAGCAATGCTCAACGTTCGGGCGATGGCCGAAGCGGCACAGAAACCCATCATGGTCTACAACAACCCTGTGGCATACCGCGTCGACCTGATGGTCCAGCAGTTCGAAGAACTGGCGGACTGCGAATGGGTCGTTGCGATCAAGGAAAGCACCGACGACATCCGCCGCATCACGGACCTGCGCAATGCCTTGGGCGATCGGTATCAACTCTTCCTGGGCGTGGACGATCTGGCCTACGAAGGGCTGGCGCTCGGATGCGATGGCTTGCTGGCCGGCGTGGGGTGCGCCTTCCCTCGCGAAACCGTCGCTCTTTACGAGCTGATGAAGGCCGGCAACTTCAACGAAGCTCTGAAGCTATATCAGTGGATGACGCCGATGCTGCACCTGGACGTATCAACCAAGCTGGTCCAGAACCTCAAGCTGATCGACAAGCTCGTGGGCGTGGGCACCGAGCACATGCGTCGCCCTCGCCTGCCGCTGATCGGCGAAGAGCGTGCGTACGTCGAGGGCATCGTCAAGAAGGCCCTTGAGACGCGCCCGACGAAGTATCAGTCGATCGCCTAAACCCCGCCGCCGCTCCTTGTTCAGGAGGCGGCGCCTCAAGATCCTTCCCGTCCAGTCTTTTGTCCGTTCGTTCGTCATCAGGAGTTCCAAATGAAACTGAAGATCCATGCGTTGAGCCTCCTCGGCGCCCTGTGCCTTCTTGCATCGCAGGCACATGCCGACAAACTCGACTCCATCATCGAATCAGGCAAGCTGCGTTGCGCAGTGGTTCTCGACTTTCCGCCAATGGGATCACGCGACGCCAGCAACAATCCGGTCGGCTTCGACGTCGACTACTGCACCGATTTGGCCAAAGCGCTTGGCGTCAAAGCCGAATTTGTCGAAACACCCTTCGCCGATCGGATTCCTGCATTGATGTCGAATCGAGCGGATGTGATCGTCGGCTCGACCTCGGACACCCTCGAGAGGGCGAAAACCGTAGGAATGACAGTCCCGTACTTTGCCTTCCAGATGGTGGTTCTGACGCGTGACAACACCGACATCAAGACCTACGAAGACCTCAAAGGTCGGCCGGTAGGGAATACGTCGAGCACCTTCGAAGCATTGGCTCTCGAAAAGGATGTGAAAGCCTGGAACCAGCCGAAGGGAACATTCCGCGCCTATCAGAACCAAGCGGACACGCTGCTCGCCGTGAGCCAAGGTCACATCGATGCGACGGTCGTGACCTCGACCGTCGCGTCGGCGAGCATCAAGTCGGGCAAATTCAAGGGGCTTCGCATCGCCGGCAACGCTCCGTATGTCATCGACTATGTCTCATTGGCTGCAAAGCGCAACGAGTACGGACTTCTGAACTACCTCAATCTATTCGTCAACCAACAGGTCCGCACGGGTCGCTACGCGGAGCTCTACCAAAAGTGGGTCGGTGGCAAGCCGATTGACCTGACCGTGCCTGGCGTGTACCGCTGAATGACGGATTCGCGCGAGCCTCCATGGGATTGCGCGCACACCATAGCCTGGATCGGATTCATGGAATGACTACGACACCATGGTCCGAATCAGCCAACGGGAGAGCGAATGCTTGACTTTGACTATACCTTTCAATGGCGGGTTGCCATCGAAGCACTGCCAGCAATGCTCTCGGGAGCATGGGTCACGATCGAGACCGCAGCTCTTTCGATGATCTTCGGTGTCCTGATTGCCCTTGCCCTGACCGCGATGCGGGACGCGCGGAATGTCGTGCTCCGAAGCGTGTCCGGTGCTTGGGTGTCCGTTGCCCGAAACACGCCGGCGCTGTTTCAGATCTACATGCTGTATTTCGGCCTCGGTTCGTTCGATCTGCAGATCAGCTCGTGGACCGCACTCCTCGCTGGTATCACATTCAACAACGCAGGCTATCTCGCAGAAAACTTCCGTGGCGGGCTGAAGGCCGTGCCACACACTCAAGTCCGCGCCGCGCGTTCCCTTGGCATGAGCGCGTTCAAAGCCTACAGGCTCGTTGTCGTGCCTCAGCTACTGCGCATCGTCTTCTACCCGATGACCAATCAGATGGTGTGGGCGGTGTTGATGACTTCGCTGGGCGTGATCGTCGGTCTGAACGACGACCTGACCGGCGTGACCCAGGATTTGAACGTCAGGACGTTCCGCACCTTCGAGTTCTTTGCCGTGGCCGCAGCGATCTACTACCTCATCGCAAAGGGGATCGTCTTCGTCACCAGGCTGCTCGCCTGGAAACTGTTCAGGTACTGAGGTCGCCATGTCTACCAGCTTCACTATCGGCGACCTGCTCTTCATGCTCCAAGGTGCCTGGGTCACCCTGCAGCTGACCTTGTGGGCCACGTTCATCGGAACAGTCACCGGCATCCTCCTCGGGTTCCTGCGAGCCGCGTTCCCGCGAGCGACCTATCCCCTGAGTTGGGTACTTGACGTGTTCCGAAGCGTCCCACTCCTGATCCAGTTCGTGATCTTCAACGCGTTGAAGAGCATCGTTGGCCTCGAGTGGACTGCATTCGCGGTCGGGTGCATCGTGCTGGGGATCTACTGCGCGGCCTACTGCACGGAAGTCGTCCGCAGCGGCGTTCTCGCGGTGCCTGGCAACGTCATCCGCGCTGCGCGATCGCTTGGCCTGACTTACCGCCAGGCGACGCAGTTTGTCGTGCTCCCGATCGCCACTCGTGTGGCATTTCCAGGGTGGGTGAACCTGACGCTGGGCGTCATGAAGGACACGTCGCTGGTGCTGTGGATCGGGATCATCGAACTCCTGCGTGCGTCGCAAACGATCGTGACACGGATCCAGGAGCCGTTGCTCGTCCTCTGTATCACCGGCCTCATCTACTACGTCATGAGCTTGGGCTTCGCCAGAATCGGCGCGGCCGTCGAGAAAAGGTGGAAAGAAAATGATTGAGATCGAGAACGTCCATAAGTCCTTCGGCCAACTCGAGGTCATCAAGGGCGTCAGCATGACCGTGAACAAAGGCGAGGTGGTTTCGATCATCGGCGGCTCGGGCTCGGGAAAGTCGACGTTGTTGATGTGCATCAACGGCCTGGAGCCCATCCAGAAGGGCAGCATCCGGGTCGACGGCGTCGATACGCACGCCAAGGGCACGGACCTCAACAAGCTGCGTCAACGAATCGGCATTGTCTTTCAGCAGTGGAACGCGTTCCCACACCTCACCGTATTGGAGAACGTGATGCTCGCCCCCCGCAAGGTCCTGGGCAAAGACAAGCGCGCAGCAGAGGAGCTCGCCGTCAAGCAACTCACGCACGTCGGGCTGCGCGAGAAGATGAACGTCTTTCCGGCCAAGCTTTCCGGAGGCCAGCAGCAACGAATGGCCATCGCGCGCGCGCTCGCGATGTCACCGCAATACATGCTGTTTGATGAGGTGACCTCGGCCCTCGATCCGCAACTCGTCGGCGAGGTCCTGGACACCATGCGCATGCTCTCGGAAGAAGGCATGACCATGATTCTCGTGACGCACGAGATCCGCTTTGCGCGCGATGTCTCGGATCGCGTTGCCTTCTTCCGCAACGGAGTCATCCACGAAATCGGCACGCCCGAACAGGTGATCGTCAATCCCCAGAAGCCGGAGACGATCGACTTCCTGAAGTCGACGCACTAGAAGGAACGGACATGGCAGTTGTTCATCGTATTGACGTGCTTGACTCACACACGGGCGGGGAACCGACGCGTCTGGTCCTCAGTGGGTTTCCCCATCTCGGCGAGGGCACCATGGCGGACCAATGTGCAGTGCTCGCGAGAGACTTCGACGACTGGCGCGCCGCCGCTTTGCTGGAACCACGCGGCAGTGACGTCATCGTCGGGGCGCTGCTCCGTGAGCCAGTCGATCCTGCCAACACGGCCGGCGTGATCTTCTTCAACAATGTGGGCTATTTGGGAATGTGCGGCCATGGGACGATCGGGCTGATTGCCTCGCTCGCGCACCTTGGTCGAATCAAGCCCGGCGTCCATCGCATCGAGACCACCGTCGGTGTCGTGACGGCCACATTGCACGAAGACGGCTCGGTCAGCGTTCAGAACGTTCCCTCCTATCGCTACCTGCACCGGGTGCGTGTCAGCGTCCCGGGCCACGGCGTGATTCATGGCGATGTCGCCTGGGGCGGCAACTGGTTCTTCCTCGTGGCGGATCATGGTCAGCGCGTCGATAGCGACAACCTCAAGGCGCTGACGACGTACAGCTGCAGCGTCCGCGATGCGCTGGCAGCGCAGGGCGTGACCGGTTCCGATGGACAACCCATCGATCACATCGAACTGTTCGCATCGGACTCTGCCGGAGCTGACAGCCGAAACTTTGTCTTGTGCCCGGGCAGTGCATACGACCGGTCTCCCTGCGGCACCGGAACCAGCGCCAAGATCGCCTGCCTGGCCGCGGACGGCAAGCTTGCACCCGGCGAGGATTGGACGCAAGCCAGCATCATCGGCAGCAGGTTCGTCGCGAGCTACACACCTCATGGCGACTCTATCGTCCCGACAATCCGCGGACGTGCCCATCTGAGCGCCGAGTCGACGCTGCTTATCGAAGGCGACGATCCCTTCGCTTGGGGGATCCGTCTGTGAACTCCCGCGCAAACGAGAAGACCGCCGAAGCGACCGTGGGAGAGGCAGACGTCAACTTGACATTGGCGGAAGCTGAAGCGCTCTCATTGCGCGTGCTGAGCCAAAACGGTTTGTCGGCATTGCATGCGGCCTCTGTCACGCGGGTCATCGTAGCGGGGCAGCGAGATGCGTGTGCCTCGCACGGCATGTACCGCCTGCTCTCCTGCGTACAGTCGATGCGGCACGGGAAGGTGTCGCCCGGCGCAGTTCCGACGATCGAGCAACGATCTGCGGCCGTAGTCGTGGTTGATGCGCATCGCGGCTTCTCTCCCCTGGCCTTCGAGATGGGCGCGCCTCATTTGATCGAGAAGGTCGCCAAGACCGGCGTTGCAGCGCTCATCATCAACAACTGCTACCACTTCTCGGCGCTGTGGCCGGAGGTGGAAGCGCTGGCGGCGCATGGGGTTGCTGCGCTGGCCATGACGCCCAGCCACTCCTGCGTGGCACCGGCAGGGGGCCGTGCACCCGTGTTCGGCACAAACCCGATCGCATTTGCCTTTCCCCGCGGTGGGCAGCAGCCGTATGTCTTCGACTTCGCCACCAGCGTGGTTGCTCGTGGCGACATCGAACTGCATCGCCGGCGGGGCGATCCCATACCAGCCGGTTGGGGAATCAATGCATCGGGAGAGGCGACGACAAGCGCGGACGAGGTGCTGGATGGCGGCGTCATGCTCGCGTTCGGAGGGCATAAAGGATCGGCCCTCGCGACCATGATCGAGCTTCTCGCCGGGCCGTTGATCGGCGATCTCACCAGCCTCGAGTCGCGTGAGTTCGATGGGGGAGCTGGCGTGACCCCGCTCCATGGCGAACTCATTCTTGCTTTCGATCCGCAGGTGCTGGGCGGAGCGCGGGATGACTTGAGCGCGGAGCGCCTGTTCTCCGCCATTACTGACCAAGGGGCGCGGCTCCCCTCCGAGCGCCGCTACGCGGCCCGCGAACGCAGCCTTGTGGAAGGCATCCGGATTCCAGCTGCTCTCTATCGAGACCTTCTGGCGCTGTTGTGATCGCCGGCGACAGCAGATCGACAGAACTTCATATCAATTCCATACCCATTGCCATGCAACTCAAGAACGCAATCACGGTTGTCGGTGCGCACGCGGAAGGCGAGGTTGGCCGAGTCATCACCGGAGGTGTGATCGCACCGCCTGCACCTTCCATGTACGAGTGTCTCGAGGCCTTCCAGGCAAGGCATGACTGGGTACGCGGACTGCTGCTATCAGACCCCCGGGGCAGCGTGAATGCGGCCGTGAACATGGTCACTCCGCCGATCTCGCCGGAAGCTGACTTCGGCATGATCGTGATCGAGTCCGACTACTACCCTCCGATGTCGGGCTCGAATCTCATCTGCACTGTGACCGCCGTGCTCGAGACGGGAATGGTCGCCATGCAAGCGCCAATCACCAAGCTCTGCGTCGATACACCGGCAGGACTGGTCTATGTGCGCGCCGAGTGCGAGGGCGGCAAGTGCCGTCGTGTGTCGTTCAAGAACGTACCGTCATTCGTCATGCATCGCAGCCGGCCGGTCGAGGTCGGGGGGCTGGGCACCTTGACGCTGGACGTCGCCTACGGCGGCATGATCTACGCGATCGTCGACGCAGCTTCCGTAGGATTCTCCCTTGACCGGAGCGAGGCGCGTGAGTTGGTGGAAGTCGGTGAGCGCATCAAGGCGGCCGCCGCTGAGCAGTTGCCTTCGGTGCATCCAGTGAATACGAGGATCCACACCATCAACCAGACCCTGTTTGCAGGGCCGTTGAGTACTGCAGCCCAGGGAAAGACCGCGAAGAATGCCGTCGTAGTTTCGCCGGGACGCCTGGATCGGAGCCCGTGCGGCACCGGCAGCTCAGCCCGGATGGCCCTCATGCACGCCCGCGGGGAACTTCAAGCGGGCGAACCGTTTGTTCACAAGTCGATTCTGGACACCGAGTTCCATTGCAAGTTCGAACGTGCCGACGATGTCGGCAACATCCCGGCCATCATTCCGATGATCAGTGGCCGTGCCTGGTTGACGGGGCTGTCGTACTACGGCGCAGATCCTGAGGATCCGTTCCCCGAGGGCTACCGGCTGAACGATACGTGGTTCAGCCCAACGACCTGAGCATTCGAGACCTCGTCGCACCTCACCGATGGATGGCGAACTGTGCATAGCGATGTAATCATCATTGGTTCGGGCATCGTAGGCGCCTCGTGCGCCCGCGAAATGGCAAATGCCGGGCTTCGGGTCGCCGTCCTGGACGCCGGCTTTCCCAACGCCACCGGGGCCGGCATGGGCCATGTCGTTGCGATGGACGACAACCCGGCGGAGTTTGTCCTTTGTCGGGAGTCGGCTCGCATCTGGCGCGAGTGGGCGGCGGCCATGGATTCATCCTGCGCATATGCGCGGGTCGGCACGCTGTGGGTCGCCGCCAGTGCTGCGGAACTGGACGCGGCACAAGAGAAAGGGCGGCGACTCAGAGCCAACGGCATCGAGTGTGAGCTCCTGACCCCGGGCGCCATGGCAAAGGAGGAGCCCGCCCTGCGCGGCGGACTTGCTGGAGGCCTCCTGGTGAGCTCCGACAGCGTCGTATACGCACCCGCAGTCGTGCGCTGGCTGATGCGCGATGCCGGGCCGCCGATACATGCCGCGGTGGCCCAGGTCACTTCGATAGACGGGGACACGGTCACTACGTCGGACGGCAGGCGGTTCAGTGCTCAGGCGATCGTCGTGGCGGGCGGTTTGCAGGCGTCCCAACTCTGCCCGGACCTGCCGATCAGGCCCAAGAAGGGCCACTTGGCGATAACCGACCGTTATCCGGGCACGGTGAGGCACCAGCTGATCGAACTGGGTTACGTCACCAATGCACATTTGAGTTCTGGATCGTCCGTCGCCTTCAACGTTCAACCCCGCCCGACGGGACAGCTGCTGATCGGGTCATCACGTCAATTCGACACGACGGATCCTGCAGTCGAGCCTGAAATGGTCGCGCGGATGCTCAGTCACGCCGTTGGCTACATGCCTGGTCTCGGCGCAATGAACGTGGTTCGGACCTGGACCGGCTTCAGGGCGACGACGCCTGACAACCTGCCGATCATTGGGAAACATCCCGGGCAGTCCAAGACGTGGCTCGCTGTCGGACATGAAGGGTTGGGGGTAACCACTGCTCCTGCTACCGCACGGCTTCTTCGCGCCCAGATGCTCGGGGAGCCCAGGCCCTTCGACGAACGTGCATACGGGCTGCAACGGTTCAGCCAGGCCGTAGCACTCGCGCCCGAAAACGTGGAGCACTGACGCTATGTTGCCACTGTCCCTGTTCTGGCCCAAGGCAAAAGAGATTCCTGCATCCGCGTTGGCAGTGCCGCCCGTACATCTCACCCTCAATGGCCGTCAGGTGCAACTGCCGGCCGGGTCATCGGTTGCGGCCGCATTGTTGATTCATCGAATTCACGAAGGCAGCGGAGCCGAGGAGCGCGAGCGGCGGGCGCCGTTCTGCGGGATGGGTATTTGTCAGGAATGCCGCGTCACCATCGATGGCCAGCGGCTTCTCGCATGCCAAGTGACGTGCACGGACGGGATGACCGTCGAGACGCCGAAAGGGAATCTCGAATGACAGGTCCTGGAGTGCTGGCGAACTATCTGGTCGACGTCCTGATTGTCGGCGCTGGTCCTGCGGGCATGGCCGCCGCACTGGCTGCCGCACCGTCTGGCGCGAAGATTGTCTTGCTCGATGAGAACGTCGCCATCGGGGGCCAGATTTGGCGTAGTGGACCGGGCGCCGCCCTGACCTCTCAGGCACAAGCGTTGCGCGAGTCGCTGCTGCACCACATCAATGTGCAGGTTCTGGTCGGCATGCGGGTCGTTGGTGAAGTTGAGCCGGGGGTGCTACTCCTGGAGGGAGCAGAAGACATCCGCAAGGTGCGCTTTAAGAAGCTGATCCTCTGCACGGGAGCCAAAGAGCAGTTCGTTCCTTTTCCCGGCTGGACACTTCCCGGTGTGACGGGCGCAGGCGGCCTACAGGCGCTGATCAAGCAAGGACTGCCCGTGTCAGGCAAACGTGTAGTGATCGCTGGCAGCGGCCCACTTCTGCTGGCAGCCGCACGCTGCGCAAGAGACGCCGGCGCAAAAGTACTTCGGGTCGCTGAGCAGGCGAGCGCATCGTCTGTCGCCTCGTTTGGCCTGGCGTTGGCCCGATGGCCAGCAAAGGCAATCCAGGCGGTCGCGCTGTTCGAGCCCACCTATCGGACCAATTCGTACATCGTTGAAGTCGATGGGGATCACTCAGTGAAGCGGGTTCGGATCCAGCGGGGCCCGAGGTCCGAGGAGTTCGAGTGCGACCTGGTTGCCTGCGGTTTCGGCCTCGTTCCGAATGTCGAGCTCGGCCAAATGCTGGGGTGCGCGCTGACGACGGATCGATCCGGCCGCAGGGCGCTTCTGCACGACGCGCAACAGGAATCTAGCCAGCCGGGAATCTACGTCGCCGGGGAATGCACGGGCTTTGGCGGCAGCGAGCGTGCCTTGGTGCAAGGCGCAATTGCCGGGCATGCTGCGGTTGGCGAGGCCGCAGCGGCGAGCAAACTGACCGCGAGACGTCGTGGTTGGGACGAATTCGCCTCCCAAATCAATCGGGCGTTCGCGCTACGCCCCGAGTTGAGGTCGGTACCTGCCAAGGACACGATCCTCTGCCGCTGCGAACGCGTACCGCTCGCATGCGTGGCTGACTGCGTTGACTGGCGAAGCGCCAAGCTTTCGAGCCGCTGTGGCATGGGCCCCTGCCAGGGCCGCGTCTGCGGTCCAGCCGCTGAATTCCTTTTTGGATGGGTTCCGTCGGCCTCGCACTATCCACTGCTTCCCACCAGGATTTCGACCCTTGTGGCGGCATCTGGCGGACATGGGCCCAGTCCGGCCTGCGAGGGTTCCCCCAGATGACCCGGGAACGGCGCCAAAACGGAAACGGCCATCGCATTCGCGATGGCCGTTTTGCCTTCTACACCTCAGGCCAGCGTGTAGGCAGTCTTCACGATGGTGAAGAACTCCTGCGCATAGCGGCCCTGCTCGCGCGGACCGTAGCTCGACCCCTTGCGGCCGCCGAAGGGCACGTGGTAGTCCACGCCGGCCGTGGGCAGGTTCACCATCACCATGCCGGCCTGGCTGTGGCGCTTGAAGTGCGTCGCGTACTTCAGGCTCGTGGTCGCGATGCCGGCCGAGAGGCCGAACTCGGTGTCGTTCGCGGTCACTAGCGCCTCCTCGTAGTTCTTCACCTTGATGACGCTGGCCACCGGGCCGAAGATCTCTTCCTTGTTGATGCGCATGGCGGCCACCGATTCGCTGAACAGCGCCGGCGACATGTAGAAGCCGTCGGTATCGAGCTTGAGCCGCTCGCCGCCCGCGGCCAGGGTCGCGCCTTCCTTCTTGCCGATCTCGACGTATTCCAGGTCCTGCTGCAGCTGGCTGCCGCTGGAGACCGGGCCGATGTCGGTGCCCTGCGCGAGCGCATCGCCGACCTTGATCCTGGCCATGCGCGCCTTCATCGCCTCGATGAACTTCGGGTAGATGCCTTCGGTCACGATCAGCCGGCTCGATGCGGTGCAGCGCTGGCCGGTCGAGTAGAAGGCGCTTTGCACGCTGAGCTCCACGGCCTGGTTCAGGTCCGCGTCGTCGAGCACCACCTGCGGGTTCTTGCCGCCCATCTCGAGCTGCACCTTCTTGCCAAGGGTCGCGCACTGCACCGCGATGTCGCGGCCCACGCCGACCGAGCCGGTGAAGCTGATCGCATGGATGCCCGGGTGCTTGACCAGCGCATTGCCGATCACGCTGCCGCGGCCCATCACGAGATTGAAGACGCCGGCCGGAATGCCCGAGCGGCTGATGATCTCGGCCAGCGCCCAGGCGCAGCCCGGCACGAGGTCGGCGGGCTTGAGCACCACGCAGTTGCCGAAGGCGAGCGCGGGGGCCACCTTCCAGGCGGGGATCGCAATGGGGAAGTTCCACGGCGTGATCAGGCCCACGACGCCGACCGGCTCGCGCGTGATCTCGATGCCGATGCCGGGGCGCACCGACGGAATCACCTCGCCCGCAAGGCGCAGGCATTCGCCGGCGAAGAACTTGAAGATCTGGCCGGCGCGCGTGGCCTCGCCGATGCCTTCGGCCTTGGTCTTGCCCTCTTCGCGTGCGAGCAGCGTGCCGAGCTCTTCCTTGCGCGCGAGGATTTCGTTGCCGATCTTGTCCAGCGCTTCCGAGCGCGCCTGCACGCTGCCGGTAGACCAGGCCGGGAACGCGGCCGTCGCGGCCGCCACCGCGGCATCGACCTGGCCGGCATCGCCCTGGGCGTACTCGCCCAGCACGTCCGCGAGCTTGCTCGGGTTGGTGTTCGCGCTGTAGCTGGCGCCGGCGGTCCATTCGCCGTTGATGAGGTTGTCGTGTCGTTGCATGGTGTGTCCTTTGTTTCAGTGGGCCCGACCGTGCAGGAGAGCGGCGCCCGAGGTCGGGTCAGGCTTCATCGCCGCCCGCGAGGTTCGCGATGCCCGGCGGGAGATCGATGCGGTAGAAGCGCAGCGCGTTGCCGCTCATGACGGCCTGGCGCTGGGACGGCGAGAGGTCGGCGGAAAGGGTCTGCAGCATTCCGTTGACCAGTTCGGGATAGGCGATGCGCAGGCCCGCGACGGGGAAGTTGCTCGCGAACATGCAGCGCTCCCAGCCGAAGATCGCGAGCGTGTCGCGCACGATGCGTGCATTCGCATTCCAGTCCCAGGTCTGATCGCGCAGCCCGAACTCCGAGAGCTTGACGTGGACGTTGGGTTCGCGCGCCAGTATTTCCATCCAGCCGCGCCAGCGTCCGAGGCCCTCGTCGCTGCGATCCCAGGCGAAGCCGTGGTGGTTGAGAACGATGGGCACGCCGGGGAACATGCGCGCCACTTCCGCGGCTTCCGGCAGGTGCCAGGCGGGAACCCGCAAATCCCAGCTCAGGCCGTGCCGGGCGAGCAGGGAGAAGCCGCGCAGCCAAGCGTCGTCCTGCATCGTGCCCGGTTGGCCGCGCACGCTCTGCGTAGGCGCCGGCGCTGTGACCGGCTTGCTGCGGATGCCCCGCAGCAGCGGGTATTCGAGGTGCTGCAGCAGGCGCTCCTCGGTATCCGGGCGGTCGAACCACGCGTGCGCGACGATCGCATTCGGAAAACCATGCTTCGCGTGGATCGACTGCAGCCACGCTGTCTCCGCGACCTGCTCGTCGCGGGCGCGCTCGGCTTCCACGTGGATCGTCGCCACGACGCGGCAACCCCGCGCGGCAGCCCGGTAGTCGCCGGGCAGGAAGTCGCGGCAGATCGAGCGGTAGTCGCCGAGGAAGAACGCCCGGGGATCGTAGTCTTCCTGCAGCCACGGAAAGCGACCTTGCGACAGGTCCCAAAGGTGATGATGCGCATCGACGATGTCGACACCTTCTTCGTCTCGATCCAGCATGCCGACGCTCTCCCGGCGGATCAACGCTCGCAGCGGGCCGGCAGCGTCGCCGCGATCGCGGCCGCCATCGCAAGCGCAACGGCCAGGCAGTAGATCCCGACGTTGGCGCTGTACTGCTGAATCAGCACGCCCACCGCGTAGGGGCCGCAGAAGCCGCCCAGGTTGCCGAGCGCGTTGATCAGGCCCCGGGCGCTGCCCGCCGCTTCAGGGTTGCACAGCTTGGGCGGAATGGTCCAGAACACCCCTGCGGCAGCCTGCAGGAAAAAGCCGCTGCAGATCAGAAACGCATAGGACACCCAGATATCCGCCTGGAAATGGACGGACAGGAACAGGCTCAGCGCGAACCCGAGCAGCGGCGCGACAACGAACAAGCGACGCTTGCCGGTCCGGTCCGACAGATACGAGACCGACCACATGCCCGCCATCGTGCCGATGTACGGCAGGATGGCGAGCATGCCGACCTGTCCCATGCCGCCATGCGTGAGGTTCTTCAGGATGGTGGGCAGCCAGAGCGTGTAGCCATAAATACCGGCCTGATAGAAGAAATTGAGCGCGATGAGGCGCCAGATGAGCGGGTCGCGCAGGACCGCGTGGAACGACGTGGACACGACCTCCTTGCCAAGCGCCGCCGCGCGTTCGGCGCGCAGGCCGGCGAGGATGTAGTTCTTCTCCTCGGCCGACAGCCAGGTGGCGGTCTCCGGGCTGTCACTGGCGAACGGAATCCAGATCAGCAGGAACAGCGCCGACAGCGCCCCGGTCGTGAAGAAGAGCCAGTGCCAGCTGAGCGACGCGAGGATCAGGCCGGACAGGGGGGCGGTGATCATGCCCGCGAGCGGCACGAACATGATGACCATGGCGTTGGCCCGTCCGCGCTCCTTGTCGGGGAACCAGTTGCCCACCATCGTCAGGACGACCGGTAGCATGCCGCCTTCGGCAACGCCGAGCAGGAAGCGCAGCGTCAGCAGCTCCCAGGTCTGTGTCACCAGGCCGGTCAGGATGGAAATCACGGCCCAGGCGACCAGCGACCAGGCGATGAAGCGCTTGCCGCTGCCGAGCGCGGCCAGACGGCCGCCGGGAATCTGCAGGAACAGGTAGCCGATGAAGAAGATGCCGCCGGCGAGGCCGACCGTGCTGGCGCTGAGGGCGAGATCTGCGCTCATGCCGCCCGGCATTCCGAAGGCGATGTTCACCCGGTCCATGTAGGAGATGATGCAGGCGAGCAGGATGGGCGGAATGACGCGCAGCCAGCGTTTCTGGGGAATGGCGATGTCATGGGCGGCACTGGCCGTGCCGACCGTTTCGAAGGTTGTCATGATGTCTCCAGGAAGCGCGCGCGGATTGCCAGCGGCGCGTTGATGTTCTTTGAGGTTCTGGGGTGTCAGCCGGGCAGCACCGTGAGCCCGTCCGGCTCCTTGCCGGTAGCGAAGGCGTGCGACAGCGCCAGGGTTTCCAGATCGAGTTTGGCCACGCTGTCGTCGTTGAGAGGGATGTAGGCGAGCGGTGCCGAGGGATGGAACGCGAGCGCGATCGGCTTGTGCACGGTCGGCACGCGACGCAGTTCCTGCAGGGTCTGCGCGTCGTAGATGCCGATGCTGCGCTCACCGTAGTTCGTCACGAACAGCCGGTTGTCGCGCGACAGGTAGATGCGCGTCGGATCCTCGCCGGTCGGCACGGTCTTCAGCACCTCCATCGTCCGGGCATCCAGCATGGAAAGCGTCGCATCGTCGCGGCTGGCCACATACAGGATCGACTCGTCGCGGCTCAGGCAGCATCCCTCCGGGCGCCCACCGACGCTGGATGCCAGCGGACGCTGCCCGGATTCGTGCGGGCGCACGCGCGTGACGGTGTGTGATTTCAGGTGGGTGATGTAGGCGTTCTCGCCGTCGCGGCTCACCACGAACAAGTGGCTCTTGACGCCTCCTGACGGCACGACGCCCGTGGCCGTGCGGCGCTTGGCCGGGTTGTCGAACACGAGCAGCACGTTGTCGCGCTCGCTCAGCGCGTAGACGCGGCCGTGCTGATCGACCTGGACGCCGTGGATGCGGCCATGCGGCGCGCAGTCGAGCGAGGCGACGTGCTCGCCGCGGGCGATGTCAACCACGAAGACCTCGTGCCCGCCCGCGCCCTCGTGGGCGAAGGTTTGCACGCCGTAGTGCCCGACATAGGCGAGCGCGCCGCGCGGGTCGACGACGAATTCGTGGGGGTAGGCCGGCAACTGGGCCCGGAATGCCAGTTCGCCGGTCTCCAGGTGGTAGCCGCTGAAGCTGTTGCCGAATTTCTCGACGAGTACGGCCGTGAGAGGGGATGTCATGTGCTTTTCCAATGTGTGGATGCCTAGCGGCCCCAGCGCAGTACCAGCGGATCGAGCCGGCGCGCGATGTCGATCAGTCCCTCGCGCACTGCGGGATGCAAAGGCGGCCACGGATGGCGCGGCGCATCGCAGGCGATCACGCCGCCTTCCTTCATCAGCGCCTTGGCGGCGAGGAAGCCTGCCTGCCGGTTCTCGTGGTTGATCAGCGGCAGCCAGCGCTGGTAGAGCGCGAAGGCCTTGTCGCGATCGCCCGCACGGTGCGCTTCGATGATGGGTCGGATGCCATCGGCAAAACCACCGCCGGTCATCGAGCCGGTGGCGCCGGCATCGAGATCGGCGAGCAAGGTGATGGCCTCCTCGCCGTCCCAGGGCCCTTCGATCGCGTCGCCGCCGAGGCGGATCAGCTCCCGCAGCTTGCTTGCGGCGCCGGGAGTCTCGATCTTGAAGTAGGAGACCTGCTCGATCTCCTTGGCCATGCGCGCGAGGAAGGGAGCCGAGAGCACGGTGCCGCTCGCCGGCGCGTCCTGGATCATGATCGGGATGTCGACCGCATCCGACAGCCGCGCAAAGAACTCGTAGATCTGGTTCGCGCCGACGCGGAAGGTCGCGCCGTGGTAGGGCGGCATCACCATCAGCATCGCGGCGCCCATGGCCTGCGCGCGTTGGCTGCGCTCGGCACAGACCTTGGTGCTCGTGTGCGTCGTGGTGACGATGACGGGTACGCGGCCGGCCACATGCTCGAGCACGGTGCGCGTGAGCAGTTCGCGCTCGTCGTCGGCGATCAGGAACTGCTCCGAGAAGTTGGCGAGGATGCAGATGCCGTCCACGCCCGAGTCGATCATGAAGTCGATGCAGCGCTTCTGGCTCTCCAGGTCGAGCTCGCCCGTTTCCTTGAAGGTGGTGGGCGCCACGGGGAAGATGCCGCGCAAGCGCGGCGTGCGGGTGGTGGTCATGGTGGTGTGAAAAGGGTGGCGCGTCAGGTGACGTGGCCACTCGTCATTCGACGATGTTGAAATCCTTGAGGTACTCGGTCTTCAGGCTGAGGCCCAGACCCGGCTTGTTGTCGTCGAGCTGCAGGAAGCCGTTCTCGGCCACCGGCTCGCCGTCGAAGATGTAGTAGAAGAGCTCGTTGCCCACTTCCACGTCGTGCATCGGGAAGTACTCGCTCATCGGCGAGGCCAGCGTGCTCATGGTCAGGTGGTAGTTGTGCATCTGGCCCGCGTGCGGAATCACGGGAACGCTGTGGGCCTCGCACAGCGCGTTGATCTTGTGCGCGGCCGTGATCCCGCCGACGCGGTTGGTGTCGTACTGCACGACCGACACCGCCTTGCGGTCCAGCAGCTGCTTGAAGCCATAGAGCGAGAACTCGTGCTCGCCGCCCGAGATCGGAATGCTGGTCAGCTGGTTCAGCTCGGCATAGCCGTCGATGTCGTCGGCGATCACCGGCTCCTCGAGCCAGCGCGGCTGGAACTTCTCGAGCTTGGGCAGCATGCGCTTGGCGTACTCGAGGTTCCATCCCATGTAGCACTCGAGCATGAGGTCGTTGTCATAGCCGATGACCTCGCGCACCGCCTCGACCGACTTCAGGTTCTCCGCAACACCCTTCTGCAGATGCGCCGGCCCATAGCCGAAGCGCATCTTGAAGGCGGTGAAGCCCTGGTCGAGGAACTTCTGCGCCTCGGCCTGCATTTCCTTCAGGTCGGTGCGGTAGAGCTTGGAGTAGTAGCAGGGAATCTTCTCCTTGGTGCGGCCGCCGAGCAGCTTGAACACCGGCTTGTTCACCGACTTGCCCAGGATGTCCCAGATCGCGAGGTCGACCGCCGAGATCGCCGCCATGGTCACCCCCTTGCGGCCCCAGGCGTGCGTGGCGCGGTACATGCGCTGCCACAGGTACTCGTAGTCCCACGGGTCCTGGCCGATCACCAGCGGTGCGAGGTACTGGTCGATGATGGCCTTGGCGATGGCCGGCGCGAGCGCCACGTTGCCCAGGCCGACGATGCCGTCATCGGTCTCGATCTCGACCACGGTCCACGAATGGAAGCGGAAGGTGCTCATGGTTTCCTGCGGGGCGTACAGCAGGTCCATGGCGTTGGAGCAGAAGTTGCCCTGCGGCGGAACGGTCTTGCCCTTCCACTGGAAAACGCGGGCGCGGACGGATTTGATCTTCATGGTTTGCCTTGGTGTTGAGAGAGGTTCACGCGGGTGCGTGGGTGGCGAGGCGGTGCGCGGCGCCCATGCGGCTCGCGATGCGGAAGGCCTGCCAGGTCGCGTCGACATTGGCCTTGCCCTGGCCCGCGATGTCGTAGGCCGTGCCGTGGGCCGGCGTGGTGATCGGGATCGGCAGCCCGCCCTGCACCGTGACGCCGCGGCTGAAGCCCAGCAGCTTGATGGCGATCTGGCCCTGGTCGTGGTACATGGTCACGATCGCCTGGTAGTCGCCGGCCTGCGCCTTCAGGAAGATCGTGTCGGCCGGGAACGGGCCGTGAAATGGCGACTCGGTCGGCCAGTCGCGCGCCTGCAGGCGCTGCACGGCCGGGATGATGATGTCGACCTCCTCGCGCCCGCACAGGCCGCCGTCGCCTCCATGCGGATTGAATGCCGCGACCGCAATCCTGGGCCGCGCCACGCCGTTGGCCAGCAGCGAGCGGTAGATCAACTCGGCCGCCTGCTCGATGCGCTCCACGCTCAGGTAGCTGGCCACGTCCTTCAGCGGCACGTGCGAGGAGATGCGCGAGGTCCAGAGCTCGCCGAGCGTGTTGAACTCGCAGAAGTAGCCGGTCACGCCCAGGTGCCGGGCGAAATGATGCAGCTCGTCCTCGTGCTCCATGCCGCCGAGCTTCATGGCTTGCTTGTTGAGGGGCGCGAAGCAGATCGCGTCGACCTCGCCCGCCAGCGTGGCATCCATGCACTGGTCCAGCACCTGCAGCACCGACCGGCCGCCCGGCGCGGCGGCCTGGCCGCGCTGCACCTGCGCCGGGTCGATGCTCTGCACAGCGAGGAAGGCGGGGCGAGTGGTGCCGCTGCGTCCACGCACTTCGGCCAGCGACTGAACCTCATCGGTCGCGACAGTCGTGCTCGCGAGACGCTGTCCTTCGTCCCACAGCCAGCGGTCGCCGACCAGGACGATGTTGGCCAGTGCGCTGGCTTCCGGCTTGGTCAGTAGCTTGGCGATCAGCTCGGCGCCGATGCCGGCGGGGTCACCGAGGGTGAGCGCAACAACAGGCAAGGAAGGTGTGTTCATCATGTCAATCAATGTGGATGTGGTTCTTGCGAATGACTTCGCCAAAGCGCTTGTATTCAGCGGCCTGGAATTGCACGAACTGCGTCTGGGTCATCGGCGTGATCTCGGCGCCGATGGCTGCGAGGCGGGTCCTGGTTTCCGGCATCGCAAGCACCTGGTTCACGGCCTCGTGCACCCTGTCCTGCACCGCCCTGGGCGTCGCGGAGGGCATGTAGATGCCGTACCAGGCGCTCATCTCGACGCCGGGTACGCCAGCCTCGGCGAGCGTCGGCACCTCGGGCAGCTGCGGATTGCGCTGCGCGGAGGTGACGGCGAGCGCGCGCAGCTTGCCGCTCCTGATCTGGCCGATCACCGCGGGCAGCGTGTCGAAGCTCAGCTGCACCTGCCCCCCCACCAGGTCGACCAGCGCCGGTCCGCTTCCCTTGTAGGGCACGTGCGCGATGTCCACGCCCGCCGCTTCCTTGAACATCTCGGCCGCGATGTGCTGCGTGCTGCCGGCGCCGCTGGTTGCGTAGTTCAGCTTGCCGGGCTCTCGCTTGGCCAGCTTGACCAGCGCCTGCACCGAGTCGGCGGGCACGCCGTTGCTGACCACCAGCACATTGGGTACCGCGCCGACGAAGGCCACCGGGACCAGGTCACGGTTGTTGTCGTAGTTGAGCTTGAGCAAATGCGGCGCGATCGCGTGCGCCGTGACCACGCCCATCACCATCGTGTGGCCGTCGGTGGACTTGGCCGTGGCATCCGCCGCCAGCGTGTTCGACACGCCGGGCCGGTTCTCCACCACGACGGGTTGCTTGAGCAAGGGTCCGAGCCGATCGGCAACCACGCGGGCCATGGCGTCGGTGCCGCCGCCCGGCGCCGAGCCGACCAACATCCTGAGGGGGCGCGTGGGCCACGTCTGGGCCTGCACGGCGCTCGCGGCGAGCACCAGCACGCCCGCGGCCATGACCGTCATGAACTTCTTCATCGCTTTGTCTCCAGTGCTTGTGTGAGGTGCACAGTGAGACGGATCGTAGGCAGGCGATTGATACCCGTAAACTGAAAGCTATTGATCGATCAATATCCTGAGGTAATCATTCATGGGCTCCATCGACAGGCAGGACTCGACCCCCCAGCTGCTCAACCGCATCCGGATGCGGCAGGTCGCGCTGATGCTCGCGGTCGAGGAGCGGCGCACCCTTCGCGCCGCCGCCGACCAGCTCGGACTGACACAGCCGGCTGCCACCAAGATGCTCCATGAGCTCGAGAGCGCGCTGGGGCAGCCGCTGTTCGAGCGCGTCGGACGCGGTCTGCGGCTCAACGCCGCCGGCGAACGGGTGATGGGTTACTTCAAGGGAATCCGCGGCAGCATGGAGGCGCTCAACCGCGAGCTGCACGACTTCCAGCTCGGCAGCGTCGGCAAGTTCTCGCTCGGCAGCATCATGGCCGCCTCGCCGGGCCGGCTGACGGATGCGCTCACCGAACTCAAGGCGGCCCACCCGCTGCTGGCCATCGAAATCGCGGTGGACACCAGCGACAAGCTGCTGGCCCAGTTGCACGAAGGCGTGCTCGAGGTGGTGGTGGGCCGCCCCGTCGGCCCAGAGGCGGCAAGCTGCACCTTCCGGGCGATCGCCGACGAATCCTTGGCCGTGGTTGTCGGCAACGAGCACCCGCTGGCAGCGCAGCCACGCGTGGCCTTCGCAGAACTGCTGGATTTCCCGTGGATCCTGCAGCCGGCTCCCAGTCCGATGCGCGACGTCATGGAGCATGAGTTCCAGATGCATCACGCAGTGATGCCGCGCGGCCTGATCGAGACCGGCTCGATCCTCACGACAATCAATCTCATCCGCAAGTCGCGGATGATTGGCGTGATTCCCGCGACGGTTGCCAAGCGTGATGCCGAGCATGGCGTGCTGAGCATCGTGAACTATCCGATCCGGCACAAGCTCTCGACCTACGGCAGCATCGTGCGCAGCGATCGGCCGCTCAGCGTTCCGGCGGAACAGTTCCTGGAACTGCTGCATAGAAAACGATAGGTTCGGCCGCTGGTGCCCCTAACCCGCCGCGCGCGCGAGCGCATCCAGCACCACGCGCCGCAGCAGGGGCTCGTCGGCCACGCTGGCCACCTCTGCATTGGCCTGGGCGCGCTTCGGCACCCGCCACTCGACCACCGTCATGCCGCGGGTGTGCTCGCCCTTGCATTCGGCCACCACATGCGCCGGCCTGAAACTCATCCCCTCGGGCGCCACCAGCACCGCTGCGGCCGTCGGGTCATAGAGCGACATCGGCAGCGCGCCCGCGGGGCTCGCGATGCGCACGTAGCCGAGCAGCAGGTCGGCCAGCACCTCCGCCTTGTCGGTGCCGAGCGCCCGCAGCGCCTCGGCATCGCTGGCATGCACGCGCACCTGCCGGCATGCATCGAGACCGACCATGTGCAGCGAGACGCCGGCCTCGAGCACGACGTTGATCGCTTCCGGGTCCACCGCGGCATTGAACTCCGCCGCCGCCGTGTGATTGCCCGGCCCGGCACTGCCGCCCATCCACAGGAGCCGACCGATCCGTGCGGCCAGCTCGGGGCGCTGGCGCAGCACGAGCGCGAGATTGGTGAGCGGGCCCAGCGCGAGCAGCGTGGCCGGCTCCGGCGCGGAAGCCAGATAGCCGCCGAGCGCAGCCACCGCATCGCTGGACGCCAGCGCCGCGCGCGTCTTCGGGAGGCTGCGACCTGCCGAGACCATGGCGTCCGCGCCGAGGATGTTCTGCGCCGTGACCAGTTCGCTGGCGATCGGCTTCGCACTGCCTGCGTGGACGGGGAAGTCCCATCCGAAGAACGCGGCGGAACGCAGCGCGTTGTCGATCACCACGTCGAGCGGCGCATTGCCGGCGACGAGCGACATGCCGTCGACGCGCCAGGGCGGCGTCTGCATGACCGTGAGCACGGCGGCAAGATCGTCGAAGCCCATGTCGGTGTCGATCCAGACGTGCTTCATGGCTTGGGGTTTCCGTTCAGGCGCGGAGTTGGGAAGATGGGTGCTCTATTGTCCCGCAGCGTCCGGCGAGAAAGCCGCGGACTTGATCCGCCTCGACGGCTGGTAGCCTGCAGCACGCTCGGAGCGCGCTACAGCGTCCTCTTGCCCTGGCGATAGGCACCGGGCGCGCTGCCCGTCCAGCCCTTGAACGCGCGCTGGAAGGCCGCGCTGTCGGTGAAGCCCAGCTCCTGCGCAAGCTCGGCCAGCGGCACGCCGCTGGTGTTGAGCCGGACGATGGCGATGTCGCGGCGCAACTCGTCCTTGAGCGCCTGGAAGGAGGTGGCTTCCAGCGCCAGCTTGCGCTGCAGCGTGGCCGTCGACATGTGCAGTGCCGCGGCCGCGGCCGAGAGGTCGGGCCATCCGGGCTGCATGCGGCGCAGGTGGTCGCGCACGCGCGAACTGGTCAGCTCGTCGTTGCGGCGCGGCATGATGATGTTGGCCTGCGCTTCGGCCAGGAAGGCGCGCAGGGCGTCCTCGTCGCGGCGCACCGCCACCTGCAGCCAGCGCGAATCGAACCAGATGGCGGTATGCGCCCGGCCGAACTCCAGGCGCGCCGGAAAGGCCTGGCTGTAGCTGTCCACGTGAGGTGGCGCTGCGAACGCGAAGTCGAAGTGCCGCGCCGGCAGTCGCCCGCCGGCCAGCCACGCAACCAGGCGCCAGAAGACGCGCAGCATCAGCTCGTGCAGGAACACGTGGTGCACCACCGAGGCCTCGTCGAAGCCCAGCAGCATGCCGGCGCAGTCGCCCTCGATCCGCAGCTCCAGGGTCGCGTCGTCGCGCAGCAGCGAGAAGGTGCGGGCGACGCGGCGGATCGCCTGCTCGACATTTCGCGACCCGAGCGCCGAGTGCGCCATCAGCGCGAAGCTTCCGGGCTTGAGCGGCCGCAGCAGAAAGCCCAGGCACTCGTCGCGGCGCCGGTCGATGAGCAGGCGAAAGAGCAGCACGTACTGGTCGGCCGTCACACGCGCACCGGGATGGTCCAGCAGCTCCATCGGGATGCCGGCGGCCTGCAGGTAGGACTCGACGGATTCGCCGCGCGCCTCGATGCCGGCGAGCATGCCGCGGACCATCGCCGCGGGGATGGTGATGGGTGCCTTCTTCGTCAGGTTGGAGCGCACGTTCGATTGATGTGATTTGCCATGCGATCGATGCGTTGTGCAATTGTTGTCGTGCGTCTGCGTTCTTAGCATCGACGTCATTCGACAACAGCAGCCACGCGATGGTCGCGGGAACAACGGAGACAACCATGTACCTTACCCAGGCGCTGCACCGCGCAGTTCAGCAGAAACCCGATCGCATCGCGGTGCGCTTCGGCAGCCGCAGCCGCAGCTTCCGCGAGTTCGCCGAGCGCGTCGCGCGCCTGGCGGGCGCGCTGCAGAAGCTCGGAATGAAGGAAGGCGACCGCGTCGCCATGCTGGCGCTCAACTCCGACCGCTACCTCGAGTACCAGATGGCCGTGCCCTGGGGCGGCGGCGTGCTCAATCCCTGCAACATCCGCTGGTCGGGGCCGGAGATCCTGTACTC